>DASVWB010000421.1:0-10479 GCA_036389815.1 Pyrinomonadaceae bacterium | reverse complement strand
AAGGCGACGGCGAAGTTCGACCTGCCCGACAACCTGACGACGTGGCGCGCCACCGCCCGCGCCGTCACGGCCGACACGCGGGTCGGCGTCGCCGTCTCGAAGGTCGTCGAGCGCAAGGACGTGATCATCCGCGTCGCCATGCCGCGCTTCCTGACGGCCGGCGACACGGTCACGCTCTCTGGCATAGTCCACAACTACCTGAAGGCCGACAAGGCGACGAAGATCAGCATCGAGGTGGCCGGCGCGCGCCTGCTCGACCCCGCGCAGCAGACCGTGACCATCCCGAGCCAGGGCGAGTACCGCGTCAACTGGCGCGTCGAGGCGCCCGCCTCCGGCGACCTGAAGGTCCTGGCGAAGGCGCTCACCGACACCGAGTCGGACGCCCTGGAGACGGGCATCGCGGTCGTCCCGCGCGGCCTGAAGTACACGCGCGCCGACTCGTTCGCCTTCGCGGACGACGAGGCCGACAAGACCGTCACGCTCACGCTCCCGGCCAACGCCGACCCGAGCGCGCGCACGCTCCGCGTCGAGGTCTCGCCTTCGATAGCCGGCACGCTCTTCGGCGCGCTCGACTACCTGACGAGCTACCCGTACGGCTGCACCGAGCAGACGATGTCCTCGTTCCTGCCGAACGTCATCGTGACGCAGGCGCTCCAGAACGTGCAGACGGCCACGGTGCGCGACACGAACAACCTCGACAAGAAGGTGCGCAAAGGTCTGCGCCGCCTCTACGCCTTCCAGCACGGCGACGGCGGCTGGGGCTGGTGGAAGGACGACCCGACGACCGCGTGGATGACCGCCTACGTCGTGGACGGGCTGACGCAGGCCGGGCGCGCAGGCTACGAGGTTGACGCGGCGAAGGTCGAGAGCGGCCGCGCCGCCCTGCGCAGGATGCTCGACGAGAACAAGGACGGGCGCGTCGAGGCGCTCATGCCGGACGAGCGCGCCTACATGGCCTACGCGCTCGCCGGGAGCGGCGACGCGGAGATGCGCTACCTGAACGACCTCTTCGACAACCGCGGGCGGCTCACGGCCTACGGCCGCGCGCTCCTCGCGCTGGGCTTGAAGGAGCGCGGCGACGAGCGGCGCGCGCAGGCCGTCGCGGCGGAGATAGAGCGCTCGGCGAAGGGCAACGGGGCGGAGGCGTTCTGGGAGAACACGGAGGCGACGGCGCTCTCGGTCAAGGCGCTCGCGCGGCTGCTCCCGCAGAGCGAGGTGCTGCCGCGCGCGGCGCGCTGGCTCGTCGGCCACCGCCGCTTCGGCCACTACTGGCTCTCGACGCGCGAGACGGCCTTCGCCGTCTACGCCCTCATCGACTACGTGAAGGTGAGCAGGGAGCTGGACGCCGACTACTCGCTCGAAGTCTACGTCGGCGGGCAGCAGGTCTTGCAGAAGCAGGTGACGGCGGCCGACGCCGCCTCCGCGCAGCCCTTCGTCGTCCAGCGGCGCGGCGGCGAGGTCGGGCAGTCCTCGGAGGTGCGCGTCGTCAAGCGCGGCCCCGGCATGCTCTACCTGGCGACGACGCTCACGCACCACACGAACGACGAGCAGACGGCCGAGGCCGGCGTGCCGCAGTTGAAGCTCCACCGCGAGTACCTGCGCCTCAAGGTGGCCGAGAAGTCGGACGGCACGCTCGGCTGGGCCGTCGAGCCGCTCGCGGGCGACGTGCGCTCGGGCGACATCATCGTCTCGCGCCTCCGCCTCGAAGGCGAGAAGGCCGAGTACCTGATGGTGGAAGACCCGATACCGGCGGGCTGCGAGCAGGTCGAGGAGGTGAGCGGCATCGACCTCGGCCACACCGACAAGGACTGGAGCGACTGGTACAGCGCGCGCGAGTTCCGCGACAACCGCGCCGTGCTCTTCCTCAACTACTTCGACGGCAAGGCGCAGTTCCAGTACGCGATGCGCGTGCAGGTGCCGGGGCGGTTCCGCGCCGCCCCCGCGCGCGCCGAGCGCATGTACGAGCCCGACGTGCGCGCCAACTCGGCCACGGCCGGGATGACCATCCTCGACAAGTGACGCGCCGCCGCGCGGAAGGACAAAGGTGATGATTAAAGACACGCTCAAGGCGCTCGGCGACGCGGCGCGCGACACGCTGCGCGGCTGGCGGGGGCTGCTGCTGCTCGCGGCGCTCTACGCGCTGCTGCTCGCGTGCGTCTACTACTTCTTCTCGACCGGCGTGGCGAACGCCTGGCAGCTCGCGCTGACGGCCGCGACGGCGCTCGCCGCGCCGGTGCTCTTACTGCTGCTGCTGTCGGCGACGGCAAACGCGGCGCTGCCCCGCGGGGAGGCGCGCGGCGGGCTGCTGCGGCGCACGCTGCGCGACGTGCCGAAGGTGCTGCTGCTGGCGCTGCCCGTCGCGGGCCTCGCCGTGCTCTTCGTCTACCTGCTCGGCAAGCTGCCGGGCTGGCTGCCGAAGGTTGACGAGCTGCCGGCCGCGTACGTCCCCGCGGCAGGGGCGGCGCGCCCCGTGCCGCTGCACTGGCAGGAGGTGCTCACTTCGACGCTGTGGCTCGCGCTCCCGGGCTTCGTGCTGCCGCTCGCGGCCGCGCACCTGTGGCTCGCGGCGGCGCGCGACGGGCTCAAGGCCACGCTGCGGGGCCTGCACCGTGTGGCGGGGCGCGCCTTCCTGCCGCGCTCGGTGCTCGTCTACGCGCTCGGGCTCTTCTTCTTCGGGCTGACGCCGTACTTCGTCCTCTTCACGCGCACGTCGGTCACGAACGGCTGGTCGGAGCTGTCGCTCTTCGGGCTACGGCTCGCGCTGACCTTCGCGCTCACGCTCGTGGGCTGGGTCGTCACGCTCGGCGCGCTGGCGCGCGTGACGCCGCCGCTCTCGGCGACGTTCGCGCCCGCCGCGGAGCCCGCGCCCGCCGCGCCGCCGCCGGAGCCCGTCGCCGCCGAGCCGCAGTTGCAGGCTTAAACCCCTCGCTCGGTGATTCGTTGTTTTATGACACCGCTTCGGACGACGGGAGTCTTCGTGTTCGTGCTCGCGCTCGCGCTCTGCGCGTCGGCGCGCGGGCAGGACGCGGACGCGCCGGCGCGGGGCGGCGAGCGGCTGGAGCGCATACTGGAGAAGGCCGGCGAGGCGGTGGCGCGCTACCAGTCGGGGCTCTTCCGCATCACCTTCACCGAGACGCTCCGCGACGAGGAGCTGGACAGGGAGATGCGGCCGAAGAAGTCGAAGGAGTTCGTCTTCGAGACGGTCGTCCTGCGCGAGCAGTTGTCGGGCGACGAGGAGGACTTCTACCCGAAGAGCGTGCGGCGGCTGAAGACGGTGGACGGCAAGCCCGCGAAGGGTGAGCGCCGCGAGCCGTGGTACGGCTACAACGTCATGTCGCTCGGGCTGCTGCTGCCGCAGCACCGCCCGCTTCACGAGTTCGCGCTCGAAGGCGAGGAGCGGGTCGGCGGGCGCGCGGCCTACCGCGTACGCGCCGAGCGCCCGGGCCAGCCGCCGGCGCGGGCCGAGTGGAGCCGCAGGCTCCTCGGGGTGGGGCTGCGCTTCCGCGCCGTCGCCCCCGTCTACTACCTGCTCTGGGTGGACGCCGAGAACTTCGACGTGCTCCGTTACGAGATGCACCTCGTCGCGCCTTTCGAGTTCGACAGCCCGCGCGCCTTCGGCGCATTCGGCCCCTCGCACCGCCTCAGGTACACCAACCAGGACTACGCCGTCACCTTCCGCCGCCACACCTTCAAAGACCCGGAGCAGACGCTGCTCGTCCCCGACGCGGCCGAGTGGCTGACCGTCATCGAGGGCGCGCAGCACCCGCGCCTGCGCGCCACCCTCCGCTTCACAGACTACCGGCGCTTCCGCTCCGACGTGAACGTCATAGACGAGCCGGAGCCCGGCCGCTGAGCGCGAGGCGTCCATGGAAGTCGAAGTGCAAAAGGCGAAGGGCGAAAACGTTGACGGGGGACGGCGCGTCTTTCGTCTACGAGTTTTGCCCTTCGCCTTCTGCCTCTTGCCCTTCGCCCTCATGCTCGCTCTGCTGCCCGGCTTTCACTTCGCGCGCCGGCCCGCGCCCGCGCCGCCGAGCGAGGCCGAAGCCGACGGGCTGCTGCTGCGCGCGGCGCGCGACTCACTCGACGGCCGGGACGGCGTCGTCCTCGTCATGGACGCGCAGACGGGGCGCGTGCGCGCTCTCGCGGGCGGGCGCGCCGCCTTCGAGGAGGCGACGCCGCCGGGCTCGGCCGTCAAGCCCTTCACGATGCTGGCGGCGCTGCGCACGGGCTCGCTCTCCGCGGACGAACGCCTGAGCTGCCGCGGCCACTACGAGCACGAGGGCTTCAAGATAGACTGCTCGCACCCGCGCTACCGCCGCGCCTTCGGCCCCGCGCAGGCGCTCGCTAACTCCTGCAACTACTACTTCGCCCGCGCCGCGCGCGCGCTCGACGCCGCGGCCTACGAGCGCACGCTGCGCGACTTCGGCTTCGGCACGCCGACGGGCGGCGGCGACGACGGGCGAGAGTCGCCGGGGCTGCTCCCGGCGGAAGCGCCGGGCGTCGCCGAGATGCTCGGCGAGAGCGAGCGCATACGCGTGAGCCCCGCGCAGCTCGCCTCCGCCTACGCGGCGCTCTTCAACGGCGGGAGGCTTCTCGCGCCGCGCCCCGCGCGCGCCGAAGGCTTCGCGCCGATGGTGCGCGCGCGCGTCGAGGTCGCCCCCGCGCAACGCGCGCTGCTGCTCGCGGGGATGCGCGGCGCGGTCGCATACGGCACGGCCTCGAACTCGGGGCTCGCCACGCTCCCCGTCTACGCCTTCGGCAAGACGGGCACCTCGACGCCGCAGGACGGCTGGCGCTCGCAGGGCTGGTTCGTCGGGTTCGCCGCCGACGCGAAGGAGGGCGAGGGCGGCGCTTCGTCGCCGGGCGCGGAGCCGCGCGAAGTCCCGCCGGAGAGCGTCAGGCTCCTCGTCCTCGTCTTCCTCAAGCGCTCGCGCGGGTCGGACGCGGCCAAACTCGCGCGGCCGGTCTTCGAGGCATACGCGCGCACGCTCGGCCGCGGCCCCGCGGAAGAAGAGGCCGGTCCTTCAGAGTCCTCGCCCGTAGACGACGCGCGGGCGGCGGGCCCCTCAAGCTTGGGCGGGGAGGCCGCGGGGCGCGCCCTGCGAGTGCGCCTGTCGCGCGAGGACGCGACCGCGTCGCTCGCGCTCGAAGACTACGTCTTCGGCGTGCTCGCTGCCGAGGGGAGCGTCGAGTCGGAGCCCGAAGCCCTCAAAGCCCTCGCCGTCGCCGCGCGCACATACGCCGTGCGCAACCTCGGCCGCCACGCGCGCGACCGCTTCGACCTCTGCGACACGACGCACTGCCAGCGCTTCACGCCCGTGCGCGACGAGACGGCACGCCCCGAGTTCTACGAACTCGCGCGCCGCGCCGTGCGCGAGACGGAGGGCGAAGTCCTGCGCGAGCCTTCGGGTCGCGTGGCCGAGAGCTACTTCAGCGCCGCGTGCGGCGGCGCGACCGCGGACCTCTCGAAGCTCTGGGGCGCGGCACACGCCCCGGCGCACCTGCGCGGCGTGCGCGACGACTTCTGCTCGGGCGCGGCCGAGACGTGGGCGGACGTGATTCCGGCCGAGCAGTTGACGCGCGCCCTGCGCGCCGACGAGCGCAGCGACGTGGGCGGCCACGTCGCGGGCGTGCGCGTCGTGCGCCGCGACCGCACGGGGCGCGCCGAGCTGGTCGAGCTGGAAGGCGCGCGGCGCAGGCGCCTGCGCGGCTGGGACTTCAAGATCATCGTCGGGCGCACGCTCGGCTGGGGCGTGCTCAAAAGCTCGCGCTTCGAGGTGACGCGCGCGGGCTCCAGCTTCGTCTTCCGCGGTCGCGGCTTCGGCCACGGGCTCGGGCTCTGCCAGGCGGGCGCGCACGTCTCGGCCGGGCGCGGCGCGTCCTACCGACAGATACTCGCGCACTACTTCCCCGGCGCGGGCCTCGGCGCGCTGCGCGACGCGGACTTCGGCGCGAGGCGCGGGAGTCCCGGCGCGAGGTCTGACGAGAGCGGCGCCGTCGAAGGTCGCGCCGTCGAAAGTGGCGTCGTCGAAAGTCGCGCCGCGGACGATTCGCGGCGCGCGGTCGAAGACTCGGGGCACAGTCTCTTCCAAACGGCGTCTTACTTAGTCGGCGAAGCCGCACCGCGCGCGCGCCCTGCGGCGGCGGGCGGCGTCGAACACTACCAACTCCGCAGCGAGCACTTCCGTCTGAGCTGCCCGGCGCGCGTGGCGCGGCGCGACGCCGAAGGGTTGCTGCGCTCGCTCGAAGCGTGGCGGGCGGACGTGGTGCGGCGGCTGGAGAGGGCGGGCGTGGGCGGCGGGCTGCCGGACATAGAGGTCTTCGTGCACGAGACGACGGGCGACTTCGTCGGGGCGACGGGGCAGCCCGCGTGGGTCGCCGGCTCGACCGAGGGGCGGCGCGTAGACCTCCAGCCGCTCGACGTGCTGCGCCGCCGCGGCGTGCTCGGCACGGCGCCGCGCCACGAGCTTATACACGCGGCGCTCGGAGCCGCCGGCGCGGGGCGCGCGCCGCGCTGGCTCGCCGAGGGGCTGTGCGCTTACGCGGCCGGCGAAGGCCCTTCGCTCTCTCGCCGCGCGACGGGCGAGAGGATTCCGGCGGACGAACTCGAACGCAGGCTCGCGCGACCGGGCTCGGCCGAGGAGATGCGCGCGCTCTACGCGGCGGCCTACCGCGAGGTGAGCGCGCTCATCCGGCGCGAGGGCGAGCCGGCGGTGTGGCGGCGCGCGCTGCGTTGAAGCCCGATTTGATTCGGCACCGTCGAGGCGGGATAATCGCCGTGCTCCCGTCCGTAAATCATGGGCACTGAAACTCAACACTCCGGGCCGGGGCGGCGCAGGTTCGCGGCCTACGCGTGGTTTGTGACCGCGTTGACGATGGCGGTCATCCTGTGGGGCGCGTTCGTGCGCGCGTCGAAGTCGGGCGACGGGTGCGGGGCTCACTGGCCGCTGTGCCACGGCACGGTCGTGCCCGACGCCTCGCAGGCCAAGACGCTCGTCGAGTTCGCGCACCGCGCGACGAGCGGCCTCGCCTTCCTGCTCGTCGTCGCGCTCTGCGTCTGGGGCTTCCGCGCATACGGGCGCGGGCACGCGGTGCGCGCGGCCGCGGCCCTCTCCGGCCTCTTCATCGTGACGGAGTCGCTCATCGGCGCGGGGCTCGTGCTCTTGAGGCTCGTGGCCGACAACGCGTCGGTCGCGCGCGCGGTCTACCTCTCCGTGCACCTCGTCAACACGTTCCTGCTGGTCGCGTCGCTGGCGCTGACGGCGTGGTGGGCTTCGCGCGGGGAGGCGGCGCGGCCGCGTCTGGGCGAGTTCCTGCGCGGGCGCGTGGGCGCGGCGCTGCTGGGCGCGCTGGCGCTCGGCGTGAGCGGGGCGGTGGCGGCGCTCGGGGCGACGCTCTTCCCCGAAGGCGGCGCGGAGACGACCGCCGACGTGGAGGGGATGACTGCTGCGGCGCGGCTCCTGTTCAGCCTTAGGAACTACAAGCTGCACCCGGCGCTGGCCGTCGTGGTCGGCGGGTATCTGACCTACTTCGCGCTCTCGTCTTTGAAGGGCGGCGGCGCGCGGGCGCGGCCGCTGGCGTCGTGGGTGCTGGGGCTGCTGGCGGCGCAGTTCGCGGCGGGGCTCCTGAACGCGGCGCTGCTCGCGCCGGTCTGGTTGCAGATAGTCCACCTGCTGCTCGCAGACCTGCTCTGGCTCGCGCTCGTCCTGCTCTCGGCCTCGACGCTCGCGCCGCGCGAGGCGCGTTCCGAAGAGTACGAGGGGGTCAGCCTCCGCCCCGCCGTCGAAATCTAGACCCCGAATTTTTCACCAGCGCACGTCGTAGCGCGCGAGTCCCGCGCGCCAGGAGCCTTCGCCGAGGACGGGGAAGTGGCCGTCGTACGCGAGCGCGGCGTCCGCGGGCCGGCGGACGCGGTAGGTGTGGCCGCCGGGCGAGGCGACGTTGAGGACGACGCGCCCCGACTCCGCCTCGAAGGCGGCGACGGTGGCGGCGCGCCAGTCGGCGCGGCAGCGCAGTATCAGGCGCGCGCCCACGGGGAGCGAGCCGAGCGTCGGCGGCGGCGCCACAGGGTCTTCGGCGGAAAAAGAGAGGCCGCCGGGCGGCGCTTCCCGCGCGCCTGCTCCCGGCGGCCTCTCGTCTCTCTCCGTCACGCGCTTAAAGACTTCGGAACGGGCTTCAGACGTCGAGCGGCGAGTCCTCGAACGGCAGGTCGGGCTGCGTCGGCGTATCGCGCCCGGCGACGTAGGCGCGCAGCGCCAGCGAGAGGATGACGAGCGCGACGCCGATCCAGAAGAGCGCCCAGAAGAAGGACGGGATGCCCGTCGCCGCCGCCATGTTCGCCGCGTCGGTCTGCGCGTCGGTGAAGGCGGAGACGAAGAGCACGTTCTTCAGATCGAAGACGGCGTTGAGCACGCACTGCACCGCGAGGAACGAGACGAGGAAGGCGGCCGCGCGCGGCTTGAGGTACTTCGCCGCGGCGAAGAGCGCCGCCGGCAGCACGAGCCCCGAGACGAGCGTGAAGAGCCCCGGCAGGCTCATGTTCCACACCGGCGCGAGGAAGCCAAAGAGGACTGCGAGCAGCAGCACGAGCGCGCCCGCGGCGGCCAGCACCACGCGCCCCTTCACGCGCACGCGCACCAGCCACAGCATCAGCGCCCCGAACGACATCGCGCCCAGGTACCCGGCGCTCGACACGAACATGCTCGACAGCAGCCCGCCGTTGACCGAGTAGACCACGCCGCTCCCGTCGGCCGAGACCGTCAGGCTGTGCACCGCGTTCCCCGTCAGCAGCGCGGCCAGCGCGTGCCCGCCCTCGTGGATGAAGGTGACGAAGATGCGGAACGGGTAGGCCAGGAACTCCGCGTAAGGCAGGTACCAGAGGCAGACGCTGAGGGCGGTCGCGAGCAGGAGCGTCGTGACCTGCGGGCGCGCGTCGCGTGCGATTCGGTAGTTCATCTGTAAGCCTCCGTTGCGGGCGTGTCGCTCTTCCACCTCAACTGATACGCCATTCTAACCGGAAGCGTTCGCGGAAAGAAAGGCCGCCGACGGCCCGGCCCGCCGCCGGCCGCCGCGCACGACGACGCGCCTCCCCCGCGCCCGCGCGTCAAAGAGAAGTCCGGAGTCCGGGGCCGGAAGTCCCGGGTCGAGACGGCGCGCCCCTCACCCGACTTCGCTGCGACGCCACGCGCCGGACTTGCCGCCCGTCTTCTCTTCGAGCCGAACGTCGGTGATGGTCATCCCCTTCTCGACCGCCTTGCACATGTCGTAGACGGTGAGGGCGGCGACGGCCGCGGCCGTGAGCGCCTCCATCTCGACGCCGGTCTGCGCGGTCGTCGAAGCCTCGGCCTCGATGTGTACGCCGTCGTCGCGCAACTCCGCCCGCACGTCGGCGTGCGTGAGCGGGAGCGGGTGGCACAGGGGGATGAGGTCGGCCGTGCGCTTGGCGGCCATCACGCCCGCGATGCGCGCCGTCTCCAAAGGGTCGCCCTTCGGCGTGCGGCGGGCGCGCACGGCCGCGACCGTCTCGGGCGACATCAGCACGCGCGCGCTCGCCACCGCGCGCCGCGCCGTCCGCGCCTTCCCCGAAGTGTCCACCATCGCGGCGCGCCCCTCGGCGTCGAAGTGTGAAAGCTCGCTCATGGGAGACTATTTAACCACAGAGGGCTCATATGAGATTTACTCATTTGCCCGTCGGGTCGGCGGTTCATTGAAGAGTAGAATAAATGAACCGACGACCCGACGGGCAAATGAATCAATCCCTCACCCCGGTAGTCGCACGACCTTCACGACGCCCCCGGCTTCGATGAGTTTAACCCCGGCCGGCACGACGACGAGGGCCGCGGCGCGGGCGAAGGCGACGAAGTCGGAGGAGCCGCCCCACTTCAAAGGCTCGGCGAGCAGTCGGCCGCCCGCGTCGGTCGAGACCGCGGCGGGCAGGTAGCTGGCGCGCTCGGCCGCGCCCTTCGCGGCGCGCGCGAGGACGGCCGACTCTTCGCGGGGCGCCGCCTCGCGCGCGCCCTGCATGCGGCGCAGCGCCGTGCGCGCGAAGAGGTTGAAGGTGACGCTGACCGAGACGGGGTTCCCCGGCAGCCCGAAGACGAGCGCCCCGCCGGGCAGCCGCGCGAAGACGGTCGGCTTGCCCGGCCGCAGCGAGACGCGCTCGAAGAAGACCTCCGCGCCGAGCGCGGCGAGCGCGGCCTTCGTGAAGTCGTAACGCCCCATCGAGACGCCGCCCGACAGCACGAGCACGTCCGAGCGCTCGGCCGCCGCCGCGATCTCGCGCCGGAGCAGTTCGGGGTCGTCGCCCGCGAAGGGGAGCCGCTCCACGGCCGCGCCCGCGAGGCGCGCGTAGGCCGCGAGCGAGTAGCTGTTCGAGTCGCGTATCTGGTCCTCGCCCGGGCGCTCCCCGACTTGAACCAACTCCGTCCCCGTCGCCAGCACCGCCACCCGCGGCCGCCTTCCCACTGAAACTTCCGCGTA
>DASVWB010000420.1:0-20523 GCA_036389815.1 Pyrinomonadaceae bacterium | reverse complement strand
CGGGAAGTGTCGACACTTCCCGGCCGCCCTCTTTGAGCGCGGCCGCGTCGGGCCGCCGCCCGCCGGGCGCGGGCTACCTGTTATCTGCCGGGCGGCCGCGGTTTGCAATCGCGGGTCAAAAATCTAAAATCGAAGGCCATGAAAGCAGTCGTCTTCCACGAGCACGGGGGGCCGGAAGTCCTCCGCTACGAGGAGCGCCCGGAGCCGCGCCTGCGCGCCGACGGGGTGCTGGTCGAGGTGCGCGCCTGCGCCCTCAACCACCTGGACGTGTGGGCGCGCGCCGGCCTGCCCGGCATCGAGATTCCGCTGCCGCACACGCTCGGCAACGACGTGGCGGGCGTCGTGCGCGAGGCGGGCGAGCTGGTCGGATGGGTTCGGCCGGGCGACGAGGTGATGTTGCAGCCCGGCGTCTCGTGCGGACACTGCCGCGAGTGCCTGGGCGGCGCCGACAACCTCTGCCCCGAGTACGACATCATCGGCTACCGCCGCGACGGCGGCTACGCCGAGCTGGTCGCGGCGCCCGGCGTCAACGTCGTCCCGAAGCCGAAGAACCTGAGCTGGGAGGAGGCGGCCGCGCTCCCGCTCGTGCTGGTGACGGCGTGGCACATGCTCGTCACGCGCGCGCGCGTCGAGCCGGGCGAGGACGTGCTCGTCCACGCGGCCGGCAGCGGCGTCGGCTCGGTCGGCATCCAGATCGCGAAGCTGCGCGGCGCGCGCGTCATCGCCACGGCCGGTTCGGAGGAGAAGCGCGCGCGGGCGCTCGAGCTGGGCGCGGACGAGGCCGTGGACTACACGCGCGCCGACTGGCCGAAGGAGGTCAGGCGGCTGACGGGGAAGCGGGGCGTGGACGTGGTCTTCGAGCACACGGGCGCGGAGACGTGGCCGGGCTCCGTCCTGTCTCTGAAGAAGGACGGGCGGCTCGTGACGTGCGGCGCGACGAGCGGCCACGACGCGCGCACAGACCTGCGGCAGGTCTTCTACCGCCACCTCAACCTGCTCGGGTCGTTCATGGGCTCGAAGGCCGAGCTGCTCGACGCGTTGAAGTTCGTCGAGCGCGGGCAGATTCGCGCCGTCGTAGACCGCACGCTCCCCCTCGCCGAAGCACGCCGCGCGCACGAGCTGATGCAGGACCGCGCGCAGTTCGGCAAGCTCGTCCTCGAAATCTGAAAGTCCGGAGTCCGGAGTCCGGAGTCCGGAGCCGGGGGTGAAGCCGAGTTCGAGGGCAGCGCTCTCCAGACTCCAGACTTCAGACTCCAAGCTTTTTAAAGTAGAATTGCGCCCGATGAAACTCCTACAGCAGATTGACTCGCCCGCGGACTTGCGCCGCCTGCGCCCCGAACAGTTGCAGGCCGTCGGCGACGAGATACGCCAGTACATCCTTGAGACGATGTCGCGCGTGGGCGGCCACACGGGCGCGAGCCTCGGGGCGGTCGAGCTGGCCGTGGCGCTGCACTACGCCTTCGACACGCCGCGCGACCGGCTCGTCTGGGACGTGGGGCACCAGGCGTACGCGCACAAGATTCTGACGGGCCGGCGCGAGCTTCTGCCGACGGTGAAGCAGTACGGCGGCATCTCGGGCTTCCTGCGCCGCGTCGAGTCGGAGTACGACACCTTCGGCGCCGGCCACGCCTCGACCTCGCTCTCGGCCGCGCTGGGGATGGCCGTCGCGCGCGACCAGCGCGGCGAAGACCACCACGTCGTCGCCGTCATCGGCGACTCAAGCCTTGCGGGCGGCATGGCGATGGAGGCCGTCAACCAGTCGGGCCACCTCAGGACGCGCCTCATCGTGCTGCTCAACGACAACGAGATGTCGATTGCGCCGGCCGTCGGCGCGCTCACCGGGTATCTGAACCGCATCCGCGAGGCCCAGGGCTACCACCGCTTCAAGGACGAGGTGGGCGACCTCCTGCACGACATCCCGTCGTTCGGCGAGCGGCTCTACAACGCGGCGAAGACCGTCAAGGACGCCATCGCGGCGGCCGTGCTGCCCGGCGCGCTCGTCAACGAGCTGGGCTTCAAGTACATCGGCTACGTGGACGGCCACAACCCGCGGGCGCTCGTGCGCGCGCTCGAAGAGGCGAAGCAGGTCAAGGACTCGCCCGTCATCGTCCACGCGCTCACGCAGAAGGGGAAGGGCTACCCCGCGCGCGAGAAGAACTACTACGCCTGGCACGCCACAGGCCCCTTCGATTTGAAGACCGGCGCGGCCGTCAAGTCGGCCGGCGCCCCCGCGCCGAGCTACACGGCCGTCCTCGGCCAGACGCTGTGCGAGCTGATGGCGCGCGACCCCAAGGTCATCGCGCTGACGGCCGCGATGCCCGACGGCACGGGGATAGACAAGGTGCTGGAGAAGTTCACCGAGCGCGCCTACGACGTAGGCATCGCCGAGCAGCACTGCGTCACCTTCGCCGCCGGCATGTCCACCGAGGGGCTCAAACCCGTCTGCGCCATCTACTCGACTTTCCTCCAGCGCGCCTTCGACCAGATCGTCCACGACGTCTGCTTGCAGAACCTCAACGTCAAGTTCTGCATGGATCGCGCCGGCATCGTCGGCGGCGACGGGCCGACGCACCACGGCCTTTTAGACATCGCCTACCTGCGCGGCGTGCCGAACATGACCGTGATGGCGCCGAAGGACGAGGGCGAGATGCGCGACATGCTCTACACGATGCTGGAGACGGACGGGCCGGCCGCGATGCGCTACCCGCGCGGCAACGGCACGGGCGCGGACATCCGCCGCGAGCCGCGGCTGCTCGAAGTCGGCAAGGCCGAAATCCTGCGCGACGGCGGCGGGGCGGCCATCGTCGCCTACGGCTCAATGGTGGGCCCGGCGGCCGAGGCCGCCGAGCACCTGGCGCGCGAGGGCGTCGAGACGACGGTCGTCAACGCGCGCTTCGTCAAGCCGCTCGACGCCGGGCTCCTGCTCGCGCTCGCGCGCACGCGCCGCCTGATAGTCACGGTCGAGGAGGCGTACCTCGCCGGCGGCTTCGGCTCGGCCGTCGCGGAGCTTCTTGAAGAGAACGGCCTGCTCGACTCCGTCCGCCTCGTCCGCATGGGCGTCCCCGACCGCGTCATCACGCACGGCGACCCCAAGCTCCTCCTCGCCAAGTACGGCCTCGACGCCGACGGCATCTACAACCGCGTCAGGGAGGCGTGGGAGGTTCTCGAAGAGCGCCGCGCCGGCTCGCGCGCAGCGCAGTCGAAGGGCTGAGGGAAGTAAAAGTAAGAAGGCAAAGGCGAGGCGTAAACCACAAACCGTGGCGGGAGGAAGAGCTTGGCTCCTCTCGCCACGGTTTGCGGTTTACGCCTCGCCTTCTTACTTGTGCTTTTGCAGCCCCTCGATGACGTGGTCGGCGGCGAGCCAGAGGCTCCAGGCGTGGTGGTAGAAGGCGACGGGGAAGAGGACGGCGACGGCGAAGAGCGCGTAGAGGAGGAGCGAGTCGCGCCCGCCCGAAAGTAGCAGCCAGAGGCCGGCGGAGGCGAGGACGGCCGCCTCGGTCGTGACCACGTTGATCATGATGGCGCCGACGAAGAAGCCCTCCTCGCGCTGGAAGAGCGTGCGGCAGGCGGGGCAGTGGTGGCGGACGCGGAAGGGCTTCTGGAAGACGCGCGCGCCGCCGCAGGCGGGGCAGCGCAGTGCCGCGCCGCGCGCGAGCGTCTTGATGAAGGGGCGGCTGTCCCGACTCCGACTCGCCTCCACACGCGCCTCCGTCACCCCTGCTCGGACGCCTCCCTAACCCTGCCTTCGAGCCCCGAGAGGAACCTGCGGCGGTAGCCCTCGACGAGGTTCTGCACGTTCGCCTCCAGCTCCTGCTCCGAGACGCCCGAGGCGTAGAGCGCCGACTTCTGGAGGTCTATCAGCGCCATGAGCATCGCCTTGACCTCGACCAGCTCGGTCGCGATGATCGAGAAAGCCTCCGAGTTAGACTTGCTGCTGTCGAGCAGCGCGTGCATCCCCTCCGAAATCTCCGGCCCGCCCTCTTCGTTCGCCACGTGCCGCCCCCCTTTGCCCTTTAGAATTGCCGCGCCGCCCGCCCGACGGAAGTTAACAGAAGCCGGGGCGATAGGCTAGAGGCTGGAGGCCGGTTGGTTGAGTCCGGCGTTCGCCGTCTCGAAGCCGCGCCGCCCGTGTTACTGACTTTGTTCACCTCCCGAAGAAACCCGCCCCGCCGACCCGCGCGGACTTAAGCCGACGCTTTCGAGCGGCTCAAGTTTTCCTCAAGCGCCCGTAAGGCGTTGAAAAGCAAGCCCCTTAAAAATCCACGCCGCGGGACGAAAATTTTTCCACGCGCTCAAGTTTCGCTCAATCGCACTTGACTATCCTGTCCACGCTTGAGGGCAAGGGCGTCGCCGACGCCAAAGCTTCTCGCGGCGCCGGCCGATTGTCGGGACGGAAGGCGCGGCGAGGCACGCGGCCCGGGGGTTGACCCGCTTGGCAGAGACGGGCGAACCCCCGGGCCGCGACCGAAGACCCTCAAACCCCTTTCAAACAACGTGCGGCCTCGCTGGGTTCGGGTTCAAGACAAGCCCTTCAGAGAAAAAAGGAAACGACGGCGATGTTGAGAAAAGCACTCCTACTGACGGCGCTCGTCACGCTGTGCCTCCTGTCGCTGCCCGCGGGCCGCGGCACTTCGGCCGCCGCGGGCGTCAAGGTCGACTCCGGGCTGACGAGCTTCTTCGCCACGCACGCGCCCGGCGCGACCCTGCCCGTGGTCATCACCTACGGGCAGAAGCCCGGCGCCTCCGAACTCTCGCGCCTCCGGCTCGCCGGCATCACGAAGGGCTTCGCCGCGCGCGAGCTGCCGATGGTCATCGCCGACATGAGCGCGGCGCAGTTGGCCTCCGTCCGCCAGCAGCCGGGCGTCGTCTCCGTCTACGCGAACCGGCTGATGAAGACCTTCACCAACGCCAGCCGCGCCTTCATCGGCGTCCCGCAGATGCAGGCCGACGCGCAGGTGACGAAGGCGAACACGACTAATCCGGGCCTCCCCGTCACGGGCAAGGGCGTCGGCATCGGCTACATCGACACCGGCATCGACGGCACGCACAAGGATTTGACCTTCGGCAAGAAGACCGTGCAGAACGTCGTCCAGCCGCTCTCCGAGACGGTGGTCTCGGACGCCGGGCTCGTCGGCCTGCCGGGCGTCTCCGTCGGCGACCTGCTCGACGGCACCGGCTTCGTCCCGCCCGTCTACGTCGAGAACCAGCCGATGTCCGACGTCGAGTCCGGCCACGGCACGCACGGCGCGGCCGTCGCCGCCGGCACGGGCGAGCAGTCGAACGGCTTCTACGGCGGCGTCGCGAAGGGCGCGCACCTCGTCGGCGTCAACTCCGGCAACGAGCTGGGCCTGCCGCTCGTCGCCATCGTCGGCGCATACGACTACCTGCTCTCGACCCAGTACGCCTACAACATCCGCGTCATCAACAACTCGTGGGGCGACACCCTGAGCGCCGACGGCCTCGACCCGGCCAACCCCATCAACGTCGCCACGCGCGCCTGCCACGACCGCAACATCACGGTCGTCTTCGCCGCCGGCAACGCGGGCGACACGCCGACCTCGATCAACCCCTACTCGACGATGCCCTGGACGATCTCGGTCGCCGCGGGCGAGAAGCAGGGCCTGGGCTCGCCGGCAGACTTCAGCTCGCGCGGGATGGACAACGGCACGGGCACGGACGTGGCCGGCATGCCGGCCGACCCCGAGGCGAAGCCGAACCTGCGCCCCGACGTGACCGCGCCGGGCGTTGACATCAAGAGCGCGCGGCTGCGCGGCGCGGGGCTGACGAACACGCTCGGCACGGTGCCCGTCGTCGGTAACGACCTGACGACCATCCCGCCGGCCTACCTCCCCTTCTACACGACCTCGCAGGGGACTTCCTTCGCGTGCCCGCACGTCTCGGGCGTCGTCGCGCTGCTCGTCGAGGCGAACCCGCAGCTCACGCCCGACGACGTGGCGACCATCCTCAGGCAGACGGCCAGCCCGATGCCCTACGAGGAGCGCGTCGTCGGAGCCGGCTACGTGGACGCGCACAACGCCGTGCGCGCGGCGATGGGGCTCGCGGGCGTCGGACACCCGTTCGACCTCATCCCCGAGGACGGCGGCCCCGAGATAGTTGACGCCGCGGGCGACCACTTCGGCACGGGCGCGCAGGACATACGCTCCGTGGACTTCGCCTACGACGCGGCCAGCCAGCAGGTCGTCTACACGCTGACGCTCGCCGACGCGGCCGCCCGGACGCAGAACAACGCCTGGACGGTCAGCTCCGTCTTCGACGGCGTGACCATCTTCGTCTCCGCCAACACGACCGAGCTGGGCGACATGGCCTACGAGTACGGCCACTACGAGAAGCTCCCGAACGGGACGGACAACCAGGTCGGCGACGGCGCGCCCGACTCGGCCGCGGTCGTCGGCAACCAGATAGTGATTCGCGTCGCGGTCGACAACATCAACAAGGCCCTGGACAAGGTGAAGAACGCCACGGGGTCGAACATCGTCGGCACGACCTCGAAGTCCACCGGCGCCAACGCGCAGATACTCATCGGCGCGGCGGGCGGGGGGCTGCTCCTGAGTTCCGACACGGCGTCGGGCTCGGACTTCGTCGTGCAGTAACGGCTCTCCACGCGCGACGGCCGTGCGGAGGGCAAGCCGCCCGGCCGAGCCGCGCGTGGTCTGGGCGCATCCCGCGTGAGCCCCTTTCGGGGGAAGGGGGCTCGCGCGGGACGCCAAAGGGAAGCGGCCGAGGAAGAGTTCTGAAGCCTCGCGGTGCATCTGCGGACGAAAAGGGAGAGGCAATCATGAAGCGTCACAAGTTCATTCGAGGGGTTCTGGCCGCGGCGCTCGTCGCCGCCTCCGCGCTGGCGGCGCAGGCGGCCCCGAAGCTCGACCCGCAGTTGAAGGCCAAGCTCGCCGGCGCGCGGGCCGACCAGCTCTTCGGCGTCATCCTGACCTTCAGGGGCGAGCGCGTCACGGACGCGGAGGTCGCGCAGGTGCTCGCGCTCGGCGTCGGCGGCGGCTACCGCATGCAGAGCCTCCCCGTCGTCGCCGTCAACGCGACGGCGGCGCAGGTTCAGCGGATGGCCGGCTGGGACTCCCTGCGCTCCATCTACCTCAACGCGCCCGTCCGGCTCTACGACCACCAGAGCAACCCGCTCATCGGCACCGACCGCCTGCGCAGCGACATCAGCGTCACGCAGCGCAACGGCGGCCTGCCCGTCTCGGGGAAGGGCATCACCATCGCCATCAACGACTCGGGCGTGGACGGGACGCACCAGGACTTGAGCTACAACGTCGCGAACCCGGCCGCGGGCAAGACCATCCAGAACGTCATCATGAACATGAACGACAAGGACGGTCTGGTCGTGAGGTCTGCGACGCTCGGCAACGTCTTCGCGGGGCTCATCCCGCCGTCCTACCTTGAGAACCAGCCGAACTCCGACACGAACGGCGGCCACGGCACGCACGTCGCCTCCATCGCCGCCGGCACGGGGCAGGCTTCGGGCAGCCTCTACGCGGGCGTCGCGCCCGGGGCGAGCATACTCGGCATCGGCTCGGGCGGCGGCCTCTTCGTCCTCGGCCAGATCGCGGCCTTCGACTACATCCTGACGAACCAGACCGTCTACAACGTCCGCGTCGTCAACAACTCCTGGGGCAACTCGGCCGCCGACTACGACCCCGACCACCCCGTCAACGTCGCGTCGAAGGCGCTGCACGACAACAACATCGTCGTCGTCTTCGCCAACGGCAACGACGGCCCGGCGCCGAACACGCAGAACCGCTGGACGCCCTGGCCGTGGGTCATCACGGCGGGCGCCTCGACGAAGGACGGCCGGCTCGCCTCCTTCTCTTCGCGCGGCATCTTCGGCGACCCGCAAGTTCACCCGACGATATTGACGCCGGGCACGGGCGGCCCGTCGGCCGCGGGCTACACCGCCGCCATCATCGCCGCGCGCTCGAAGACCAACGTCGCGGAGAACGGCTTGGACGCCGACCTCGAAATCCCGGCCAACTACCTGCCGAACTACACGCAGATTTCCGGCACCTCGATGGCCGCGCCGCACCTCTCGGGCGTGGTCGCCAACCTGCTCGAAGCCGACCGCACGCTCACGCCCGACGAGGTGCGCGACATCCTCGTCCGCACGGCCACCCCGCTCGCCACCTACGACGAGTTCGAGGCGGGCGCCGGCCTCGCCAACGTCCACGCGGCCGTCGACCTCGCGCAGAACCCTTCGAAGGCTTACGGCAACTTCGGCTTCGCGGGCAAGGGGCTCGCGCTCAGCCGCCAGGACGCGCCGGCCGTCTCCGACACCATCGCCGCCAACTCGACGAAGGAGCACACCGTCGCGCTCCCGCCGAACGCGCGCTTCGCCTTCGTCGAGCTGAACTGGGGCGCGTCCGCGGGCGAGGGCGAGGCGGTCGTGGACAACACGCGGCTCGTCGCCAACGACCTCGAACTGACGGTGCTCAAGGACGGCCAGCCGGTCGCAAGCTCGACCGCGCTCAACCTCGGCGGCCTCTTCGGGGCGCGCGAGGGCGTCAAGCTCGAATTCCCGGCCGCGGGCAACTACACGCTGCGCGTCGAGGCGGGCGAGTTCGGCGCGGGCGTCGCCGCCGACCAGCCCTACACCATCAACGTCCGCAACTACCTCTACAACCCGGCCGAGGTGGATTTTTCGGGGCTCGACCCCGCGGCTCGGACGGCCGCGCTGCGCCTCGTCTACGACCGCGTGATGTCGGCCGACGGCGGCCTCTTCCGCGCCGAAGACGTGCTGACGCGGATGGAGCTGGGCCGCGCGCTGATGCTCGGCGCGCGCGTCCCGCAGTACGTCCCGAACAAGCCTTCGTTCACGGACCTCGCCGCCGGGAGCCCCGAGGCGCTCTTCGCCGAGTCGCTCCGCAAGGAGGGCGTGATGGGGCTGGGTACGACGGCCTTCGGCCCGGCGGCGCAGGTCAACCGGCTGGACGAGGCGGTGGCGCTCGTGCGCGCGCTCAGGATGGACAAGGAGGCGAAGCAGTTGGCCGGCACGACCGTCACGACCGGCGGCAAGCCGCTGACCGACAACGCCGACATTCCCACGCCCCTGCGCGGCTACGTGCAGATCGCGCTCGACAAGGGGCTGCTCGCGGCCTACCCGGCGCAGATCAAGCAACTCCCGACGGGTCAGTTCGTCGCCGTGCCCGGGCCGCGCTTCGAGCCGGCGACCCTCGTCAGGCGCGCCGACTTCGTGCCCGCGATGGTCAAGCTCATCACGACGATGTTCGGCGAGTAGAAGTTGATTGGGTCGTCGGGTCATCGATGAATAAATGAATCGATGACCCGATGACCCGATGAATCAATTCTTCAACAGTCAGCCCTCGCAAGCTCGCGGCCGCCTTCGACGGCTCGCGGCGGCCTTCCTCAGACCGGAGGTGAATGATGAAACGCAGTCTCTTGCTCCGCGGCCTTCTCGTCGCAATCGTCGTCGCGGCCGTCGCCGCGCCCCTCTTCTGGCAGCGCGGGGCGGGCGCCGCCGCCGTCAAGACCTACATCGTCGAACTCTCGGCCGACCCGGTCGTCGTCGCCAAGTCGCGCGCCGAGGCGTCGGGGCAGACCTTCGACGTGGAGGGCTACCGGCGGCAGGTCGTCGCGCAGCAGAACGACTTCCTCGCCCGCCTCACTGCTAAGGGCGTCCTCTTCAACGTCGTCGGCGTGGACGCGCCGAACGGCCCCGCGGGCGAGGTCTCCAACATCCAGTTCCGCTTCAACTACGTCTACAACGGCGTCACGCTCGCGCTGCCCGAGGCGGCCGTCCCCACCGTCGAGAAGATGTCGGGCGTCAAGTCCGTCCACGAGGACACGGGGCTTGAGATGTACCTCGACCGCGCCGTCAGGTACGTGCGCGCGCCCGAACTCTACGGCAACCCGCCGCAGGTCAAGATGGGCGACGCGCTCCAGACCACGGGCGTCCACGGCGAGGGCGTCAACATCGCCGTCATCGACACCGGCATCGACTGGACGAACCCGATGTTCGGCGGCGACCCGACCCCGCCGCGCTTCGGCGTCGGCCCGGCGGCCGCGGCCGTCAGTACCAACCAGAAGGTCGTCTACTACCTGAACCTGACGGCGGGCGCCACGTCCGACGACTTCGGCCACGGCACGCACGTCGCCGGCATCGCCGCAGGGTATCTCGCCAACGCTCCCGGCCCCGACGGGCTGCCGCTGACGGCCGACGACGTGGCGATTCACGGCGTCGCGCCGCAGGCGAAGCTCATGGCTTACAAGGTGCTCTCGGCCGTCGGCCGCGGCGCGGGCGCCTCGACCATCATGGCGGTCGAGGACGCCGTGCAGCCGTTCACCATCGCCGGCTACCCGAAGCCGGTCGCGCACGTCATCAACCTCTCCCTGGGCGACACGTCGAACGACCCCAACTCGCCGTCGTCGGTCGCGTGCGACAACGCGACGCTGGCGGGCGTGACGGTCGTCGCGGCGGCCGGCAACTCCGGCGCGCCGACGCCGACGAACCCGACCGGCGAGGCCACGCTCGGCTCGCCCGGCACGGGGCGCCGCGTGCTGACCGTCGGCGCCAGCCTCGACCCCGGCGCAGGCCCCAACAAGGTTGACGAGGTCGGCGGCCGCACCTCGATGGCGGGCTTCCCGCTCGACGGCACCGCGCCCGTCACCGCCGACGTGACGAACAACTACGTCTACTGCGGGTTGGGCGATACGCCCGACCAGTTCCCCGACTCGGTCGCGGGGAAGATTGCGCTCATCAAGCGCGGCTCGACCGCCACCGTCGACGCCGCCGGTCAGGGCACGGGCGCCTTCTCGAACAAGGCCGCGTTCGCTGCGGCCAAGGGCGCCGTCGCCGTGCTCATCTACAACAACGTGGACGGCGAGCTGACGAACGCCACCGTGCGCAAGGCGACCGTCCCCGTCCTGGGGCTCTCGAAGGCGAACGGCGAGTACCTGAAGGCGGCCATCGGCTCCGAAGCCTTCGGCGCCGTCTCCGCCCGCCAGGTGCGCATCAACAAGTCGGTCTTCTTCGAGCCGAGCATGGGCGACTTCAGCTCGAAGGGCCCCGTCGGCGGCTTCGGGATGATTAAGCCGGACGTGGTCGCGCCCGGCGTCTCCATCCTCTCGGCGACGATACGCGCGGGCGGCGCGGAGCCCGCGCCGGGCGGAGTCCCGCCCGCCGTTTGGATGTTCGACCCGACGGGCTTCACCTCGGCATCGGGCACCTCGATGGCCACGCCGATGACGGCGGGCGTCGCCGCGCTCGTCAAGCAGAAGAACCCGGGCTGGACGCCCTCGATGATTCGCGCGGCGTTGATGAACACGGCGACGAACCTGCGCGCCTCCGACGGCACGCCGCAGGCCGACGGCAAGCAGACCATCAACACGCAGGGCGCGGGGCTGATTGACGCCGCCGCGGCGGCCAACGCGACGGCGCTGATGGGCGTCGGTGCGGTCGGCAATGCCGGCTCGGCGACGGCGCGCACCTACGGCGTCCTCGCCTCGTCCTCGCCCGGCGACCCCGACTTCATCGCCAGCCACAGCTTCGGCGCGGTGCCCGTCGCCGGCGTCGAGGGCACGGCCGCGCTCACGCGCAGCGTCACCATCTACGACGTCCGCGACGGCGCGGGCGCGGGCACCTACGAGCTTTCGGCGAGCAACGTCCGCGGCGTGGACGGCGCGGACGTTCGGGTCGAAATCACGATCGCGGCCGGCGAGCCCGCCGCGTCGGTCGAGGTGCCGGCCGGCGGCGCCGCCACCTTCAACGTCAACGTCACGGTCGTCGGCGCGAAGCTCCCCAGCCCGACGCAGATCGGGTGGTACGTGACCGCCACGCGCGCCGACGGCGGCCAGCGCCTCCGCATGCCCTTCTACTACCGCGCCGTCGCGCCGACGCTGACGACCGCCCCGCCGACGATGGGCAACGTCTCGGGCAACGAGGTCGCGGACGCGACGCCCGTCGACATCAACGGCGCGTACCGGCTCTCGTTCACGAAGCCCGCGACGGGCGCGGCTCCGTCGAAGCTGCGCGTGCAGGAGTCCGCGGACGGCGGCGGCAGTTGGGCGACGCTCGCAGACGTTGACGCCGCGCAGACCGCCTACGACGTGTCGGGGCGCGGCAACGGCACGTACCAGTACCGCGCCGTCGCGCTCTACCCCGTGCAGTACGGGCTGTTCGCGGGGCCGGCGAGCGCGGCGAAGGCGGTGCGCGTCGAACGCCGCGTCGAGCAGGACGTGACGGCGGCCGTGCAGGCGGCCATCGTGGACGGCACGGTGAGCTTCGCGGGCGGCGTGGCGCAGTTCGACCAGACGCTCAGGAACACCTCTTCGTCGGCGCTCTACGCGCCGCTGCGCTTCGTCGTCACGTCCGTGCAGTCGAACAGCGGGCGCGTCGGCGTCTCGAACGCCGACAACGGCGGGACGGGCGCGGCCGGCTCGCCCGCGGCCTTCGACTACTCCGCGGCCTTCGGCCCGGACTTCGCGCCGAACGAGGTGAGCGCCGCCAGGCGTCTGAAGTTCTCGAACCCTTCGACCGAGATGTTCCAGTTCACGGCGGTCGTCTACGCGCACGTGCCCGACCCGGCCTACGCGCAGGCCGGCCCGACATCGGCGGCCGCGTCGGGCGATTCGGCCCCGCCGTCGGGCGGGACGACCTCCGCGCAGCAGAACACGCCCGGCGGCGTCGCGCTGCCGGCGGGCGTGTTGAAGTTTACGGTCAACCCGCTGACCGGCAAGGTCAGCCTCTTAAAGTAAGCCGCACGGACGAAGGCCGGGCCGCGCGTGCGGCCCGGCCTTCCGGCTTCCCGGCCCGGACGAATGGGGCCGCGGACGCGGTTCCCGCCCGATGCAATCTTAACGAGCCTCGCCGGCCACCTTCTTGAGAGGAGAGTTTGAGAGTCATGCCCGCAACCCACAGACACACCTTCCGCTTCGGGGGACGCACGGCGGCCTGTCTGACGCTGCTGGCCGCGCTCTTCGCGCTGGCCGCGCTCGCAGGCACCTCGTCCCGCACGGCCTCGGCCGGCGGCGGCGACGCCGTCACGGTCATCGTCGAGTTGAAGGGCGAGCCGGGGGCGGTCTACGCGGCGCGCGCGCGGCAGCAGGGGCGCGCCGTGTCGGCCGAGGAGCTTCAAGGCTACCGCTCGCGGCTCGCCGCCGAGCAGGACAGGTTCCTCGCGTCGCTCGCCCAGCGCGGCGTCTCGGCCGCGGTCGCCGCCGACCCTGTGAAGAACTACGACGGGAGCCTCGCGGCCACCGTCCCCGTGCGCTACACGCTCGTCTACAACGGCCTCGCGCTCAGGGTGCCGCGGTCGGCCTTGCCGGCGCTGAAGGCCATGCCCGAGGTGAAGTCGGCGAGCCTCGACCGGCTGCTCCACACGCAGCTCGACCACAGCGTGAAGTACATCGACGCGCCGAAGGTCTATGGCGCCTACCCCGAGCTTTCGCAGTTCGACGACCTGCGCGAGGGCTACGAGGGGCAGGGGATGTACCTCGCCGTCATCGACACCGGCATCGACTGGACGCACCCGATGTTCGGCGGCGACCCGACGCCCCCGCGCCTCGGCGTCGCGCCGGCCTCGGCCGCGGTGCCGACGAACCAGAAGGTCGTCTACTACCTGCCGCTCGCCGACGTGGCCGCGCAGGACGGCTTCGGCCACGGCACGCACGTCGCCTCGACCGCGGCCGGCTACCTCGCGCAGCACCCGGGCGCCGACGGCCTGCCCGGCACGGCCGACGACATACGCCTGCACGGCGTCGCGCCGCAGGCGAAGCTGATGTCTTACAAGGTGTGCAGCGACGCGGGGTCGAGCCTCTACTCGCTGGCGGGCGTCTACGTCGCCGGGTGCGAGGGCAAGGACACCATCATGGCGCTCGAAGACGCGATGTCGCCCTTCACGCTGACGGGGCAGCCGAAGCCGGTCGCGCACGTCATCAACCTCTCCCTGGGCGGCTCGGGCGGGCCCGACGAGCCGACCTCGGTCGCGTGCAGCAACGCGGCGCTCGCGGGCGCGACGGTCGTCGCCGCCTCGGGCAACGACGGCCCCGGCGAGGGGACGACGGGCAGCCCCGCCGCCGGCCGTCACGTCATCTCGGTCGGCGCGACCGCGCACCCCGGCAACTCCGCCTCGTCCTACAAGGTTGACGTGGTCGGCGGCCTCCAGGGCATCCACGCCGAGCTGCTCGACGGCAGCGCCGCCGCGCCCGCGGCCCTCCAGAACAACTACGTCTACTGCGGCGTGGGCGACACGCCCGACCAGTTCCCCGCGTCCGTCAAGGGCAGGATCGCGCTCATCGCGCGCGGGGGCACCGTCGACGCCGGCACCGCCGGCACCGGCCTCTTCGCCAGCAAGGCGGCGCAGGCCGCCGCGGCCGGGGCGGTGGCCGCCGTCATCTACAACAACGTGGACGGCGAGCTGTCGGGCGTCACCGTCTACGCCTCGGCCATCCCGGTCTTCGGCATCTCGAAGACGAACGGCGAGCACCTGCGCTCCGTCATCGGCTCGGACGCGGCCGGCGCCGTCTCCGCGAAGCAGGTCAGGGTGAGCGCGGCGGGCGGGAGTTTCAGCCCCGAGATGGCCGGCTTCAGCTCGCGCGGCCCCGTGCGCGGCTTCGGGCAGGTCAAGCCCGACGTGTCGGCGCCGGGCGTGGCCGTGCTCGCGGCCGTGCCGCCGGCGAGCGTGCTCGGCGCGGCGCTAGGCGGGCTCGAAGGCACGCCGAACTACGCGCACCTCGACGGCACCTCGATGGCGACGCCGCACATGGCGGGCGCGGCGCTGCTCGTCCGCCAGGCGCACATCGACTGGACGGCCGACGTGGTGCGCACCGCCCTCATCAACACGGCGACCAACCTGCGCTCGGCCGCGGGCGCGCCCAAACAGGACGGCCCCTTCAGCGCCGACTCCATCATCGCGCAGGGCGGCGGCCTGATTAACGTCTACGAGGCCGTGAACGCGAAGGCGCTGATGGGCGTCAAGGGCGACGGCGTCGAGCGGCCCGGCATACTCGGCAGCCACTCCTTCGGCGAGGTGCCCGTCATAGGCACGCGCGTCGCGCACACGGAGGCCGTGACCGTCACCGTCCGCGACCTTTCGGGGCAGGGCGGCACGTACGACCTCGGCGTCGCCAACAACCGCGACCTCCAGATCGCCGGCATACAGGTCTCCGTCTCGCCGCAGGGCGTGACCCTGCCGCCGGGCGGCGAGGCCACCTTCCGCGTGAGCGCGACCGTGGACGGCGACCGCCTGCGCGACGTGATGGCGGCGAAGACCAACGGCTCGCAGGTGCTCTTCGAGAGGTTGCAGCTCCAGTGGTTCGTCACCGCGAACCGCGCGGACGGCGGCGAATCCTTGCGCATGCCCTTCTACTTCCGCCCGGCGGCCTCGCTCCCCGCGAGCCCCGCGGTCGAGACGCTGACGCAGACCGACACCGTGGCCGTCGGCGACCGCTACAACATGCTCCTCGGCGGCGTGACCTACGTTGACCTGCCGTTCGAGGTGGACGCCGCGACCTACCAGATAGAGGCGACGACCGAATGGGCCCCGGACGCGGCGGGCTCGCAGCCCGACCTCGACTACGAACTGCTCGACCCCGACGGCAACGTCATCGCGGGCTCCGGCACGGCCGGCGTCCCCGAGTACGTCAACGTCCGCGTCTCGCGCCCCGGCACCTACACGCACCGCGTCATCGGCTACCAGAACGCACAGACCGAGTTCACCGTGACGACGAACCTGACGAAGGGCCCGCTTCCGCCCGCGCTCCAATCAATCGCGGGCGAGTTTACGGACGCGCAGAGCAGGCAGGTGGACTTCGACGGCGCGTTCACGCTCGCGTGGCAGCCCGAAGGCCACGAGCGCCGCTTCGAGGTCGAGCGCTCGGCCGACGGCGGCCAGACGTGGGACGTGATAGCCGCGCCGGCCGCGGGCGCTTCGAGCCTCGCGCTCACAGACCAGCCCGACGGCCAGTTGCAGTACCGCGTGCGCGGCCTGCACGACGGGCGGATAGGCTTCTACGTCACGCCCGCGGGCGCGGCGCAGACGGTGCTCGTTGACCGCCGCACGCTCGCCGACATCACGAACTCGGTGCAGACGGCGATGTCGAACGTGACCTTCGCGGGCGGGGTCTTCCAGCTCGACCTGAACATGACGAACGCGACGGCGGGCGCCTGCCTGCCGCGCGTCGAGCTGAAGGTCGTCGGCGTCAACTCCGCCTCGGGCGCCGTCAGGGTCTCGAACGCCGACAACGGCGGGGCGGGCACGGCGGCGTCGCCCGCGGCCTTCGACTACTCGAACGCGCTCGGCGCCGACCAGGTCTTCGCGGCGGGCGAGACCAGCGCCGCGCGCACGCTCAAGTTCGCTGACCCGCGCGCGGAGATGTTCACCTACGACATACAGGTGACGGCCTACCGTCGCGCCTCGGGTTCGGCCGAAGGGGCCGCGGCGGGCGCGACCTCGGGCACCGCGGCCGGGGGCGCGTCGCAGTCGGGACTCGCGCCGACCACGCTGCTCAGGTTCGCCGCCAACCCGCTGACGAAGACGGTGAGCGTCCAGCTCGTCAAGGCGCTCAGGTAGGACGCTGGGGCCGCGGGCGCGGGAGAGTGTGCCCGCGCCCGCGGCGAGGGTAAACAGCCATGTCGAGAGAACCCCGCAGAGGTAAGGCCGTGCGCCCTCGCGCCGCGGCGCTCTTATTGACGGCGGCGCTCGCGCTCGCGGCGTCGGCGGCCGGCTTTAAGGCCGGGGCGGCGGGCGGCCCGGCCGTGCCGGTTCCGCAGGCGACGCCCGCGGCGATTACTTTCCACAACAACACGATGGCCGACTTCTCCGCGACGAGCGGCGAGCCCATCGTCAAGGTCGACCCGAAAGACCGCATCTTCGCCACCTCGCCCTTCGGCGTGAGCACGACCCTGAGCCTGCTCTGGCGCTCGGACGACGGCGGCCGCACCTACCGCCCCGTGGGCGCGCCCGTCCTGCGCGACGCCGTCACGGGCCCGGGCGGCGGCGACACCGACGTGGACTTCGACGCGCGGGGGCGCGTCTACTACGTTGACCTCTCGGCGGCCTGCGTCACCGCCGCCGTCTCCGAGGACGGCGGGCAGACCTTCGCCCCCGAGCGCACCAACTACGTCACCTGCGTGAGCGAAGAGACCGAGGAGGCGGCCGTCGACGACCGCCAGTGGGTCGCGGGCTTCGGCGACGGCCGCGGGTTCGTCACCTGGCGCAACTTCGAGGGCGGCGGCTTCTACATGTTCAGGACGCGGGACGGCGGGCTCACGTGGGACAAGGGGCGGCAGCTCGGCACCGTCACGCAGTCCGGCCCGCTCAAGGCCGACAAGCAGAAGCGGCGCGTCTCGGTCGGCGGCGTCGAGCGCGACGCGATACTGCTCTACCAGATTTACTACTCCGGCAGCCAGATACGCATGTTCCGCGTCACAGACCTCGACGACGGCTCCGAGCCGAAGGTCGAAGACAAGCTCATCTACTCGTCGTCCTCCGGCTCGGTCAACAACGTCTTCCCCGTCATCTCCGTCGACCGCGCCGGCAACCTCTACGCCGTCTGGTCGCAGTCGGCGGGTGTCATCCAGATGGTGACCTCGACCGACCGCGGCGACACGTGGTCGCAGCCGAAGCGCGTGAGCCCGGCGTCGATGACGGGGACGATCATCATGCCGTGGGTCGTCGCCGGCGACCCCGGCCGCGTCGCCGTCGCGTGGTACCGCGGCTCGCTCCCGGGCAACCCCAACTCGCTCGCCAACGAGTGGACGATTCACGTGGCCGAGAGTGTGAACGCGCTCGACGCCGCGCCCGCCTTCCAGACCGCGCAGGTGAGCCAGAACGTCATCCACCGCGGCGAAATCTGTTTGCAGGGCACGCTCTGCGACGCGCAGGGGCGCGACCGCAGCTTCCTCGAATACCCCTCGATAGACATGGACTCGAAGGGCGCGGCCGTCGTCGTCTACAACGACAACACGAACCAGTCCGAAGGCCCTTACGTCATGCTCGCCAGGCAGGCGACGGGGCCGAGCCTGCTCGCCTCGGTCGGCACGCTCGGCACGGAGCCGGGCGCGGTCACACTTTCGGGCCCGGCGGCGGGCGCGGTCGTGCGCGCAGACGCGCTCACGCTCGAAGGCGCGCACACGCTGCCGCCGAAGAACTACGACCGCGACGAGGCGGGCGACGCGTATTACCGCACGCCCGGCGCGAACCTGCCGGGCGCGGACATACGCTCCGTCTCTTTGAAGGACGAGGGCGACGCGCTCGTGTTGAGCATGCAGGTCGCGGACCTCTCGCCGTCTGCTATAGCTGCGGCGGCCTCGGCGTCGGAGGGGCAGGGCGTGCTCTACCTGACGCAGTGGGACTACGCCGACACCATCTACTGGCTGGCGGCCGAGGTCTACCGGGGGCAGACGAGCTACTACACGGGCACGCTCGGCATGATCCGCTCCGCCACGTCGAAGAAGTTCATCACCTACAGCCCCGACCTCGTGAAGTCGCAGGGCGTCAGGGGGCGGATGGAGGGGAACACGCTCACCGTCAGCGTCCCGAAGGTCAGCGTCGGGAGCCCCGCGGCGGGCGCGCCCTTCCACAGCGTGACGGGCTACGCGCTCTCGGAGCGCCTGCCGCTCCTGCCCGACGGCGCCGCGCTCCCGAACGCCCCCGCGCCCGCGCCGAAGACGACGAGCCTGACGGCCGACCCGACCTCGCTGCCCGTCATGCTCGACGCCTCGGGCGCCGCGACCTACACGGCCGGCGACGCCGGCCCGCGCGACGGCGGCGTGGTCGAGGTCTCTCTGGACGACCCGGGCTTCTCGTCGCCGCGCGCGGCGAGCCTTTCGTCCGACCCGGCGGCGGGCCGCTGGCGGCTCACGCTCTCGGGCGCGGAACTCGTGCCGGGCGCGCACACGGCCTACGTGCGGCAGCGGATTGAAGGGCGCGCGCCGTCGGCCGTCGCCTCCGTCGCCTTCGACGTGTCGGACAAGGCGGAGCGCGACGTGACCTCGCTCGTCGGCTTCGAGGCGCGCAACGCCTCTTCGCTCGCGGGCGTCGTCTCCTACGACCTGCTGCTGCGGAACTCTTCGGCGCAGGCGGTCTACGCGCCGCTCGCCGCGCGCGTCTCGAAGCTCTCTTCGGGGTCGGGCGCGGTGACGGTCGCCAACGCCGACAACGGGCAGGCGGGCGCGGGCGCGTCGTTCGACTACAGCAACCTTCTGGGCGGCGACGGCGCGCTCTCGGCGGGCGAGACGACGGGCGCGCGCCGCCTGCGCTTCAACAACCCGTCGAACGAGCCCTTCACGGTCGAGTTCCAGGTCGTCGGCCAGTTGCCGCGCACGGCCGCCGCGGGGACGGCGACGGCGGCGGGCACGTCGTCAACGTCGCCCGGCGGCGAGTCCGCGTCCGGCGGCGGCGCTTCGACGAGCGGCGCGGGCGCGGGCGCGCTCGTCGCGGGCGTGCTGCGCGTCACTTACAACCCGCTGCTCGGCACCGTCTCGGTCGAGCGGCTGAAGTGAGTCCGGAGGTGTGGGTTATGTGCGAGGGTCTTTCGTGCTTCGGGATTATGGTGGGCGACTGCTCGGCGCGCAGGCTTGAGGGGCGCGGGGCTTAGCCCTTCGGCAGTGTGTCCGTCTACCGGCGGGGTTCACCTCTTTATCTTCCCACCCCGCCGGCCGGGGCGCGTGCGGCGCGGGCGGGCGCACGCGCCCCGGGGTCTTTTCGAGGCGGGTCTTTTAGTCGGGCGGACGCTCGCACTGCGCGACCTTCGCGCGGCGGATGCGGACGGGCGCCTTCGGCGTCTCGCCTTCCAGCTCGCCGGCCGCGATCTTGTCCACCGCCTCCATGCCCGACTTGACGCGCCCGAAGGCGGCGAACTGGCCGTCGAGGTGCGGCGCGTCGTTGAGGAGGATGAAGAAGTGCGAGGTGGCCGAGTTGGCCTCGGCCGGGCGCGCGAGCGAGACGACGCCGCGCAGGTGCTTGACCTCGTTCGGCTCGTCGGGCACCTTGCGCGCGGCGCGGCGCAGAAGCTCGGGCGTCACCTTCTCGCGCGTGGCGACGTTGCCGCCCTGCACGACGAAGTCCTTGACGACGCGCGAGAAGGTCGTCGTGTCGAAGGCGCCCGCGGCGGCGAGGTTGAGGAAGTTGCGCGCCGTCTCGGGCGCGGCCTCGGGTATGACCTCGACGACTATCTCGCCCGCCTCCGTGTCGAGCGTGACGCAGCGCCCCGCCATCTGCTCGGCCGTCATCCTGTCGAAAGGCTCGGGCTTGGCTTCGGCCTCGCCTTCGGGGCGCGCGTTCTTCTTCGAGTCCGGCGTCGGCTCCGCCTTCGGCGCGGGCTCCTGCTTCGGGGCCGGCTCCTGCTTCGTCTGCGCCGGGGGCTTCTGCGTCTGCTGCGCCGCGGGCTTCTGCGCGGCGGCGGCGGCCGACAGGCACGCGGCCGCCAGCGCGAGCCGGAGCATGACGGCCGGATTTAACGCTTCGAGTCTCATCACTTCAAACCCCGGGCGGCGGGGCGGGATAAGAATTTCAGATTTGAAATTTCAAATTT
>DASVWB010000419.1:0-3599 GCA_036389815.1 Pyrinomonadaceae bacterium | reverse complement strand
GCCCACGCCGATGACGCCGGCCGCGGCGCGCGTGGCGCTCCCCTTCCGGCTCGCGCGCTGGCGCGGCCGGTGCTTGCCGTCCTTCGGGCGGGGCGGCCCGAGCGGGCGCACGCGCTTGCGCTCGCTGATGACGATCTCGGTCGCGTTCTCGAGGTCGCGGCAGTACATCTCCTGCATCTGCTGCGCGAAGCCCTCGTGCTCGATGGTGACGTCCAGCTCCCAGTTGCCCATCCAGCTCGCGACGTTCAGGTTCGTCGAGCCGACGCGCGCCCAGCGGCCGTCGACCACCGAGGTCTTCGCGTGAATCATCGGGCCGTTCCACTCGAAGACGCGCACGCCCGCTTCGAGCAGCGCGCGGTAGTTGGCGCGCGAGAGCGCGCTCACGACGGGGATGTCGCTCGCGCTCGGGACGAGGAGGCGCACGTCCACGCCGTCCTGCGCCGCCGCGCGCAGCGCCTGCACGTACATCGTCGTGCCGACGAAGTAGGCGTCCGTCAGCCAGAGGTAGCGGCGCGCGCCGGCCGCGACGAGCTGTTCGAGCCGGTAGAGCCCGACCGCGTTCGGCTCGGTGGCGATGACGCGCACGGGGATGTCTCCGCCCTGCTCGATTGAGTCGCGCTCCGGCAACTCCTCGCGCGGAATCTTCTCGCCGCAGGATGTCTCCCACACGCGCGCGAAGGCCGCGTCCAGGTCGGCGACGGCCGGGCCGCGTATCTCGACGCCCGTGTCGCGCCACGGCTCGACGTTCTTCTCGGGGCGGCCCACCCAGTCGCGCCCGACGCAGAGCCCCATGACGAAGCCCACCGTCCCGTCCACCGAGATCATCTTGCGGTGGTCGCGGTTGAACATGGCGAAGGGCTCGTCGAAGCGCGGCGGGTTGAAGCCGCGCACCTCGACGCCCGCGTCGCGCAGGTTGCGCCAGAAGCGGCGCGAGGTCTTGCCGATGGCGCCGAGCCAGTCGTAGACGACGCGCACGTGCACGCCCTCGCGCGCCTTCGCGCAGAGCGCCTCGGCGAACTCTCGCCCCACGTCGTCGTCGTGGATGATGAAGCTCTCGAAGTGTATGGTGCGGCGCGCGCCGCCGATGGCTTCGAGCCAGGCGGGGTAGTTCTCTTTGGCGTCCACGAGGAGGCGGACGCCGTTGCCGGGGATGAGCGGCGCGCCCGTCGTGCGCGAGTACGCCCGCTCGACGACGCGGCGCACTGGCGGGAACTCCGCCGTGTCCACGCCCTCGGCGTGCTCCACCTCCTGCCCCGGCTGGTAGACCTCGGTCGTCATCAAACGTCCATCTTACCGGCCACGCCTTTAGGCTTCTGTGTCCGGGAGCCAACAAATCTGTTGCGAGGGGCGGGAGAGGCACACATAATAGCGCGAATTTACGCGGGAGGGGGAAGAAACGTGGACGCAAAACAGCGCGCGGGCTTTAAGGCGGCCGAGTTCGTCCGTGACGGGATGAGCGTCGGCCTGGGCACGGGCTCGACCGCCTACTGGCTGGTCGAGCGTCTGGCCGAGCGCGTGCGCGCCGAAGGACTCGGCGTGCGCTGCGTCCCGACCTCGCGCCGCACGGAGGAGCAGGCGCGCTCTCACGGCATCCCGCTCGTCACGCTGGGCGAGGCGGGCGTGCTCGACATCGCCATCGACGGGGCGGACGAAATCGGCCCCGACCTCGCGCTCATCAAGGGCGGCGGCGGGGCGCTCCTGCGCGAGAAGCTGGTGGCCTCGGCCGCGCGCCGCTTCGTCGTCATCGCCGACGCCTCGAAGAAGGTTGACGTGCTCGGGAGGTTCCCGCTGCCCGTCGAGGTCGTGCCGTTCGCGTGGGAGCTGACGGCGCGGAGGGTCGCCGCGGTGGCGGGCGTCGAGCCCGCGCTCCGGCGCGGCGACGGCGGCGGCGCCTACGTGACCGACAACGGCAACTACATCCTCGACTGCCGCTGCGGCGAGATACCCGACCCGGCGCGGACGGAGCGCGAGCTGAAGTCTCTGGTCGGCGTCGTCGAGTCCGGCCTCTTCGTCGGGATGGCCGACCTCGCCGTCGTCTCGACCGACGGCGGCCTGGAAATCATCGAGCGCGGCCGTTGAATGAGTACGCTCGGCCCCGCGCCCCCCGTAACGCAAAGCGCACAAAGAATCCGCAAAGAGCGGAAAGAGTTCGTCTAGCATCGCGCGCGTGGCGGCACCCCTGATAGCACTGCTGGCCGGCTCGTCGTGGGCGCGCGGGCTCATCGAGTTCCTCGTCGGGCTGGGGGCGCTCGGGCCCTTCGTGCTCGAAGCCTGCGACTCCTCCTTCTTCTACGTGCCGCTGGCGAACGAGCTGCTGCTCTTCGCGCTCATCCACGGCCGCGGCGAGTCGGCCGGCTGGATGTGGGCGGTCTACGCGGTCGCGGGCGCGCTGGGGACGGCCGCCGGCGTCTTCGCGCTCGACCTCGTGATGCGCCGCGTGGGCGCGGGCGGCGTCGAGCGGCTGGTGGGCAGGAAGCGTTTCGGGAAGCTCAAGGGGAGGCTTGAGAAGAAGACCGGGCGCGTCGTCTTCGTCGCCTCGATGCTGCCGCCGCCCTTCCCCTTCCGCTTCACGATGATGACGGCCTCCGCCCTCCAGTGCGACCGCTGGCGGATGCTCGCGTCGGTCGCCGCGGGGCGCGCCGTGCGCTTCGCCGCCGAGGCGCTGCTCATCCTCTACTTCGGCCGCCGTTTCCTCGACCTTATGAACTCCGACGCCTTCAACTACGTCGTCTACGGCCTCACGCTCGCGGCCGTCGCCGGCAGCGCGCTGACCGTCTACCGCCTCCTCGCGCCACGACGTGGGAAAGAGGTTAGAGGCTAGAGGTTAGAGGTTAGTTGAAAACCCTTCCCGCCGAAGGGCCCAAGTTTCATTGGGACTCAAACCCAACTAGCCTCTAGTCTCTAGCCCCTGGCAACTAGCCTCTAACCTCTAACCTCTACCCCCTGCTCAGTGCAGTCCGTCGCCCGAGGTGTCGCCGCGCGAGGAGTCGCGCTTGCCGATCTTGGGGACGGTGCGCGAGTTGTTGGCGCCGCCCTTGCGGGCGGGCCTGCGGTGGCGCTCGCTGCGCGCCTGCGTCGCGGGGCCTTTGCGGCCGCGCACCTGCCGCTCGTCGTCCTTGCCCGCCATGTCTTTGCGTTCCGGCATGTCCCTCTCCTCTCTTAGGCCTCAGCCGCGCCGCCGGCCGGCCGCCCTCTTCGACGCCTGCGCGGCGGCGTCCCCGGCGGAGTGCCCGCCCGCCTGCATCGCGCGCCGGTCGCGGCTGGCGACGCCGGCCTGCCCCGCGGCCGTGCGGCTCTTCTTCGCGCCGCGCACGCGGCGCCCCGAAGTGCTGAAGGTCTCGACCAGCCCCTGCTCTTCGAGGCGGCGGTAGGCGTTGCGCACGATGTTGCGGCTCACGCCCAGCCGCTCGGCCAGCGCGCGCTCGGACGTGATGGCGTCGCCGCGCGTGAACTTCCCCGCCAGGATGGCGCTCGCTATCTGGTTGAATATCTGCTGCGTCTTCGTCTCGTCGCTCCCGGGCCGTATCTCTATCTCCAAGTCCGGCATGAATGCGTTCCCCCTTGCTCTCGGATTGAGTCGTCGAGTCATCGGTTCATTG
>DASVWB010000418.1:0-15234 GCA_036389815.1 Pyrinomonadaceae bacterium | reverse complement strand
GCTCCCGGCGACGGGTCGCGTCTTTCAGATTTGAAGCGGGTTCGCATCGGACAAGTCCCCCGTGTTCTTGCGGCCCTGCTCCTGCGCGGCGAAGCCGTGCGAGGTGCCGAAGTAGTTGCGCCAGGCCGCGTCGATGAGGCGCACGCTCACCTCCGGCGGGCGGGCCTCGAAGACGCAGATGTCGGTCATGCGGTCGAGCAGGTCGCGCGGCTCGCAAGCCTTCATCTGCCGGTGTTCGAGCATGTAGTTGTTGAGCAGGTGGTCGAGGCACGGCTGCTCGACCCTCAGGCCGCGCGTGTAGGCGGCGCGCTTGAATATCTCGACGTACGCGCCCGGCGTCGGCGGCTCCACGCGCGCGCGGTAGCCCATGCGGCGCAGGAACGCCTCGTCCACCAAATCCTTCTCGTCGAGGTTCGTCGAGAAGACGACCAACTGCTCGAACGGCACCTCGATCTTCTTGCCCGTGTGCAGCGTCAGGTAGTCCACGCGCTTCTCCAGCGGCACGATCCAGCGGTTGAGCAGTTCGTGCGGCTCGACCCGCTGGCGGCCGAAGTCGTCCACGACGAGCGTGCCGCCGTTCGACTTCAACTGGAACGGCGCCTCGTAGAAGCGCGCGGCCTCGCTCCACTGGAGGTCTGCGTCGTCCAGCGTCAGCTCGCCGCCGACGATGACGAGCGGGCGCCGGACGAGCACCCAGCGGCGGTCGTAGTCGGCCGGCGTCTCGCCGTCGGGCGCGGGCCGGTGGTTGTGGCTGTCGAAGACGCGGATGATCTGCCCGTCCACCTCGATGGCGTAGGGAATCCAGATGTGGCCGGGCAGCCCCGAGTTGATGCGCTCGGCGACCGCCGTCTTGCCCGTGCCCGCGGGGCCGGTGATGAAGAGCGAGCGGCGCGAGTTGATGACGCAGCCCATCGTCTGGATGAGCGACTCCGGCAGCACGAGGTCGCGGAAGGCGGCGCGCACCGTATCGACCGAGGCGGCGCGGGCGGGGACGGCCTGCAAACGCATCATGTGCGCGTAGTCGCGCAGGGAGACGGGCGCGGGGCCGACGTAGCCGCACAGGTCGCGGACGCGCGCGACGCGCTCCCAGCCGCGGTCGAGCATCGCGTAGCGCGTCGCGCCCACGGCGATCTGCCCCTTGACCTCTATCATCTTCTCGCGCGTCAGGTGGACGAGCATCTCCTCGGCGAGCGCGCGCGGGAGCCGCAGCTCTTCGGAGATGGAGCGCGTCGTCGGCTCGGGCATCTGCGCCACGTGCTTCAAGGCGAGGTCGCACAGGAAGCTCGCCGGCACGTCCGCCTCGCGCAGCTCCTCCAGCACGGGCGGCCCCATGGACTCGATTTCGACGCGCGTCAGGATTGCGGTGTGGCTCATTTCGTCAACCTCATCTGAGATTTCAAATTTGAAATCTGAAATTTGAAATTCTTCTTAACGCTCCTCGGCGGCGGCGGCCGTCTGCCGTGCGTCGACTGCCGCGAGCGCCTGGCGCGCGTCGGCGGCGCGGTCGGCGCGCCCCGTGCGCTCGTAGAGTTCCGCGAGCTGGCGCAGGACGTTCTGCGACTCGGGCTGCAAGCGCCGCGCGGCTTCGAGGTGCTCGACGGCCTTCTCCTCGCGCCCCGTGCGGACGAGCAGGGCCGCGACGTTCGCGTGGCCGTTGAACTCGCCGCCCGCGCGCGCGAAGTTGCGGTAGGCGTCGTCGTACTTGCCGAGCCGAACCTGCGCGAGCGCGAGGTTGTTGAGGATGCGCGCGTCCCCGGGCGCGAGCCGCGCCGCCTTCTTCAGCCTGTCCACGGCCGCGCGGTAGTTTCCGCTCAGGTAGAGCGAGTAGCCGAGGTTGTTCAGGGCGTCCGGGTCGCGCTCGTTGACGCCGATGGCGCGGCGGTAGGAGTCCTCGGCGCGGTCGTGCAGCCCCTTGCGGTCGTAGGCGACGGCGAGCAGGCTGTGCGCCTGCGAGAGCTTCGGGTCGAGCGAGGCGGCGCGCGAAAGCTCCGCGACGGCCTCGTTCAGCCGCCCCCCTTCGAGCAGCGCGCGCCCGCGCTCAAGGTAGTCGCGCGCCGAGCCGCCCTCGTCGGGCACGGAGGGGCGCGCGTTGTCGCGGTCTTCGACGCGGACGACGCCCACGCTCTCGAAACGCTCGCCGTCGCGCTCGGTCATGCGCGCGAGTTTGCCCTCGTCGCCGCCGCGGCCGATGAGCCTGCCGACGGCCTTGAAGGGCGCCTTGAGAATCTTCCCGAAGAGGCCGCCGCCCTTCTTCTTCGGCGCGGCGTCGGCGTCCGGGCCGGCCTCGGCGCCCGACGCGGCGACGACGTTCGCGGCCGTGTCGCCGTCGCGCTCGTCGCCCGAGGCGTCCCAGAGCGCCGTCGCGCTCAAGAGCAAAGCGAAGGTGGCGAAGATGATGATGACTCTGCGCGCGTTCATGGCCGTGTCTCCTGTCTAGTTCAAGGTGCCGAGCGTGTCCATGAGGTTCAAGGCCGCGGGGCCGAGGATGACGATGAAGAGCGTCGGGAAGAGGAAGAGGGCGAGCGGCAGCAGCAGCTTGACGGCCGCCTTCTGCGCCGCCTGCTCGGCGCGCTGCCGGCGCTTCGTGCGCAGGGAGTCGGCGTAGACGCGCACGGCGCGCGCGATGGAGGTGCCGAAGCGGTCGGCCTGGATGAGCATGGCGACGAGGCTCTTCAGGTCGTCCACGCCCGCGCGCTCAGAAAGATTTCTCAAAGCTTCGTCGCGGTCGCGGCCGACGCGGATTTCGAGGTTCGTCAGCTCAAGCTCCTCCGCGATGTCGGGGTGGACGGTGCGCAGCTCCTCGCCGACGCGGACGAGCGCGGCGTTGAGGCCGAGCCCCGCCTCGATGGAGACGACCAGCAGGTCGAGCGCGTCGGCGAGCCCCCAGCGCAGCCGGAGCTGGCGGCCGGAGATCATGCGGTTGAGGACGAAGCTCGGGAGGTAGGCGCCGACGCCGACGGCGACCGCGATCCAGATGAGCGCGCTGTTCAAAGGCCGCCCGAGCACCGCGCACCCGAACGCCACCGCGCCGGGGAAGAAGGCGAGCGAGACGAGTTGCAGGCCGCGGTAGATGACGGGCCCGCTCTCGGAGCGGTAGCCGGCGTTCATCAGACGCCGCTGCACCTTGCGCGCCTCGGCCGCAGACGGCGGCGCGAGACGCTGGAGCGGCGAGGCCACGCGCTCGGCCAGGGCGCCCACGGCCGAGTCCTCCGCCACGACCGACGCCGGCATGGCGGCCGTCCCGCCGCCGCCGCCGCCCAGATTCTTCAGGCGCTCCGTGGCCGCGCTCGTCGGCCGGAACATCAGCCAGTAGAGCCCCATCACGCCCAGCGTGACGCAGACGAAGATCGAGATGGTGATGATTAGCACGTCGCTTCGCTCCGGTGAATGGTGAATGGTGAATAGTGAATGGTCGAAGCCGCCCTTATCCATTCACCATTTACTATTCACCATTCACTAAATCCTTATCTTCAGAATCTTCCGGATGATCAGCATGCCCGTGACCTGCATGAAGCCGGCGGCGTAGAGCAGGTTGTGGCCGCGCGGGTCGCGCCAGAGGACGGACATGTAGTCGGGGTTCATGATGGTGACGGCCAGCGCGACGAAGACGGGCAGGCCGCAGAGTATCCACGCCGACATGCGCGAGCTGGTCGTCAGCGTGTTGAGGTCTTCGAGGATGCGGAAGCGCTCGCGGATGGTGTGCGAGACCTTCTCCAGAATCTCCGCGAGGTTGCCGCCCGTCTCGCGCTGGATGAGGATGGCCGTGATGCAGAAGCGGAGGTCCAAGAGCGGCACGCGCTCCGAAAGGTTTTCGAGCGCGAGCTTGAGGGAGAGGCCGAGGTTCTGCTCCTCGTAGGTCTTGCGGAACTCGGTGGCGACCGGCTCGGGCATCTCGGTCGAGACCATGTGGAGCGACTCGGCGAAGGCGTGGCCGGCCTGGAGAGCGCGCGCCATCAGCTCCAGCGCGTCGGGCAGGTGTTCGAGGAAAGCCTTCAGGCGCTTGCGGCGCTTGTAGGCGATGTGCAGGAACGGTATCGACGCCGCGCCGAGCCCGCCGACGACCATCAGGAGCGTCGAGACGGTCAGCATCGAGACGGCGAGCGCCGCCAGAAGCCCCGCCATCACCGAGAGCATCACCAGGCGCGAGACGGTGATGTGCAGGTCGGCCTGGTCGAGCATCCGGCGCAGCGCGGTCGCCACCTGCACGCGCATCAGCACGCGGCTGAGCGCCGGAATCTCGCTCATCAGCTCCTGCCGCGCGAGCCGAATCTCCTCGTCGTCCGTGCGCTTCGAGTAGAGCAGCGCCTCCTGAAGCCTCTGCTGGAGGCGCTTGCGCTTCGCCTCCGTCCCGCGCGTCGCCAGGAGGTACGCGCCGAAGACGGCGAACATGCAGGTGATGAAGACGAGAAAGGGGATCATGGTTGCACCAGGTAGACAGTAGACAGTAGACAGTAGACAGTAGAAAAACCTTCGTAAATCGAATCGTCCGGCAGTCAGAGTCGGCGTGCGCCTCGCGGAGCGCCTACCGTCTACTGACTACTGTCTACTGTCTACTCTTCAAAAAACACGCGCGGCAGTTGCATGCCGTACTGCTTCAGGCGCTCGGCGAAGCGCGGGCGGACGCCGGTCGGGCGGAAGCGCCCGACGACGCGGCCGTCCTTGTCCACGCCCTTGCGCTCGAACATGAAAATCTCCTGCATGGTGATGGTCTCGCCCTCCATGCCGGTGATCTCGGAGATGGAGGTGATGCGGCGCGTGCCGTCGGAGAGGCGCGCGGCCTGCACGACGATGTCGAGGGCGGAGGCCACCTGCTGGCGCATCGCGCGGTCGGAGAGGCGCATGCCCGTCATCTGGATCATCGTCTCAAGGCGGGCCAGCGCGTCGCGCGGCGTGTTGGCGTGGACGGTCGTCAAAGAGCCGTCGTGGCCGGTGTTCATCGCCTGGAGCATGTCGATGGCCTCGCCGCCGCGCACCTCGCCGATGACGATGCGGTCGGGGCGCATGCGGAGCGCGTTCTTGACGAGGTCGCGCTGCGTGACTTCGCCGCGCCCCTCGATGTTGGGCGGGCGCGTCTCAAGCCGGACGACGTGCGGCTGCTGGAGCTGCAACTCGGCCGAGTCTTCAATCGTCACGATGCGCTCGTCGTTGGGGATGTAGGAGGAGAGCGCGTTGAGGAGCGTCGTCTTGCCCGCGCCCGTGCCGCCCGAGATGAGGACGTTGAGGCGCGCGCGGACGCACATCTCGAACATGTCGGCCATGTCCTTCGTCAGCGCGTTCTTCTCGATGAGCGTCGACATCCTGAGCGGCTCCGCGCCGAAGCGGCGGATGGAGAGGACGGGGCCGTCTATCGAGAGCGGCGGGATGATGGCGTTGACGCGCGAGCCGTCAGAGAGGCGCGCGTCCACCATCGGCGACGACTCGTCGATGCGGCGACCCACGGTCGAGACGATGCGCTCGATGACGCGCATCAGGTGCTCGTCGTCCTTGAACTCGACGTTGGTCAGCTCCAACTTGCCGCGGCGCTCGATGTAGACCTTCTTCGGCGAGTTGACGAGGATGTCGCAGACCTCCGCGTCGGCCAGCAGCGGTTCGAGCGGCCCGAGCCCGAACAGCTCGTGGCGCACCTCGCCGATGAGCCGCTCGCGCTCGCCCGCCGAGAGCGGCGCGTTCTCGGCCGCGATGAGGTCTTCGACGAGGCGCGAGACCTCGGCGTGCAACTGCTCGGGGTCGAGCTGCCCGAGCTTGGTCAAGTCCATCCGGTTGATGATGGCGCGGTGCAGCCGCGCCTTCATCTCCTGGTAGACGTTGCCGCCGCCCGGCCCCGCGGCCTCGTCGACGCCGCGCGCGAAGAGCGCCGCGCCCGGCGTGCCTGCATCCCTGATGAGTCTTTCGCGCAGTGACATGATGTTTAGCTGATGGCTGCTGGCTGCTGGCTGTTAGTTTTAACCGACCGCTGAGAGCTGGGTGCCGACGGCCTTCTCCTTCTTGAAGAAGGAGCCGAGGCTGCGGCGGCGCGGCGCGGCGGGCGGCGGCGCGGCCTGCGCGCCCGTGCTGAAGCGCTCGGCGATCTGGCGCAGCTCGGTGGCGATCTTCGACTGCGGCTCCGACTCGACGAGCGGCTGGCCGAGGTTGATGGAGTTGACCGCCGTGCGGTAGTCGCTCTGGACGTAGCCCGTGACGCGCTCGCCGAGGAAGCGCTCGACCTGCCGGAGGTCGAGGTCTATCTGCTTGCTGAAGCGGTTGACGACGACGTGCAGCTTGTGGCGCGGGTAGCCGAGGCGGTCGAAGATTTGCAGCGCGCGCTGCGTGCTGCGGATGGCCGGGATGTCGAGCGTCAGCACGAGCAGTATCTCGTCCGACTGGTCGAGCGCCGCCAGCGTGATGGCGTCGAAGGTGTGCTGCGGGTCGACGACGACGTACTCGTAGCGCTCGCGCAGAATCTCTAAAACTTGAAAGACGTGCTCGGCCTCGATGTCGTCGGCGGCGTCGGCCTCGCGCGGCGCGGCGAGCAGCGAGAGCGTCTCGCTGTGCGGCGCCAGGTAGCTCCGCAGCAGCGCGTCGTCCACGCGGCTGACGTTCTCGACGAGGTCGGCGACCGAGAACTTCGGCTCGACGCCGAGGAAGAGGCCGAGGTCGCCGGCCTGTAGGTTGAGGTCGAGCAGCACGGTCGGCCGGCGCAGCGCCGCGGCGACGTTCGTGGCGACGAAGGTCGTGCCCGTCCCGCCCTTCGAGGAGAAGACCGAGAGCACGCGGCCGCGCTGCTTCGGCGCCTCGGGCTGGACGGCGCAGAACTCGGCGACGCGCCGGTAGACGGTCGAGAACTCTTCGGCCCGCACGGGCAGGCGCAGGAACTCGCGCGCGCCGGCGCGGATGGAGCGGAGGATGGTGTCGGGCGACGAGTCGCGCGCGGCGCAGATGACGGCCGTGCGCGGGCACTCGCGCGCCACGCGCTCGACGAAGCGCAGGGACGCCTCGGGCTCGGAGCCGAGCGCGACGACGACGCCGTTCGGCGCGAGGCGCACGATCTCGGGGAAGACCTGCTCGGGGTCGTCGCCGCCGACGAGCACGCGCGCGCCCTCCTGCGTGGCGAGCGCCGCGCGCAGCTCCTTGAAGTTCTCCAGCCCGCTGCTCAGGATGACGAAGGTCAGCTTGTCAGTCATGTCTTTGCTCCCCGAAACTCCCGCCTACGGCATCGTGCCGGCGCTCTCGGCCGTGAGCACCGAGGTGTAGTCGGGCATGCGAATCTTCGTGCCGAGGAGCGGCACGACGAAGTTGAAGTCGAAGTCCTTGACGCTCACCTTGACGGTGCCCTGCCCGGCGTTGAAGTCGCCCGAGTAGACCACCTCGACGTTCTTCGTCGTCAGCCCCTGCACGACCGGCGAGTTCGCGCCGTCGGAGGTCGTCGCGTAGACGGCCATGCTCGCCGCCTTGCCCGGGTCTGGGGTGTGCGTGACGGCGTAGCGCGCGCCGCGGCGGGCGGCGTCGGCGAGCGCGTTGTGCGTCCAGAGCAGGCGGCCGAACTCGATGACGGCGAAGACGGAGGTCAGGAAGACGAGCGCCGCGATGGAGAACTCGACGAGCGCCGCGCCGCGCTCGCCCCGGTCTGTGGATTTCAGGCGCACGGTTCGTTCACCCCTTCCCACTAGCACCCCCCCGGCGGCGACGGCTGCGTCATCATGTAGCGCATCGTCGTCGAGGGCTTCAGCGGCACCTTCGTCCAGTTGAGCGAGTTGGAGAAGTTCCCGAGGTTGATGAGCGGCGCGTAGTCGTAGCCGACGATCCTGACCGTCACCGTGGACGGCACGGCCGGCGCCCCGCCCTCGCGCTTCAGTTCGACGTTGCTCACCGTCAGCCCCGGCAGGACGGGGCGCGAGCCGTCGGCCGCGTTCGCGTCGCCGTAGACGACGAGCCGCCTGACCTTCGCGTCCTCGGTGCAGTTCGTCATGCCCTGCGCCGTCTGCTTGTTGACGGGCGTCGTCGAGAGGTAGCGCGCGCCGGCGCGCGTCGCCTTCGCCAGCGTGGCGTAGTTGTAGAAGTAGCGGCCGAACTCGGCCGTGGCCGCGAAGAAGGCCAACAGTATGGGCAGTACCAGCGCCAGCTCGACGAGCTGCGTCCCGCGCTCGCCCCGGAGGAAGAGCCGGAGCCGCCGGCGCGAAGTTCTCAACGTGGCACGCATCGCTTCCCTCCCTTCACTTGTAGAGCACGGGCATCGTGAGGTTGCCGTCGGCCGTGGGCGCGCCCGTGCCGACCTTGCCGCGGCCGACGACCGTCGTGTCCTGGATGTACTCGGCTTCGAGGTCGCCGCCGCTCCCCGACCCGACCTTGTTCTTGAGGAAGAAGAGGCCGAAGCGGTTGAACTTGACGACGTTGCGGCCCGGGTCGTACTCGTTCTGCTTGACGATGGGGATGATGACGACGCGGCGGCCGGCGACGGCCAGCTCCGGGTAGGCCGAGGACTTCTTCGACGTGCCGTTCTTGTACGCCGTGTAGTCGATGCCCTCCATCACGTTCAGGTCGGGCGGCTGCATCTGCGGCGTGACCTGCGGGCCGTAGTCGCCGAAGCGCGTGTTGATGCCGACGCGGACGGGCCCCGACGTGACGCCCGTCTTGGTGTCGACGGCGTACTCCTCGCCCGGCGAGGCGCAGGCGTTGACGCCGCTGGCGATGCCGACGCGCACGTCCTGCCCGCCCGCCCCTGCGACCGCAAGGAGCTGGTAGTTGCCCGGCGAGACGCCGCCGGCCGGCGCGGCGCGGAAGGTGTAGGTGTTGCCCTCCGTGATCGGCACGCCGTAGTCGATGACCGAGACGGGCAGGAAGTCGCAGACGCCCGTGAGCGCGATGGACATCCCGGCCGTCGCCTCGGCCTTGAGGTTCTTGCTCGTGCCGAGGACGGGCGCGGCGAAGAAGACCTGCACGGGCACGCTCGGCGTCTCGACGCGGACGAAGCGGATGCTCTGCGGCTGCCCGAGCGCCGTGGCGTAGTCCACGTAGCCGCCTTCGAGGCTGGACGAGAAGGTGACGTTGAACTTCGTGCCGTCGAGCCCCTTCGAGTTGAACTCGTAGGAGTTCATCGCGGCCGTGGCGCGCTCCTTCGCGCGCTGGATGCCGGCCGACCCCGAGTTGAGCGCCGAAGCCCCGGCGAGCGCCGCGGCGTCGGCCGCGTTCTGCAACTCCGACTTGACGAGGTAGAAGTGGCCGATGTCGACGGACAGCCCCGTGGCCAGCAGGAACGACAGCATCCCGAGCGCGCTCATCGCCAGCACAGACCCGCGCTCCCTCTTGCGCCCCGGCTCAGACTTGAACAGCCTCATCTTCCCCCCCTCTCCGCAATTGATTCATCGGTTCATCGGTTCATCGGGTCATCGGTTCATTGAGTTAATCAGCAAATGAACCGATGACCCGATGAACCAATCATCCAATCCCCTCACTGCTGCTTCTTGGAGACCTCGACCTCGGCGGCCGGCTTCGCGGCGTCGGCCTTCTTCTGCGGCTGCGCCTGCGGGGCGGCCGAGGTGCTCTTGTCGCCGGTCGAGAAGCCGTGGTCGCCCTCGATGCCGTCGCCCTTCGGCTCGACGCCGAGCGGCGAGCCGTTCTTCAGGCCGTCGAGGCCGCGCGTCTCGGGCAGCTCGTCCGGCCGGACGGGCTTCACGAGCTGCGCCGTGACGATGAACATCAGCTCCGTCTCGCTCTTCTGGAACGACTTCGAGTTGAAGAGCGTGCCGAGGATGGGGATGTCGCCGATGATGGGCATCTTCGAGAGCGAGCGCATCTCGTTGTTGTCCATCAGGCCGGCGAGCGCGAACGACTGGCCGTCGCGCAGCTCGACGCCCGTCTTGGCGCGCCGCGTCTTCAAGGCCGGGACGAGGAAGCCGTCGAACTTCACGCCGTTGGCGAAGTCGATGGAGGAGACCTCGGGCTCGAGCTCCAGCCGGATGTGGTCTTCGTCGATGATGGTCGGCTTGAAGTTGAGGCGGACGCCGTACTCCTTGAACATCACCGTGACCATCGCGCGGTCGCCCGAATTCTGGACGACGGGGACGGGGTACTCGCCGCCGGCGAGGAAGCTCGCCTGCTGGCCGTCCATCGCGATGAGGTTCGGCTCGGCGAGGCTGCGGAGCGCGCCCTGGGTTTTGAGCGCGTGGATGAAGTTGTAGGTGTTGCCGCCCATCACGAAGAGGTTCAGGGCGCTGCCGATGGTCGTGCCGAAGATGTCGCCCCTGTCGAGCTTCTCCATCGTCCACGGGCCGCCGCCCGAGCCGATGACACCGCCGAGGCCGGGCCGCGCCTCGTAGGCGTAGGTGCCGCCCAGCTCGCGCAGCCGCGAGCGGCTGACCTCGGCCACCCTCACCATGAGCTGCACCTGCGCCTTGTTGACCGTCGGCGAGTTGAGCATGTTGACGCTCTGGAAGCCGGCCGCCTTGACGACCGCCTCGACCTGCGCCACGGTCGCGGCCTTCTTGACGCTGCCCGAGATGACGACCGAGCCGTTGGCCTGGCTCAGGCGGATGTCGTCGTCGGGGAAGAGCGCCTTGATCTGCGAGTCGATGAGCGAGAGGTTCGAGCGGACGTAGACGTCGAAGACGATGAAGGCGCCGCCCTCTTTCGCCCACGCGATGAAGTTGACCTGCCCGAAAGACTTGCCGTTGACGAGCACCTGGTCGGGCGCGACGAGCACGGCCTCGGCCACCTCGGGGTTCGAGACCGAGAAGCGGCCGATGGGCTTGTCGAAGTTGATGACGCGCGACTGGCCGACGAGCACGTTGATCTGGACGGGGTCGGCCGCGGCCTTCTCGAAGGAGGCCGGGACGAAGTTCTGCTGCGGCGCCTGCGCCCTCGCTGCGTGCGCGCACACCGAGAGCACGCCTAAGAGCACCGCGAATCTGGCGACCAGGGAACGGTTCTGCATGATGCTTTCACTCCTGTTCTTGAACGATGGACTGATTGACGATTTGTTCATCGGCCCACCGGTTCATTTGTTCTCTCTTCAATGAGCCGACGAGCCGGTGACCCAATCCACCGTCAGGGAAATTCGACGGTGCTCTTCTTCGTGCCCTGAATCATCTCGACGTTCGGGCGCGGCGGGGGGGGAGGCTCGGGCTTGGCGGCCTCGGCCGGCGCGGCGGGCCGCGGCGCGGGCGGCGCCTGCGGGCGCGGGGCGCGGCTCCGGGCCGGCTGCTGCGGCGCGGGCGGCGGCGTCTGCTCGCTCTTGAGCGAGCCGGGCTCGGGCGGCGCCGTGGCGTGCTCGCCCGTCAGGAGGCTCCTCTTGTCGGCGCCCTTCGTCTGCTCGTCGTCCTGGTCGATCATGTTGCGCAGGACGAGGCGGAGCTTGCCCTCGGTCGAGGCGAGCGCCAGCTTCTCGGCCTGCTCGGGCGTGACCTGGAGCGTGACGGCCTTGACGTTGTCGGCCTCGCGCTCGTCCTTCGGCCGGTCGAGGTTCTGCCCCGAGGCGAGCACCTTGACGTTCTGGAGGACGATCTTCGAGATGGGGTTGCCGGAGCCCATGCTGCCGGGCTGTTCGATGACGGTCAGCACGTCCACCATCGTCCCCGGCTGGAGGAAGCCCGCCACGCCGATCACGTCGTCCACCTTGACGGTCATCGCGCGGTAGCCGGCCGGGATGACGGCGGAGAGCCCGCCCGAAGAGCCCTCGGGCGCGAGCTTGAAGTCGGTGACCGGCTCGCGCGCGGCGATGTTCGTCACCGTGACGCGCCCGACCAGCTTCTGCGGGTCGGGGAAGGTCCCCTCGGGGATGGCGTTGGCCGGGAACTGCACCGTCTGGAGCTGCTCGGCCTCGACCTTCGTGCCGAGGGGGATGTCCACCTTCGCCACCACGACGTTGTTCATGTTGCGCGTGTTGGCCTGCGCGTCCGACAGGTAGCGGCTCACAGAGACGGCCGCCAGCAGCCCGAAGACCGCGGCGCTGCCCAGCACGAAGAGGAGACGTTTGTTACGCATGTCCGGTTTCTCCAGTCGGGGTTCTGAAAACTACAGGGCCGCCGGGCGCCCGTTCGACTCAGGCGCGGAAGACGAAGAGCGAGATGAGGCTGCCGAGCGTGATGGCCACGCCGTAGGGCAGCGTGTGCCGGCGGTCGGCCGGCACCTCGAAGCGGGGCATCTGCCAGCCCGGCAGCAGCCCCACGAAAATCTGCAAGACGCGCGTCAGGGTCGCGAGCGCCGTCCCGTTGCGCGCGACCGTGTAGACGGCCAGCGCCCCGCCCGTCAGCAGCACGACCATGAAGGTCGGCACGACGAGCTGCGAGCCGAAGACCGCGCCGACCGCCGCGAACAGCTTCACGTCGCCCGCGCCCATCGCGCCGAAGACGTGGAGCATGAACATCAGCCCGAAGGCCAGCAGGCAGCCGCCCGCGCTCGCCGCGAGGCCCGAGACGCCGGCCGCCGCGGAGTTGATGACGAGGCCGCTCAGCAGCGTCGCCAGCACGAAGACGTTCGGGATGCGCCGGTAGCGCACGTCGAAATAGGTGATGATGGCCGTCAGCGGTAACAGCAGGGAAAGCGCCGCGATGGTCGTCGTGCCAGGCATCGTCTTTGAAAGCGGGAACGAGAAGGGTCTTGAATCTTTAACGGCCCGGGGCCGCGAGGCGTGTCGCGCCGCGCGTCAAGCGCGGGCTTCGGCGGTCGGGGTCGCGCGGCGCGCCCCCGGGGGATGGCGCGCCGCGGCCCCTGCGCGCCGGTCAGGGCGCGGTCGTGGGAATCTTGCTCCCCAGGTTCTCGATGGCCGTCTTGATGGTGCCGCCGAGCGTGGTGAACGCGGTGACGGCCGCCAGGGCGATCAGCGCCGCCGCGACGGCGTACTCCGAAAGCTCCAGCCCCGTCTCGTCCCTCATGAATCTCTTAATCATCTCTCTGCACCTCTGAAGTGTGTCTGGCCTTGTGTGAAGGGCGGCGCGGGCCTCCGGGCCTCGCGCCGCCCCGCCCCGCGAGCGCGATTACGGGTTGGTCGGAATCTTGGTGCCGAGGTTCGTGATCGCGGTCTTGATGGTGCCGCCGAGGGTCGTGAAGGCCGTGACGCACGCGAGCGCGATGAGCGCGGCGGCGACGGCGTACTCCGAAAGCTCCAGGCCGGTCTCGTCGCGGAAGAAGTTCTTCAACATCTGTGTTTGCTCCTTTTGAGTTGGGTGTTTCGTGTCGAGGGTTACAGGCCCGAGCCAGACGCGCGAGGCGGCCGCCGGACGACTGTGCGCGGACGACTAGAGCCCGCGCAGGTTGGGGAAGGCTTGGCGGCCGGCCCCGCCCGCGCGCGGCGCGACGAGAAGCTCATGCCCCTCCCGTTCGTCGCGCGCGCCACGGCCGAGGCCCTTCAGGCCGCCGGAGAGCGTCCAGACGAGCGCCAGCCCGACCGCGAAGAGCGACTGCCGCCCCCCGTTCGACCCCGCGACGGCCCGCGCCCCCACGAGCACGGCCGCGGCGACGAACGGCAGAACCAGCGCGCCCCCCGCGATCAAGACCAGCGTTTTCGTCAGCAACACTCTCATCAACCTCTCCTCCGAGCGTCACGACCGCCAGGCAGTGCCACCGACCTCGCAGCCGCTTCAGCTTCCGTCGTACTCTCCTTTACAACGCCCGTGCCACTCCGCCCCCGCACGAAAACCCGGCGAACGCGCCCGCGCACACCCCGCCCTGTCAACCCGCGGCGACAGCCCTTCGGGCGCACACGGCCGCCCCCGCACGCGTCTTGCGGCGGAAGCAACCCGCGCTCAGCGAGTTAAGGATTTGTCGCCCCGGGTTGACGGCGCACACGCCGCCGCACGCGCTTCCGGCAACCGGAAGCGACAAGGGTTATTCGTTTGAGTCGGGAATGAGTCGGAGGCTTAAAGGTACTTGAAGGCGAACGAGGCGAGGACTGTGCAGCTGACGACCGCGCCGGCGACGGTGAACGTCCACTCGACGAGCGAGCTGCGGCGCGCGAGCAGCGCGCGCAACATCACCATCCCGCACTTCCAACCGTCCTGCTGGTAGAGCGGCAGCAGGTTCGTCGCGGCCAGAAGGTAGTTCATCAGGCTGAACCAGGTGCCCTGCGTCAGAAGCGCCGCGGCCAGGTTCACAAGCACGCCCGCCAGCAGCACCAAGACCTGCTGCGAGAGCGGCCGCGTCTGCAACTCGCGCATGTCGAGCCGCACGTACGCGCCCACGGGCAGCAGGTGCAGCCTGAAGCGCACGCCGCCGACGCCCAGGTCGAGCAGCTTCGGCCCCCAGCCCAGCCCCAGCTCCGTCGCGGGCACGCCGCAGACGCGCGCCGCGGCGAGGTGCCCCAGCTCGTGTATGAACATCGTCGCCGCGAAGAGCAGGACGTAGGTGATGAGCATCGGTCGTCCGTGTCTGTCGGAGGGGTTCGTGAGTGAAGTGCGGAAGGGGCCGGCGCGGGAGGGCCGGCCCCGCTCTAGAGCCTGTCGGCGCGAAGCTGTAGGCCGTGCTGCTGCTCGTCCTGTAGGAAGTCGCCGACGTTGATCGTCAGCCGCTTCAGCTTCTTATAAAGCGTCTGGCGCGAGCCTAAGCCCAGCGCCTGCGCCGCGCGCGCCACGTTGTAGTCGTTGCGGCGGAGCGTCTCCGTGATGACCCGCCTTTCATAGTCTTCGAGCATGTTCTCCAGGTGGGCCGGAACCTGCTCGGCCGCCGCCGCCTGCTCCGCCTGCTGCTGCTGCTCCGCGGGGCGCACGCGCGCGCTGATGTTCTCCGCGCCGATGTAACAGCCCTCGTCGGTGTAGAGCACGAGGCGCTCGATCTCCGCCGCCAGCTCGCGCACGTTGCCGGGCCACGGGTAGCTCTGGAGCACGCCGATGGCCTCGGCCGTGATGCCCGCCACCGCGCGCTCGTTGCGCCGCGCGTAGTGCGAGAGGAAGTGCGAGATGAGCGCGGCGATGTCCTCGGGGCGCTCGCGCAGCGGCGGCACGTGAACCGCCAGCGCCGCCACGCGGTAGTAAAGGTCTTCGCGGAACGCCCCCTCCTGCGCCGCCTTGAACAGATCTTTGTGCGTCGCCGCCAGCACGCGCACGTTCACGCGGCGCGGCGCGCGCTCGCCGAGCGTGTGCACCTCGCCCTCCTGAAGGAAGCGGAGGAGCTTCGGCTGAAGGTGGAGCGGCAGGTCGCCTATCTCGTCGAGGAAGAGCGTGCCGCCCGCCGCCGTGCGGATGACGCCGGCCGAGTCGTTGACCGCGCCGGTGAAGGCGCCGCGCCGGTAGCCGAACAGGTACCCTTCCGACAGCTCCTTCGGCACGG
>DASVWB010000417.1:0-8146 GCA_036389815.1 Pyrinomonadaceae bacterium | reverse complement strand
GGCAGTAGACAGTAGACAGTAGACAGTAGAAAGAGAAGGCGGCGCGCCCGGTCTGAAGTCCGAGACGCGCCGCTTCTGCTTTTCTACTGTCTACTGTCTACTGTCTACTGTCTACTGTCTACTCGTTCTACTGCCTGCCGCCTGCCAACGCCCCATGTGCCTTTGCAGACTGAGCCGGCACGGTATATCTTGCGAGCGTGGGCAGCTTCATTTTCACGACGGCGGGCGTCGTCCTGCTGGTGCTCATCATGTTCGACGTTTACGCGACGGTGCTGCACTCCAGCGCGCGCTACGGCCCCGTCGGCGAGTCCCTGAACCGCTCGGTCTGGCGGCTGGCGCGCGCGGCGGCCTTCCGCCTCTCGCGCTCGCGCCGGCACAAGCTGCTCAACATGGTCGGGCCGCTGCTTCTGCCGCTGCTCATCGTCGTCTACGTCCTCCTGCTCATACTCGCCTTCGCGCTCGTCTACTACCCGCACGTCCCGCAGAACTTCGCCTTCAGCGAGGCGCACACCGAGCCGGGCTGGGTGGACGCCGTCTACTTCAGCGGCTGCACGCTGACGACCGTCGGCTACGGCGACGTGGTGCCGCGCGTCGCCGCGCTGCGCTTCCTCGCGCTCTTCGAGTCGGCCTCGGGGCTCGTCGTCATCTCGCTGGCGATCACCTACATGCTGACGGTCTACACGGCCCTTGAGCGCAAGCGCGCCGTCGCCGTCTCGCTCTACCACCAGGCGGGCGAGGGCGCCGACGTGGCCGGCTTCATCGCGCACCACTCCGTCGAGGGGCGCTTCTACGGCCTGCGCGACGCGCTGCGCACCGTCATGCGCGACCTGCAAGGGCTGCTCGAATCGCACATCGACCACCCCGTCATACACTACTTCCACCCCGTCGAGGTCTACAAAAGCACGCCGCGCGTCCTCTTCCTCCTGCTCGAAACCTGCACGGTCATCCGCGCCGCGCTCGACCGCGAGCAGAACGCCGACCTGCGCAACTACCCCGAGGTGCGGACGCTCGAAGCCGGCGTGCGCCACGTGCTCTCGCAGCTCGTCGAGTCGCTCGACCTCGAACGGCGCGCGCGCCCGCGCACGCCCACGCCCGAGGAGGCCGAGGAGACCGGCCGCCGCTGGCGCCGCCGCTACGAGCAGACGGTCGCGCGCCTCGCCGGGGACGGCGTCAAGACACGCGACGACACGGAGCAGGGCTGGGAGGAGTACCGGCAGCAGCGCGAAGAGTGGGAGTCGAAGCTGCGCCGGCTGGCGATACACCTCGGCTACGACTGGGACGAGGTGACGGGCGACCGCGACCTCGAATACGCCGCCGACGAGGAGAAGGAGACGCCCCGCGAGGAGACGACGGGGGAGATTGAAAGGGAGCTGGAAGTAGGAAGTAGACAGTAGACAGTAGACAGTAGACAGTAGACAGTAGGGCTCCGCCTTGCGCGGGCCGCCGGCCTCATGTTTGGTGCCGAGTTGGCGAAGGTTTTTCTACTGTCTACTGTCTACTTCCTACTTCCTACTTCCTACTCCCTACTGCCCACTCCCTACCGCTTTTTGCCTCCCGCCCGCGGCGGGTGTAAAGTAGCCGCACGAACAGCCCGAGGCACAAACTGACTATCGGAAACACCTAGACCTTCATCCAGAATCGGAGAAACCTTATGTCATCAACTCAGCCCGCGTCCGAGACGCCGCGCAAGTACCAGCTCTTCATCGACGGCCAGTGGGTGGACGCCGAGTCCGGCAAGACCTTCGCCACCCCGAACCCCGCCACCGGCCAGACGCTCGCCGAGGTCGCCGAGGGCGACGGGGCCGACATAGACAAGGCCGTCGCCGCCGCCCGCCGCGCTCTCGACGGCAAGTGGTCGAAGGTCTCGGCGCGCGACCGCGGCCGCATGATGTACAAGCTCGCGCAGCTCATCGAGGCGAAGATACCGGAGCTGGCCGCGCTGGAGACGGCCGACAACGGCAAGCCCATCAAGGAGACCACCTACGTCGACCTGCCGCAGGTCGTCGAGAACTTCGAGTACTTCGCCGGGTGGGCGACGAAGATCGAGGGCGAGACCATCCCCGTCGCCGGCCAGTTCCTCAACTACACGCTGCGCGAGCCCGTCGGCGTCTGCGGCCAGATCATCCCCTGGAACTTCCCGCTGCTGATGGCCGCCTGGAAGCTCGCGCCCGCGCTCGCCGCCGGCAACACCGTGGTCTTGAAGCCCGCCGAGCAGACTCCCGTCGGCGCGATGGAGCTGGCGGGGCTGATACAGGAGGCCGGCTTCCCCGACGGCGTCGTCAACGTCGTCCCCGGCTACGGCGAGACGGCCGGCGCCGCGCTCGCCTCGCACCCCGGGATAGACAAGGTCGCCTTCACGGGCTCGACCGAGGTCGGAAAGATTATCGCCCGGGCCGCGGCCGACAACCTGACGAAGGTCTCTCTGGAACTCGGCGGCAAGGCCCCCAACATCGTCTTCGCCGACGCCGACATCGAGCAGGCCGTCAACGGCGCGATGATGGGCATCTACTTCAACCAGGGGCAGGTCTGCTGCGCCGGCTCGCGCCTCTTCCTCGACGCGCGCGTCAAGGACGAGTTCCTCGACCGCTTCAAGGAGAAGTCGAGCCGCGTGCGCGTCGGCGACCCGATGGACAAGAACACGCAGATGGGGCCGCAGGTCTCCGAGGAGCAGTTGAACCGCATCAAGGGCTACGTCGACATCGCCAAGGGGGAGGGCGCGACGGTGCTCTCGGGCGGGTGCCCGCCGCAGCTCGAAGGCGACTTCCAGAAGGGCTACTTCTTCCAGCCGACCATCTTCGGCGAGGTGAAGAACACGATGCGCGTCGCGCAGGAGGAGATTTTCGGCCCCGTCGTCTCCGTCATCACCTTCGAGGACGAGGACGACCTGATAAAGCAGGCCAACGAGGTGGTCTACGGACTGTCGGCCGGCATCTGGACGAAGGACATCACGCGCGCGCACCGCTTCGCTAGGGCGGTCAAGGCGGGCACGGTCTGGATCAACACCTACAACATGTTCAACGCGGCCTCGCCCTTCGGCGGCTACAAGCAGTCGGGCTACGGCCGCGAGATGGGCAAGCACGCGCTTGAGATGTACACGCAGGTCAAGAGCGTCTGGGTTGACCTCTCCGGCAAGCCCATTGGCTGGTTCGGGAAGTAGTTCGGTTCGGAGTCAGTTCAAAAGGCCGGGCGGCGAGACAAAGATTCTCGCCGCCCGGCCTTTCGCGTTGAGTCAGAAGCGGCAGGTCTCGGTCGTTCCGCAAAAGTTTCTTGACACAGAAATAAGCCGGGCGTATAAGGTGAAATCGTTCGCAACCCCACTCATTCCCCCGAAATTTAGTGGCGTCGTCTCCCGGTGATAGCTTTAACTTCGCCCCTCAAGCTGTTGACGCTATCCCGCCAAGTCCCGACCTGCTCACGTTAACTGCACATCGGCTGTCGTTAATACTGAGCCATTGAATCGTCGTCCAAATTCCAATGGCTGAGAGGACACACCATGAAGAGAAAACTTGCCGCAATTACCGCGTTGGTATTCGTGCTGGCCGCCGCCGCGTGGGCGACCGAGAGAGCGAGGAATCAGAACGTGCTTCGGGCGCAGGGCGAGGAGAAGCGCGGGACGATCGCGTGGTACGTCAAGAAGGCGAAAGAGAAGGGGGTTCGCAGGGTCGTGCTACTCCCGGCCGAGGAGAATTTCGCCATCGTTTCCGGCCTGGACGACGCCGCCTCGCAGTTCACAGTCGTTCTCGCCCGGCCGGTCGGGAAAAAAAGCTACGTCGCGACCGAGGCCAGTCTGGTGACGTGGAACAGGTTCAGGGTGCTCGAAGTGCTTTCAACCCCGACCGCAGCGCCGTGTGCGACGTGCCTCGCCGATCTGGTGGCACCGCCCGACGTGCCGGTCACGCCGGGGGAGGAGATTCTGGTGCCGACCGGCGGGGGGACGGTGGTCGTGGACGGGGTGACGGTGGTGGCGAAAGACAAGCACCTGGGCGAGCACTTCCTGCCGTCGCAGCAGTACCTGCTGTTCCTCGCCCTTGACCCCGCGAGGGGGGTGGGCAAACTCCGGATGGGCCCCTACGGGGTGTTCCCGGTAGACGACAACGGCGACATCCGGCCTCTGGCCCAGGGGGACGCGCCGCTCAAGCATGACCTGGAGGCGCAGTCGGGCAACTCTCTGGCCGGTTTGAAAGCGCGCCTGCGGGGAAGGCGGTAAAGGCCGACGAGTCCTTAGCCCGTCAGACACGGTAGACATAGGAGCGAAAAGATATGAAGTCCGTTTTACATCTTATATTCGCTACGACTATGGCCGTCTGTGTCGTTTCCGCGCAGACGCAAGACCCGCCGTGCTACAGCGACCGTCCCGCGCCGGCCTACTACCGTACCGAGGCCGGCCCGAACGGCTCGACGATCAGGGTCGTCGGCGTCTACGTCGATCCGGCGATAGACACAGGCAATTTCGCCGCCGGCGTGACGGCCGCCATGAACAACTGGAACGGCGCGCACGCCCCCGACGGCACCGACCTGCCTTACAGGTACGAGAGGGTGAGCGACCCGGCGCAGGCCGGCCTGAGGATCGAGGGCGGTGGGGAGAACTGTGCCTACGGGTGTGCCTGCTATTACCCGGGCACGCATACGATAGCCGCGGCGGCGACCGTGAGGGACAACACTATCGACGAGATCGCCGCGACCATAGCCCACGAGATGGGCCACAACATGGGGCTCGTCAACTCAGGCAACCTCACTACTAACCCGACCAGCGTCATGCAGGGTTACACGGGCGACTGTATCCAGGTGACGAATGCGCCTCAGCCGAACGACGTGGCGCAGGTGAATAGACACGACACCCAGAGGGCGACCTGCACTCAGACTCAGACCGCCACCTCACCCGACGAGCCTCTGCCGGCGGGGGACGGCGGCGGCGGGTCTCTTGAACCCGGAGGCGGCGGCGGAGGCGGAGGAGGAGGCGGCGGCTACTGCACGACGTGGTGGTGGGTCTGGTACAGTTGTGATTGTGAGAACGCCCAGTTGCGGGGGGGCGGCTATATTCAGAGCGTCGGCTACGCCCGTGTGCCGGCGGCAAGGAGGACTCGCACGCGCGAGTATTGCTGTCACGAGACCAACCGTGAATATGCCGGATGCTGGTAGAACCAGGGTTTCGGCAGCAGAGCTTTTGACAAAGTAGACTGCCCGTCAGGCACCCCCTGACGGGCAGTTCTTTCTAATACCGACTTACAAGACGAGCGTAAGTCAGGTCGAAAGCGGCTACGAAGCAACGCATCGAACTCCGGCCGCAACCCCCGACCCGGGCCTCTACGGACGGCCGCCCGGCCTTTCGCGTTCGAGTCGGCGCGGGAGACCCGCGCGCCTGCCGTTAGCGCCCGCCGGCGCCGGCCCGCTGTGAGTTCTGCTCCGCGCCGCGGCCGGTCTGCGCCTGCAACTCGTCGATGCGCTTCGACGCCTCGGCCTTCGTCAGGTTCTCGTCGAACTCGACCTTCGCCTCCTCCGAGAGCGTCTTCAGGTAGGAGCGCTGCGCGCCCGTCATCGGCTCGTCGCCCGTCGTCCAGTCGTCGGGGTTCTTGATGGTGTTGCTCTCGTCGGCCAACTCCTGCGTCTTCTTATCGGTCATCACTCAATTCTCCTGTCTGTTTAATGTGCGGTTTCCCGTTTCACACGGGGAACAAAAAGGTATTCTGCATCAAGCGTGCCAGCCCCTCCGCCCTGCGGGCGACTGTCGTAACAATCTTTCAGTTGTAGCCGCGCCGGGGTCCGAAAGGGGTGCGCGCCCCCTTCCACCCGCTTAAAAAGAAGCCCGGACGGCGCGGCGCGAGAGTTGCCGAATGTGCGCCGCGTTAGTTCAGCACATGCCGGAGGTTCTGGAATGTTCAGGAAGCATCTTTCGCTCGCTCTCGCCGTCATGCTCGTCGGCGCGGCGGGGGCGCGGCCGGCCTTCGCCGCGCCGGGCCAGTTTATATGGCGCGCCGACGCCGCGAAGGTGAAGGCGGCGGTCGCAAAGCTCGGCGTCGGCGAGAGGGCGCGCGTGGGGGTCATGCTGAGGGATAGGACGAAGGTGAAGGGCCACGTCAAGGAGGCGCGCGAGGACGACTTCGTCGTCGTGAAGAAGGACGGGACTGAGGTGGCCGTGCCTTACGCGCAGGTGAGGCTGTTCAGCGGCGACAACCGCTCGAACGGCAGGAGGCGCGCCATGAACATCCTGGGCGTCGGCGCGACTTTCGCGGCCATCGGTCTGATCCTGTGGGGGGCCGGCCACTACTAGCCCCCCGCGCGGCGAGGGGCGGTGGTTACCCCTTCGGCTTCGGCAGCAGCGGCTCGCAGTCGAGCGTCTGCGGGCCGGCGTCGGTGCAGACGGCGTACTTCGCGCCCTCGTACATGGTGACGCCGGCGTGCTCGCCGCGCGCGTTGAGGACGTAGAAGTTGATGCCGAAGTCGGGGTTGCCTTCCTTGTTGAGCAGGCGCTTCTCGACCGTGTTGGCCTTGATGCGGCGGAGCGCCTCCATGCCGGCGTCCTTCGGGTGTCGGCCGCGCCGCATCTCCTCGACGATGAGGAAGGAGCAGAGGTTGTAGAGGTTCGCCTCGCCCCGACCCGTCGAGCCGGCCGCGCCGACCGCGCCGTCCACGTAGAGCCCCGCGCCGAGGATGGGCGAGTCGCCGACGCGCCCCGGAATCTTCCACGAGAGCCCCGAGGTCGTCGTCACGCCGCAGACCTCGCCCTTGCGGTTGACGCCGTCGCAGTTGATCGTGCCGTAGACGTGCTCCTCGCGGATGAGCCCCTCCTTCACCATCTTCAGCGTCTCGCGCCGCCAGACCTCCGCGCGCTTCTCCGGGTCGAGGTAGTGCGAGGGGTCTGTGCGCCGCTTCCATTCGAGCCAGAGCTTGCGCGAGTGCTCGGTGTTCAAATCGTCTTCGATTTTGAAACCCATGTTGCGCGCGAACTCCTGCGCGCCGCGGCCGACGACGAGGTGGTGGTCGGTCGTCTCCATCACGGCCTTGGCGACGAGCGAGGGCGTGCGCACGCCTTCGAGCGCGGCGACGGCGCCGGCGCGCCTCTTCGGCCCGTGCATGCAGGAGGAGTCGAGCTGCACGACGCCTTCGGCGTTCGGCAACCCGCCGTAGCCGACGCTGTCGTCCAGGGGGTCGAGCTCGACGATGTTGACGCCGGCTATCAGGGCGTCGAGCACGTCGGAGCCCGAGTTCATCAGGCGGAAGGCGCGCTCGACGCACGTCTCGTTGCCGCCGTTCTTGAAGCGGTTGCCGTTGGCCGAGGCGACGACCGCCGCGCGCACGCCCTGGACGTGGACGGCGGGCGCGCCCGCGCCCGAAGTTTTCGACGCGGCGACGGCCAGCCCGGCCGCCGCGCCCGTGCGGAGAAAATCGCGCCTTCTCATCTTTCTGCTCATCGGTGTGGCTCCTGTCGGTTCAGATACTCATTCCTCACTCAGCGTCAACGTCTTGAGCACCCACTCGTCCGGGTCGAGCGCGACCGCCTGCGGCCTGCGTTCGAGCTTGAAGTCGAAGCTCTGCTCCCGCCCGCTCACCTCGACCGTCTCGCGGCGCGGCGCGGCGGCGCCGCCGTCGCGGAACTCCACGTCGAGCGGCATGCGGAAGGGCGCGCCCGCCTGCGTCTGCCTGACGCGCAGGCGCAGGGACTTCGCGGCCTCGTCCCAGCGCCACGCGGCCTCGTAGGCGGGGAAGCCCGGCTGGTATATCCACTCCTCGAAGAACCAGCCGAGCGGGCGACCCGCGTGCAGCTCCATCACGCGGCGGAAGTCGTCGGTGAGCGCGTTCGCGTCGCGGTAGGTGCGGTAGTAGTCGCGCACGCCCGCGAAGAAACGCTCGTCGCCCATCACGCGCCGGAGCATGTGCAGGACCCACGCGCCCTTCTGGTAGTTGTTCCGGTTGAGCAGCCTGAAGAGGTCTTTGACCGCGGGGTCGTAGACGGGGCGCGCGACCGACGCGGCGTCACCCATGTAGCGCTCGCGCTCCGCGAGCATCATCCGCACGAACCTGTCGCGGCCGTCGGCGCGCTCGAAGAAGAGCGCGCCGAAGTACGTGGCGAAGCCCTCGCTCAGCCAGAGGTGATGCCAGTCCGACTCGGTCACGGAGTCGCCGAACCACTGGTGCGCTATCTCGTGCG
>DASVWB010000416.1:0-5288 GCA_036389815.1 Pyrinomonadaceae bacterium | reverse complement strand
GTTCGTCAGGATGACGACGGCGAAGCGGCGCTCCGGCACCATGCGCACGAGCGAGCCGAAGCCGAGCTTCGAGCCGCCGTGTTGGAGGACGCGGAAGCCGCGGTAATCGCGCACGACCAGACCGTAGCCGTGGCGCGGGCGCTCGGACGGGTTGCCGCCGGGCACCTCCGCGTAGGGCGTCGAGAGCTTCGCGGGCAGGGCGGCGGGCAGCCCCTCGCCGCCTTCGAGCCTCCCGCCGTTCATGAAGGCGACGGCGAAGCGCGCGAAGTCGGAGGCGGACGTGAAGACGCCGCCGTTCGCCCAGAAGCGCGCGTCGTCGGGGAAGGGCCTGACGACCTTCGCGGTCGCGCCGTCCTCGGGCGCGTCGTGCCCCTGCGCGAGCGGGTAGGTCATCGCCACGGTCGGCCGCAGCGTCGTGCGCTGCATCCCGAGCGGCCGGAACACTAGTTCGTCCATCGCGTCGGCGTAAGGCTTGCCCGCCGCCACTTCGAGGGCGCGCGCCGCGAGGACGTACCCGAGGTTGGAGTAGGAATAAATCTCGCCCGGCTCGGCGACGAGGTAGTCGTCCGTCCATGTGCGCACGAAGTCGGCCAGCGCCGCGTCGTCGTGCGGGCCGTAGAAGGAGGCGCCGTCCCTGACGCCGGCCGTGTGGCTCAGCAGTTGGTGGAGCGTGACGCGCGCGAGGCGGGGGCTGAGACCCTTGACGTAGGTGCCGACGGGCTCGTCGAGTCTGACACGGCCGCGTTCGGCGAGTGCGACGAGGGCGGCGGCCGTCAGCATCTTCGTCGTCGAGGCGATGCGGAAGAGCGTGTCGGGCGTGACGGGCTGGCCCGTCTCGGCGTCCGAGACGCCGAAGCCTTTGGCGAAGACCACGCGGTCGCCCGAGACGACCGCGACGGCCGCGCCCGGAATCCCCGCCGCCTTCAACTCCTCCCTGACCGTCGCCTCCAACTCGGGGAAGTCCGCCGGCCTGTCCTGCGCGGCCGCCGGAACGCACAGCAGGCAGGCGAAGAAGAGAAGCGGCACACGGTTCCTGAGCATCCGGCCTCCCACACTTTCGACCCGCGCGCGGCCGTTCAAACTCCGCCCCCGAACTTCGCGCGGATGCGCGCGCAGCGCTCAAGGCCGTCGGCGGCTTCGAGGACTTTGAGGCGGAGGTCCGGGTCGAGCGAGGCCGAGCCCGCGAGGAAGTCGCGGACTGACGCGGCGGCGCGCTCGTCGCACTGGCCGCCGATGAAGGCGGCGAGCCAGCCGTTGACGAAGAAGATTTTGCGCGTGCGCTTCAAAGTAGGCAGCTCCGAGAGCGCGGGCGCGAGGTAGGGGAGCGTCAGGCGCGACTGCTGCGGGGTGTTGAAGGGGCCGACGGCCGCCTCGATCCAGCTCTCGGCCGGCGCCTTGTCCGAGACGAACTGGCCGAAGTACCTCTTCTTCGCCTCGGGGTCGGGCGCGGCCGCGGCCGCCGCGTAGGCGTAGCGCCGCGCGTCGTCGGTCTTGTCCGCCTCGCCCTGCGCCTTCAAAAGCGCCGGCGCCGCGGAGTGGCCGGCGGCGACGAGCGCGCGGATGAGGTCGAAGCGGTCGCGCGAGCGCAGGGTCATGCCCGGCACCTCGACCCGGCCGTCGAGTATCCGCGCGAGCGTGTCGAGCGCCGCCGGCGTGGTCGCCACCTCGCGGTAGGCGCGGAAGTAGGTGATGCGCTGCCCCGGGGTCGCGCCGCGCGCCATGCCTTCGCCGAGCGCCGCTTCGAGGCGGGGCGCGAGCGCCGCGCGCTGCGCGTCGGAGAGGTAGCGCGTGAAGGCGGTCTGCGCGCGGGCGAGGACGGAGGCGAGCACCACGTCGTCGCGCTCGGCGGGCGCGTGCCGGACGGCGAGGTCGATGAAGTCCGCGGGCGCAAGCTCGGCCTCGCGCACGGACTCCCAGAGCGAGCCCCAGAGGAGCGCGCGCAGGAAGTCGTCCTTGACCTGCGCGAAGTTTTTGACGACGAAGGCGCGGCTCTCGTCGTCGAGCAGGAAGCGGCCGTAGCCGTAGTCCTCGAAGTTGGCGAAGACGAAGGCGGGCCTCCGCTTGCCCACGGCCTCGGGGACTTTCGTCACGCCCGCGCCCGCGAGCGTCACGGTCAGCACCTCGGGCTCCGCGCCCGGCGACTCGGGCGCGAGCAGGATTTTCAGCCGCATAGGCCACGAGCCGCCCTCGCCGAGCGCGTCGCGCTGCTCGACCTCGAAGCTGCTGACGAGCCCGCGGCCGTCCGCCGCCCAGCGCACGCGCACGTCCGGCATGCCGCGCCGCTTGACCCACGCCGCCGCCCAACTCCCGAGCCTCCTCCCCGAAGTGCGCTCGAACGCGCCGACCAAATCTTCCCACGTCGCGTTCGCGTAGGCGTGCTCGCGCACGAAGAGGCGCACGGCGTCGCGGAACTCGCGTTCGCCCAGGTAGAACTCGGCCTGCCGGAGCATCGAGGGCGCCTTGCGGTAGACGATGTTGCCGTAGGCCGACTTCGCCGCCGAGAGGTTCGCGATCTCCTGCCAGATGGGCGTGGTGCCCTTCGTCACGTCGGTCAGGTAGGCGAGCGGCTTGGTGCGCAGGTGGAAGACCTTCCAGGCGTCGAGCTGCGGCATCACGCGCTCGAACGCCTTGTAGGCCATGAAGGTGGCGAAGCCCTCCTTGAGCCAGAGGTCGTCGAACCAGCGCATCGTGACGAGGTCGCCGAACCACTGGTGCGCCGCCTCGTGCAGCATCGTCTCGGCGCGCGCGGCGAGGTCGGAGGCCGTCGGGTCGGAGGGGAAGAGCACGCCCTCCTCGCGCAGGAAGGTCGCGCCCGCGTGCTCCATGCCGCCGTAGGCGAACTCGGGGACGAGGACGAGGTCGTACTTCGGGAAGGGGAACTTGTGGCCGAAGTAGTCCTCGAAGAACCTGACGCCCTCGCGGTTGATGCGCAGGACTTCCGCCAGCTCCTTCCGCGCGCGCTCGGCCTTCGAGCGGCGGACGAAGAGGCGCGTCTTATACGGCGAGGCGTCGTCCTTGAACTCCTCGAACGGCCCGGCGGCGAAGGCGAACTGGTAGGTGCTTATCGGCTCGGTCTCCGGGAAGGCGGTCGTCAGAGGGTCGCCGCGCTCGCCGGTCGGCGAGAGGCCGGGGCCGGCGGCCGTGTTGCTCACGACCTTCCACTGCGCGGGGGCCTTGACCGAGAGCTTGAAGCGCGCCTTCATGTCCGGCTGGTCGAAGCATGGGAAGGCCGTGCTCGCGTCCGAGGGGACGAAGAGCGTGTAGACGTACTCCGAACCGTCTTCCCGGTCGAGGTAGCGCGTCACGGCGCTGCCCGCGGCGCTCACAGGCGACTCGAAGGTTATCTCGACGCGGTTCGCGCCCCGCACCAGGTGCACGCGCGGGACGATGATGTGCTCGTCCGCGAAGAGCGCGTCGTCGATGACCTTGCCGTTGACGTTGACCGTGGGGACGCGCGCGCGCGGGTCGGCGTCGTTCCTGATGACGCGCCAGTCGAGCACGAGGTCGCCGGCCGCCGCGTCGAGCGTGACGGTTATCGTCTCTCGCCCCTTCAGCGTCTCGGCCCCGGGCGCGAGCGTGATGTCGAGCGCGTAGCGCACGTCGCGGTAGTGCTCCGCGCGCCAGCGCGCGAGTTCGCGCGCGACGCCCGGCCCCGGCCGCGGCTGCCGCGCGCCGGCTTCCGTGTGGGCGGCGCACATCAGGGCGAAGAGGAGGAGGAGTTTGAGGGCGCGTCTGTTCGTCGGGCGCACGGCGTCGGTCGCTCCTTTGAAAGGTTTCGGCTCGCGGCGGTCGGGTGCATTTTAAAAAAGGCGCTGGGGTGGTTTATTGTCGCCCCGCAGGTGCGGCGTGGCAAGCCCCCGCCCCGCCGCCGCGGCAGATTCGACACGGGAGGTTTCAGAACCAGATGACCGACGAGGATAAGACGCACGGCGAGGCCGAAGGGATAACCGGCGGCACGGACAAGGCGGGGCGCGGCGCGCTCGCCGAAGGCGACATGCCCGACAAGGGCGGCGACACGGGCGTCCGCGAGACGGGCGACATCTCCGGCGCCACCTCCACACACGCCGGGGCCGGCGGCAACTTCGGCAACACAGGCGGCACCGGCACCGCCCCCACGGAGTGAAATGAAAAGTAGGCGGTAAGCAGATGGCAGTAGGCGGTTGAAAGGCGTGCCGTCGAGAACTCCGATCTCATCTCTCAACGCCCCTACCGCGGGGCGGCCTGCTGCCATCTGCCTGCTGTTTCCACCCTTTCAGTCCCGCCACACGATACCATTCAACGCGGCCCCTTTTCGTGCAGTTTGTGGCCGTAAAAGTCCTCAAAAACCCTTAAATTTCAAGCCCCCGGGGCACGCGACCGTGGCACGATGGTTGTTAAGAAGAGTGTGCCCGACAGGGGCCGCGTCCGGCGGCCGTCAAGGGTCAAAAACGGGTGGAGGGTTTAGAGGATGTCGAAGAGGAATTTCGTGAAGTTCGCGCCGGCGGGCAGGGCCGTCGCGCTGCTGCTCGTCGTGCTGACGCTGGGCGTCTCGGCGCAGGCGCAGGGGCGCGGGACAATCGGGCGCTGGGGCTCGAAGCTGGTTGACGTGAAGGTCGGCGAGCTGACGCTGGAGTCGATTGACTTCCGCGACCAGACGGCGCACCTGAGCCTCGGGCTCGAAGTCTCGAACAGCCTCGTGCCCGTCACGCTGAAGGACTTCGACTACAGGCTGCGGCTCGCCGGGCAGGACGCCATCGAGGGCTTCTACGGCGGCGACCTCAAGCTGGGCGGGCGCAAGGGCTCGCGCGTGAACCTCCCCGTCGTCGTCCACCTGCGCTCGATACCGGGCGTCGTCTGGTCGGCGTTCCGCAACCAGGGGCGGGTCGGTTACGAGCTGGACAGCGCCTTCACCGTGCCCCTCTTCGTCACGGAGAAGCGCTTCGACCAGAGCTTCCAGGGCGAGGTGCCGCTGCGCTCGCTCGTCGACGCCGCGACCATCCTGCGCGCCAGCCAGGGCTCCGGCGCGCGCGACGCCGGCGGCCGCATCCTCGGCAACATCTGGCCCTTCTGAGGCCAGAGGGGGAAGGGGTAAGGGGAAGACATCACGTCATCCCTTACCCCTTCCGGTTTTAGCTCAACCCTGCTTCAGCCGAGGATCAACGGGAGCGTCAGCATGTAGGCGGTGGCCGCGACGAAGAAGAAAGCGCCGGCGCCGAGGACGGCCACGCGCGTGCCCCGGTTGCGGAAGACCTGGAGGATGCCGCCGAAGAAGAGGCTGATGGCGTAGACGACGGCGATGAGTTGGAACT
>DASVWB010000415.1:0-3005 GCA_036389815.1 Pyrinomonadaceae bacterium | reverse complement strand
CGAGCCGGGCGTCATCTTCATCGACGAGGTCAACCGCAACAACCACATGATGGAGTCCATGGGCCCCATCTACGCGACGAACCCCTGCGCGGAGCAGGCGCTGCACTTCAACAACTCCTGCAACCTCGGCTCGATTGACCTCGCGAAGTTCTACGACCCCGAGACGCGGCTCGACTGGGAGCGCCTGGCCGAGACCGTCCACTGGTGCGTCCGCTTCCTCGACAACGTCATCGACACCTGCGCGTGGCCGCTCCCCGAGATAGACGACGTGGTGAAGCGCACGCGCCCCGTGGGCCTCGGCATCATGGGCTTCGCCGACCTGTGCCTCCAGTTGAAAATCAAGTACGGCTCGAACACCTCTATCGACCTGATGGACGAGGCGATGGGCTTCGTGCGGCGCGAGGCGTGGGTCGAGTCGTGCCGCCTCGGCGCGGAGAAGGGCGTCTTCCCCGAGTACCGGCCGAACAAGGCCGCCTACGACAAGTTCCTGCGCGAGGAGATCGGCGTCCCCGAGGACGTGGAGCTGACGCCGCGCAACTACGAGACGACGACGATTGCGCCCACCGGCACCATCTCGCTCGTCGCCGAGACCTCCTCGGGCGTCGAGCCGAACTTCTCCTGGGCCTACGTCCGCCAGGACACGTTGGGGAAGCGCACCTACGTCCACACGCTCGCCGCTGAGGCGCTCGGCATCACCGTCGACCAGACCGACCAGGCTTCGATTGACGCGGCGGCTGAGCACGTCTGCGCGCACGAGTCGGAGCTGCCCGACTACTTCATCTCGGCGATGTCCATCACGGCCGAGCAGCACGTCTACGTGCTGGCCGCCGCGCAGCGCAACGTGGACAACGGCGTGTCGAAGACCTGCAACGGCTCGCGCGACGACACGGTCGAGAGCGTGGACAGGCTCTACCGCCTCGCGCGCGAGCTGGGCTGCAAGGCCGTCAGCTACTACCGCGACGGCAGCCGTGACTCGCAGGTGCTCTCGGCCGTGAAGGGCGCCGAGCCGAAGGGCGAGGTCGCCTGCGACGCGCCGGTCGTGGCCGAGGCCGCGGCGGCCGAGACCGCGGTCGCGGCGACACAGGCGCCCGCCGCGAAGGCGGAGGCCCCGGCCGCGTCGGAGTCGTTGTCGGCCCCCGCGCCGGCCGTGCGCCGCACCGAGTCGGGCGACGTGGTGCGCATCGAGCGGCCGCGCGAGCTGGTCGGCGCGACGTGGCAGATTCCGTTCGACGGGCAGAACCTCTACGTCACGGTCAACCACGACGGCATCGACATCCTCGAAGTCTTCGCCACCGGCCCCATCTCGGGCGGCGTCGGCCTGCTCGCCTCGAAGATGCTGCGCGGCGGCTTCGACGCGCGCGAGGTGGCGCGCTCGCTCAACAAGGTGACGGGCACGCACTCCGTCTGGTTCAACGAGCGCCTGCTGACTTCGCCGGAGCAGGCCGTCGCCGAGTGCATCATGCTCACGAGCCGCCGGCTCCAGAGCCAGCCCGACTCGGCGCGCGCCCTCGCCTACCGGCAGCAGGCCGTACAGCAGCAGCCGAAGATACAGGTCGGCGCCCCCGACGGCGTCGAGACCGGCCGCAACTACTCGCTCATCGGCGAGTGCCCCGAGTGCCACGGCCAACTGGAGCACGCCTCGGGCTGCGACTTCTGCCGCGACTGCGGCTACTCGAAGTGTAAGTAAGCGCCTTACGGAACGTGCGGGCACAATCCGGCCCCGGAGTCACAGACGCGACTCCGGGGCCGAAAATTTTTCCGCCTCGGATTACCGACTTTTTGCCGCCGCGTGGGTCAGGTGCTATGTTCGTGCGAGACATAATGCGCCGATAAAGAATTCCCGCTCCGCCCGCGCCGCGACGAGCGCCGCAAGTATAGCCACCGACGACGTTCTTCTGACTGGGCGGCCTTGCGCCCGCCGGTGCGTGAAAAATTCCGTAGGCTCTCCCGAGAGGCTTCCAGATGCGTCTGAAAAATACCCCCGCACTCATACTTCTGCTCCAGATGATTCTCGGCCCGCTCGCGCCGCCGGCCGCGCACGCCGGCGCGGGCGTCGCGAAAGACGGCGGAGAGGCCATGTACGAAGTCACCGAAGAGGCCGGCGGCGCGGCCGACGCGAAGGGCTTGCGGTTCCGCCTGAGCGAGGGCGCGGAGGAGTCCGGGCGGGCCGAGCCGCGTGCGCGCGCGGCCCAGGCCACGAAGCTGTCGGAGTCGGAGACGGCGCGCGTGCTGGCCCGCCTGCCGGAGTTGAAGCCGGCGGGCGGAGACCGGCAGGAGTTCGCGCTGCGCGAAGGCTCGCTGCCGGCGCCGAGGGCGGGCGCGACCGTGCTCCGACCTTTCCCCGCGGACGAGACGCGCGCGGCGCCCGAGGCGTCGGCCGGCGGCGAGCTTAAAGTCGTGCGGCGCTCGCCGGAGGGCGAGGTGCCGATTGCGCCGCAGGTCTCCCTGACCTTCTCGCGCCCGGCGGTCGCCGTCACCTCGCAGGACGAGGCGGCGCAGAACGTCCCCGCGCGCCTCTCGCCGCAGCCCGCCGGGCGCTGGCGCTGGCTGGGGACGAAGACGCTCGTCTTCGACCCGGACGGCCAACGCCTGCCGATGGCGACCGAGTTCACGGTCACGGTCCCGGCGGGCGAAGGGATGAGGGCGCCGCTCGTCTGGAAGTTCGCGACGCCGCCGCCGAAGCTCACGCGCAAGTACCCGGAGGGCGGCCCCGCGCGGCGCGACGCGATCATCTTCATGGAGTTCGACCAGCGCGTCGAGCCCGATTCGGTGCTGCGCTCGCTGAGCGTCGCCGCGGGCCGCGCGCCCGTGCGCGTGAGGCTCGCCACCGCCGACGAGATAGCCGCCGACGAGAACGTCAAGCGGCTCGCGGCCGCGGCCGTCGAAGGGCGCTGGCTCGCCGTGCGCGCGGTCGGCGCCGGCGGCGAGGCGCGCGAGGCGCTGCCGGCCGACGCGCCCGTCGCGGTCACGGTCGGCGCGGGCACGCCCTCGGCCGAAGGGCCGCG
>DASVWB010000414.1:0-11435 GCA_036389815.1 Pyrinomonadaceae bacterium | reverse complement strand
AACGACGTTGAGGAGGCCGCGGTACTGGTGGCGCCAGTGCAGGTCAGTGCCGTAGAAGGCGCGCAGCCCGGGCTTGCGCGCGCGCAGCCGCCCTATCAGGCGGAAGGTGCCGGCGCGCGGGGCGTAGCGGCCGTCGTACTTCGAGTTCCACGCCTCGACGCCGTCGGGCAGCGCGTCGAACGTCTCTATCCAGTCGAACATCGAGTCCATCGGGTGCGCGATGACCGAGACGCCGCCCGCCGCCTCGATGTGCCTTATCACCTCCTGCGGGTCGGTCGTGCCCGCGAGCGTCGTCACGCCGTAGCCGAGGACGTGCATGCGGCGCTCGCACTCGTACTCCAGCCCCGCGACGAAGCGGAAGGCGTCGTCCGAGAGCGCGTCGCACTCCTCGCGGTAGGCGCGCAGACGCTCCCCGTCGAAGAACTCCGCGTGGTCGGTCATGCAGGCGAAGTCCACGCCCTCGGCCACGAACAGCTCGCGCAGCTCGGCCAGCGTGCACTCGCCGTCGGAGTAGGTGCTATGGCAGTGAAAAACCGCTCTGGGCATGCAAGTCCTTTTGCCCGCCGCCGGCCGAGCGCGCGCGCGCCGGCAGACGCCGGAAGGCGAAGTCGAGCCAGTCGCCAAGCTCCGGCAGCGGGTCGGCCGGCGAGAAGTTGTCGTGGTAAGTCCCCGCGACCGGCCGCAGGAACTCTAGCAGAGTGCGCGCGCGTTTCGGGAACGCGCCGGGGAACCCTTCGGGCGCGCCGCGCATGACCTCGGCGAGGTGGCGGAAGTCGCCGAGCAGCCAGCGGCAGCGCACGCCCGCGCGGTAATCGAACGAAGGCTCCACGTCGCCCGCCTCGGCCATGCGCGCGAGCATCCGTGGGAAGTCCGCGCCGGCGTGGACGGCCAGCGCGAGCGAGTTCCAGAAGCGGCCGTTGACTTCGAGGAAGACGGGCGTGCCGTCCGGGCGCACGCGGAACTCGACCATCGCCACGCCGTGCCAGCGGAGCGCGCGCAGCACGGCGAGCCCCGCCTCGCGAAGCTCCGGCCGGACGGCGACCGACTCGCGCACGGCGCTGCCCGAGCCCGTCGGCCGCACGTCGCGCAGGCGGCGGTGCGCGAACTCGGCGCGCGGCTCGCCCTCGCGCATCAGCGCGAAGTAGCCCGCGCCCTCGCCCTCGACGAACTCCTGCGCGAGGACTTCCGAAGAGCGTTTGCTCAGCCCGTCGAAGGCGGCGACGAACTCGCGGGCGTCGCGCGCGTAGAGCGGCGCGCCCGTCGCGCGCACCTTGCCCGCGGCCGTCAACTCTTCGGAGCTGCGCGGCTTGAGCACGACGGGGTAGGTCGCCTCGTCTGCGAACGCGCGCGCCCGCTCGCGGTCGGCGATGCTTTCGGTGCGCGGGACGGCGACGCCGAGCGAGGCGGCGAGCCGCGTCGTCTGCCGCTTGTCGAAGGCGCGCAGGACTGTCTCGTGCGGCGGCAGGACGAGCCGGCCGCCCGCCGCGAAAATCTTCTCGCGCCGGGCGGAGAGCGGGAGCGTCGTGCGCTCGGTCAGGGGCATGACGAGCGCGCCCGGCGAGCGCGCGGCCTCGCGCGCGACCGCCTCGACGAAGGCTTCGGCGTCCTGCTGCGGCGCGGCGTAGCGGAACGCCGCGCGCGCCGAGCGCGACCAGCCGGCCTTCGACCACGAGGAGTCTGCGCCGACCGAGACCTCGTGCCCCGCGCGCGCAAGCGAGCGCACGCACGCCACCGCCTGGTTCTCGTTGCCGTCGAGCACGAGGACTCTCAAGCGCCCACCTCCGCCGGCAGACTCTCCGACTCGCGCGCCGAGACTTCACAGCTTGCCGCGCGCGCCAGCACCTCCTCGAAGCGGCGCGCGATGACCGACCAGTCGTAGCGCGCGGCGAGCGCCGCGGCCGCCCGGCCTACGCGGCCGCGCCTCCGCCCGTCCTTCAACAGCGAGACGACCGAGGCGGCGAAGCCTTCGGCCTCGTCCTCCAACAGGATGTCTTCGCCGTGCGTCACGTCGAGCCCTTCGGCGCCGACGGTCGTCGAGACGACGGCCTTGCCCGTCGCCATCGCCTCGAAGATTTTCAGGCGCGTGCCGCCGCCGACCCTGAGCGGGACGACGACCACGTCGGCCGCGCGCAGGTGCTCGACGACGGAGGGCACCGTGCCGGTTATCTCCACCGACGCGGACGCGAGCCGCCGCACGCGCGGGTGCGGGTCGCGCCCGACGACGCGGAAGCGCGCGCCGGGCGCGGCCTCCAGCACGCGCGGCCAGACCTCGCGGCAGAAGTACTCGACGCCGTCGATGTTCGGCTCCCAGTCCATCGAGCCGAGGAAGACGACGAGCCCGCCGCCCTCATCACTCCGGGCGCCTTCGCCGTCCTTCGCCGCCGCCTCGGCGCCGGCCGAATACTTCTTGATGTCAACGCCCGTCGGGACGACCGTGATGTTTCGCGGGTCGGTCATCTCCGACATCAGGTCGCGGTCGTTGTCCGAGACGGCGATGACGTGGCGGAAGCGGCGGACGGCCGCCGTCTCGTAGCGCAGCATCTTGGCCGCCTCGATCTTGTAGGCCGCGCGCCTGGCGGCGTCCGGCGCGTGGTCGGCCTGCCGCCGCCACAGCGCGGACTCGACGTTGTGCTGGAAGAGCACGGTCGGCGTCCGCGCCTCAAGGGGGAAGTTCAGGGAGGCCGAGAGGAAGTCGCACACGGCCGCGTCGAAGCGCCGGGCGGCGTCCCACTCCTCGACGAGCCGGCGCACACGCGGGTCGGCGAACTTCGACACGGCGTAGGGCGCGGCCGAGGGGAAGCGCCGCAGGTAGTCGAGCGCGAGCCCGACCGAGCCGCGGCCGGGCGCACCCGTGTGGACGGTGACCGCGCCGGGCAAGTGTTCGGCGACCTCGCGCTCGTAAGCCTCGTCGCGCGCGCCGCCGTAGTAGGAGAGCAGCACGGTCTCGTGCCGCGCCGCCAACTGGCGCAGCAGGTTGTAGGAGCGAATCTTCCCGCCCGTGTCCACGGGCAGGAGCTTCCCGGCCTTGACCCAGAGAATCCTCATGCCTTCCACTTCTTACGAGACGGCCGCCTCCTCCATAACGTCGCACGGCGCCTCGGCCCTCTCGCCGTCCACGAACTGCCGCATCCACATCTCGAAGTTGACGAGCGACCACAGGCGCTCCGAGTGGTTCTCGCCGCCCGCCTGGTGTCGCGCGACCAGGTCCGCGACGTACGCCCGGTCGAAGATGCCGCGCGCGGCGGCGCGCTCGCCCAAAACGTATTCGTCAATCACGTGGCGGTACTGCCCGCGGAACCACGCGCCGACGGGGACGGGGAAGCCCATCTTCGGGCGCGTCAGAATCTCGGCCGGCAGCACGCCCTCCATCGCCTTCCGCAGAATCCACTTCGTCGTCCACCCGCGCAGCTTCAAACGCTCCGGCAGCCGCGCCGTGTGCTCGACGAGTTTGTGGTCGAGGAAGGGCACGCGGCTCTCGATTGACGCCGCCATGCTCATCTGATCCTGCTTCATCAGGAGCTCGTGCAGGTAGGTCTTGATGTCCACGTAGAGCAGGCGGCCGAGGAGCGTTTCGGCGTCCGTCTGCTCAAGATAACCCGTCACGGCGCGGTAGGGGTCTGCGTGGCGCGCGCGCTCCTTCGCCCCCGGCGTGAGCAGGGACGCCTGCATCGCGCGCGAGAAGACGGAGAAGTTGTCGAAGTAGATGGTCTCGATGTCCGGCGTCAGGCACAGGAAGGTGCGCGCGAGCTTCTGGCGCGCGCGCGAGCCGGCGGGGAGCGCGGCGACGCCGCCCGCGACCGCGCGCCTGAGCGCCGCCGGCGTGAGCCTCTGGTAGCGCGCGCCGAGCGCGAGGTTGTAGACGGTCTTCCGGTAGCGGCCGTAGCCCGCCAGCAGCTCGTCGCTCCCCTCTCCCGTCAGCACGACCTTGACGTGGCGCGCGGCGAGGCGCGAGACGAAGTTGAGCGCGACGCTCGAAGGGTGCGCGACGGGCTCGTCCTCGTGCCAGACGAGGCGGGGCAGCGCCTCGAAGAACTCCTCGGGGCTCACCAACACTTCGTGGTGGTCGGTCTTAAACGCCCGCGCGACCGTGCGCGCGAACTCAAGCTCGTTGGCCTCGCGCTCGGCGAAGGCGACCGAGAAGGTCTTGACCGGCTCCGCGACCATCCCGCTCATCACCGCCGCGATGGCCGAAGAGTCGATGCCGCCCGAGAGGAACATCCCCAGCGGCACGTCCGCCATCAGGCGCAGCCGCACCGACTCGCGGAACAGCTCCGCCCACTCGGCGACGTAGTCCGCGTCGCTCCCGCGCCCGTCGTCACCCCCTTCCGGCGCGAAGTGAACGTCCCAGTATTTTTCGACCTTCAGCTCGCCGTCGCGCCACAGCATCGTGTGGCCGGGCAGCAGCCGCTTGACGCCCGCGAAGAGCGTCTCCTCGCCGCTCGTCGCGTGGTTGGCGAGGTAGTCGGGCAGCGCCGCGTGGTTCAGCTCCGCCCTGACCGCGCCCGCTTCCAGGAGCGCCTTGATCTCGGAGGCGAAGTAGAGCGAGCCGTCTTCGGCGTGGACGTAGTAGAGCGGCTTGACGCCCAGCCGGTCGCGCGCGACGAAGAGTTCCCTCTCGCGGGCGTCCCAGACGGCGAAGGCGAACATGCCGCGCAGGTCTTCGACGCAGGCCGTCCCCTTCTCCTCGTAGAGGTGCAGGATGGTCTCCGTGTCGCAGTGCGTGCGGTAGGTGTGGCCTTTGCGTTTGAGTTCTTCGCGGAAGTCGGCGTGGTTGTAGATTTCGCCGTTGTAGGTGATGCGCAGCCGGCCGTCCTCGTTCGTCATCGGCTGGTGGCCGGAGGCCACGTCCACGATGCTCAGGCGGCGGTGCCCGAGCCCGACGCGGCCGTCCACGAACAGGCCGGCGTCGTCCGGCCCGCGGTGGCTGATCACGTCGCGCATGCGTTCGAGCGCGCGCACGTCCAGCTCGCGGCGCGAGCGGCTCGACAAGGCTATCCCGTTAATCCCGCACATGGCGCCCTCACCCGAACGACTTCACGCGGAAGCCGGAGCCGCGGCCGCCCCCCTCCCGGCGACCTCTTTGTAGAACCCGACCCACAGGCCGCGCACGGCGGCCCACCCGTACTTGTCGCACTCGGCGCGCGCCGACCGCGCGAGGCCCAGGGCGAACTCCTCGTCTTCGAGCAGCCTCAAAGCCTGCGCCGCGAGCGCGCCGCAGTCGTTCTTCGGGACGACGAGCCCCGTCCTTCCGTGCTCGACGATGTAGGGGATGCCGCCCGCGTCCGAGGTCACCACGGGCAGACCCGCGGCGAAGGCTTCGAGGATGGAGAGCGGCATGTTGTCCACGTTCGAAGCGTTGAGGTAGACGTCCGCCTCGTCGCACAGCGCGGGCATCCGGCCCGGCGCGAGCAGCCCCCTGAACTCCACGTTGCGCAAGCCCAACTCGCGCGCGAGCGCCTCGATCTCGGCGCGCTGCGGCCCGTCGCCGGCGACGAGCAGGCGCGCGCCGGGGAACCTCTCCTGAATGATGCGGAAGGCGCGCAGCACGCACGGCACGTTGTAGATGGGGTCGAAGTTGCGGTTCGAGAGGAAGACGGGGCGCAGCGGACGCCGCTCGCGGAATTTGAACTCGGACAGCTCGACGTGGTTGAAGATGGCGCGCGCCGGCAGTCCGTGGCGCGCGAACACGTCCACCAGCCAGCCGGAGGAGACGACGGTCGCGTCGGCCATGCGGATGACGGGCAGGGCCGTGCGCCGCCAGTCGCGCAGGTGCTCCTCGGCCTGCCCCGCGTGGTAGTTGAGCACGACCTTGCGGCGGAAGAGCTTGCCGACGAGCACGGCCGGCGTCGTCGTCACCAGGAAGGACGAGAGCGCGGCCGACGAGACGTGGAGGATGTCGCAGCGCGGCACCCCCGTCAGCAGCTTCCAGACGAAGAGCGGGAAGCGGAGGCAGGGGCGCACGTACCTCACGCGCTGGAGGCGGCCGAGCACGCCCGGCGCGCGCGGGTTGATGGGGACGAAGCCGAACTCGAAGCCCTCCTCCTTGTTCATCTCCGCGACGAGCTGCGCGGCGTGGACGGACTGCCCGCCGAGCATGTCGTGCGAGGGCGCGACGACGAGCACGCGCAGCGGCCCGCGCGCGGCGCCGTCCGCCGAGTCGCGCGACTCCGCGCGGCGCCCCCCGCCCTCCCAGGCCCCCACGGCCCTGTCTTCCGTTCGGCTCATCATCTCGGGTTCAGGCGCTCCCCCGCCGTGCGCTCCCCGCGGGACGAGGCGGCGGCGCGCGGCGCGCGCGCGAGCAGAGATTCGTAAAGCTTCATGGTGTTTTCGAGCTGCGCGCCGCACGAGAATTTACGCTCGACCGCGCGGCGCCCGGCCTCGCCCATCGCGCGCGCTCGCTCGGGGTCGCGCAGCAGGGAGACGAGGCGCGCGGCCATCGCCTCGTCGTCGCCGGGCGCGACGAGGTGTCCCGTCTCGCCTTCGACAATCGCCTCGCGCGCGCCGCCCACGTCGGTGGCGACGACGGGGCGCGCCGCCGCCATGTATTCGAGGATGGAGTTCGAGAAGCCCTCGGCCTTCGAGCTGAGCACGCACGCCTCGGAGGCCGCGAGCAGGTCGGCGACGCGCGCGCAGCGGCCGACGAAGAAGACGCTGTCGGAAATCCCCAGCCCGGCGGCGAGCGCGCGCAGCGGGGCTTCGAGCGGCCCCTCGCCCGCGACGACGAAGGCCGCCCCGCTCACCTCTGCGCGGACTCGCGCGGCGGCGCGCAGGAACGTGGGGATGTCTTTCACCTCGTGGCGGAGGTTGGCGACGACGCTGACGAGGCGGCGCGTCTGACCCTCCGGGAGGCCGAGCGCGGCCAGCGCCTCCGCGCGGCTCCAGCCCTCGGGCACCGCGACGCGCGAGGCGTCAAGGCCGTTGTAGACCGTGACGACCTTCGACGCGCGGACGCCCTCCTCCTTGAGCCGCCGCCCGACGGCCTCCGAGTTGACGAGCACGGCCGAGGCGAGGCGGAAGACCTGCCGCTCGACCAGCTTCTGCGCCGGCGTGCGCATGCCGCCCGTCTCGCGCTTCGAGGCGACGCGCGCGGGCGTGCCCGCGAGCCGCGCGCCCGTGACGCCGAAGACGTTCGTGTAGAAGTCGTGCGTCTGCACCACGTCAATCTCGTGCGCGCGCAGGTAGGAGACGAAGCGGCGCTGCTGCCGCGCGAAGTTGAGGTCGTAGAAGCTCGTCAGCGGGAACTCCTCTACCTCGCCCAAGCCCAGCCGCTCGACCTCCGGCTGGAGGACGCCGCCGCGCCGGAGGCACGCGACGCGGACGCGGCAGCGGCCGGACTCGTGGAGCAGGCGCGCGAGCTGCACGGCCTGGCGCTCCGAGCCGCCCTGGTCGAAGGTCGGGACGAGTTGTAGCACGTTCGGTCTCAAAGTCTTCGGCCGGCCTCCGCGCCGGGTCAAGGGGGTCAGGCCGGGAAGGCGTGCGCGGCCTCGGGGGCGCCCGCGAAAGCCTCCGTCAGCACGCGCCCGCGCATCTCCCGCGGCACGGGCAGTCCCAACAGCGTGAGCAGCGTCGGCGCGATGTCGAGGTTGTCGCAAGGCCCGAGGCGCGCCCCGGCGCGCACGCCCGGGCCGTAGAAGAGGAGGACGCCTTCGGGGTCGTGGCAGCCCGACTTGACCATGCCGGTGCCGTAGACCAACTCCTCGAAGCGGAACGTGCCGCGGTCGGCGCCGCGGTGCGGGAAGACGCAGCGCGAGTCCTCGTCCGTCGAGTCGTAGTGGCGCAGCGTCACCGTCAGGCTGTCGCCGACCGACTCGACGTTGAAGAGCGGGCGGTCGGGCGCGTCCACGTAAGCCCCGCGCAGGCGTTCGAGCAGCGCCTCGCCCGTCTCGTGCGAGTCCGGGTAGAGGTTGAACTGGTCGGACATGGTGGCGAGGGGGCGCACGCGGCCCTCCAGGTCGAGAATCTCGACGAGGCGGTCGAGCGAGCGGAGCTGCCCGATGCGCTTGCCCTTCTTGAGCGGGCTGACGAACGGCTTCTGCCCCATGCTGGAGGCGACGACCAGCACCGTGTCGCCGTCGAGCAGCGCCGTCATCCGCCGCAGCAGGTCGTCGGCCGTCCGGTAGCCGTGCTCGATGGCGCCGCCGTAGTCGCGCCGCTCCTCCTCGGTCGTCGGCTGCGGGAACAGCTCGGGGCGCATCGCCTTCCAGTAGGTGTGCATGTAGTGTGCGACGTGGTTCGTGTGGAACGAGGCGAAGTCGGGCCGGTGCCTACGGTAGAGCTTGCTGAAGAAGTCGAAGTTGACGAGCGGCTGGAGCGCCACGCGGCGCCAGCGCGAGTGCGGCTCGCGCCGCTCGCGCGCGAGCTGCCCGGCGATGGCCGCGACGGTGCGCGGGCTCAGCCCCAGCCCGACGAGCTTCGCGCCGAGCCGCGCCTTGAACAGGAGCGTGTCCTGCTCGGAGGGCATGCGGACGGAGCGCGTGTAGGTCAGGTTCAAGTCCTGTATGGGGCGCAAAGACTCGGGGTAGGTCGCAGAGTCGGGCGCGAAGGTGTCGGGCACGTAGAAGCCCTCGACCTCCTGCGGCGGCCAGGAGCAGAGGCTCCCGTAGACGCCGACGCCCAGCCCCGCCTCGCGGCAGAGTTCCCAGATGCGCCGCGCCCTGATCGTCTCAGGCGGCTGCTGGAGGAAGAAGACGTTGTGGTCGTCCTGCGGGCGGCCCGTGTAGACGGTCGTCCAGGTGATCCACGGGTCGAGCTGCGGCGGCAGGTCTACGCTCGCGGGCGCGCCCCACGCGCCCTCGCGCCTGAGCCGCGCGAAGGTCGGCAGCTTCCCCTCCCCGATCAGCGGGTCGATGAGGTTCCAGGTGACCTCGTTGACTTCGACCAGCAGCACTTTCATGCGCCTCATCTCCGACACCTCCTTAAAACCCCCCGGACGCCGCGCGCGCCGGCGCCGCGTCGATGAACGTCCGGTGCCACAGCTCCAGCATGAAGAGCGTCCAGAGGTGGCCGGTGTTGTCGCGCCGGCCGCGGTCGTGCTCGTCCCAGAGCAGGCGGACGTAATCCTGCTCGAAGTAGCCGCGCCCGCGCGCGCGCGCCCCGAAGAGCACGTCGCGGATGTGGTCGCGCAGCTCCTGGTTGATCCACTTCTGTATGGGGAGGCCGAAGCCCTGCTTGCCGCGGTCGAGAATCTCGTCGGGGACGAGGCCGCGCACGGCGCGCCTGAAGACGTGCTTGGTCTCGCCGCCGCGCACCTTGAGCGCCGGGGGGATGCGCGTGACGAACTCGATGAGCTTGTGGTCTAAGAGCGGCACGCGCGCCTCCAAAGAGACGGCCATGCTCATGCGGTCTACCTTGGTCAGGATGTCGCCGGGCAGGTAGGTCTTGCTGTCGAGGTAGAGCAGGGTGTCTAAGGGCTCACCGGAGCGGACGCGCGCGGCGTGCTCGCGGAAGAGGCGCGCGGGCGCGCCGCCCTGCCCGTTGAGCCGCGCGCTGAAGTCGCCCGCGTAGAGCGAGAGCTTGTTGAGCGCCGTCATGAAGGAGACGCTGTCGAGGTAGCGCGCGAGCGGGTCGAGCGAGACGTTGTGGAGGTAGTTGCGCCCCCACGCGCCGTGCGGCAGCCGCCGGCTCAAGGGGCGCATCAGCCCCTCGCGCACGGCGCGCGGCACGCGCGCGAAGCGGTCGCGCCCCTGATGAATCGCGTAGCGCGTGTAGCCCGCGAACAGCTCGTCGCCGCCGTCGCCCGAGAGCGAGACGGTGACGTGCTCCCGGGCGAGCTTCGAGACGGCGTAGGTCGGGATGGCCGAGGAGTCCGCGAAGGGCTCGTCGAGGTGCCACGCCAGCTCGTCCACGACGTGGCAGACCTCGGGCGTGACGACGAACTCGTGGTGGTCGGTGCCGAAGGCTTCGGCGGCGAGGCGCGCGTAGCGCAGCTCGTCGTAGGTGTCCTCGCGGAAGCCTATCGAGAAGGTCTTCACGGGCCGCGAGGCGGCGCGCGCCATCAGGCCGACGACCGTGCTCGAATCCACGCCGCCCGAGAGGAAGGCGCCGAGCGGCACGTCGGCGACGAGCCGGACGCGCACGGCCTCTTCGAGCAGGGCGCGCAGCTCCTCGACGTACTCCTCCTCGCCCCGCGCGGGGCCGTCCTGCCCCTCGTACTCGAAGTCCCAGTAGCGTCGCACCTCCACCCGGCCGCCCTTGAACGTCAGGTGGTGGCCGGGCGGGAGCTTGCGCACGCCGCGCAGTATCGAGAGCGGGTCGGGGACGTAGCCGAAGGTCAGGTAGGCGTCGAGCGCCTCGGGGTCAACCTCGCGCACGACCTCAGGGTGTTCGAGCAGGGACTTCAGCTCCGAGCCGAAGACGAGCGTGCCGCGCGGCGTGACGGCGTAGAAGAGCGGCTTCTTGCCGACGCGGTCGCGCGCGACGAACAGCTCGCGCCGCCGCGCGTCCCAGACGGCGAAGGCGAACATGCCGCGCAGGTCTTCGACGCAGGCCGCGCCGCGCTCCTCGTAGGCGTGGACGATGGCCTCGGTGTCGGAGCTGGTCTGGAAGCGGTGCCCCTTGCGTTCGAGGTCGGCCTGAAGCTCGCGGTAGTTGTAGACCTCGCCGTTGAAGACGATGGTGGCCGAGCCGTCCTCGCCCGACATCGGCTGGTGGCCGCCGGCGAGGTCTATGATGGAGAGCCGGCGCATGCCTAAGGCGACGCCGTCCGAGACGAGCGCGCCCTCGTCGTCCGGCCCGCGGTGGCGTATCACGCCGAGCATGCGCGCGAGCACCGCGGCGCGCTCGGCGTCCGAAAGGTTCTGGTTGTCCCCGGCGAAGCCGGCGATGCCACACATCTTCTTAAACGTCCCGCGCCGGCATGCGGTAGCGCCCGCCGCTCAGCGCCCAGTACTGCCGGTAGGTGCGCGCCGCTTCGAGCACGTACCCGTAATCGCGCACGCCCGCGAGGTGCGCGAGCGCCGCGAGCCCCACGCGCCCGCGGCTGAAAATCCCCCGCGGGAAGTCGCCCGCGCCGAGCAGCGCGCACGCCTGCCGCGCGACGGCGCGGCGGCGCGGCGGCGCGGCACGGCCGCCGCCCTCCCACTGGTAGCCGAGCCCCTCCGGCGCGGGCACGGGGCACGGCTCGTGCCCCGGGTAGGTCTGCCACGGGACGGACGTGACCTCCGGGGGGAAGTGCGCGAGGAACCTGTGGTAGAACCTGTGGCCGAGGCACAGCTCGACGGGGACGGAGAGGACGTGCGAGAGGAAGTCGCTGTCGTAGAAGGGCAGGTGGAACTCCAGCCGGTGGAGGTCCACGTTCTCGAAGTGGCGCGCGAGGTGGCGCCGCTGGTCGTTGAGCATCAGGAAGAGATGGAAGCCGCGGCCCGGGTCGGGGCAGCGGACGGAGTCCAACTCTTCGCGCACGCCGCGGCGCAGCACGTCGGAGAGCGCGGCGGCGG
>DASVWB010000413.1:0-3686 GCA_036389815.1 Pyrinomonadaceae bacterium | reverse complement strand
ATGCACTTCCGGCGGCGCGGGGTGAGGATGGAGCAGGTGACGGAGGACGGCGAGAGCCCGCAGCAGGTGGTGGCGGGGACGGAGAACCCTTCGCAGATGCCCGTGGTCGACAGGATCGCGCTGGACAAGGCGGTGGGGCAGCTGCCGCCGGGCTACCGGGCCGTCTTCGTGCTGCACGACGTCGAGGGGCACGAGCACGAGGAGGTGGCGCGGCTGCTGGGCTGCTCGGTCGGCACCTCCAAGTCGCAGCTCCACAAGGCCAGGATGAAGCTGCGGAACCTGTTGACGACCGGCAAAAAGTCCAGGCGCAGGGCCGCCCGCTCGTCAACGACCTGAGCCGGGCGAGAAAGCCCTTTGAGAAGTTGAAACGAAAGCCCTGACGGGTCGAGTCCGTCGGGGCTTTCGCTTTCGTCGTTACGCTTTCGACGGCCGGAGTCCGTTGGCCCGAGGTTGCCCGGGGACGCGCGGCGGGCGGCGTTTGAGTCCGCGCCGCGCTTTTGCGACGATGGCTCTGATGCCGGAGGAGGTAAAAGTCCTGCGCCTGTCCGACATGGCCCTGCGCCGCGGGGGCACGCCCGCGCAGAGGCTCGTGCAGGCGGTCGTCAGCGTAGCGCTCCGGCTCTTCTTCCGCCGCATCGAGACGAGTCGCGCAGGCGCCGTGCCCGAGACGGGGCCGCTCGTCTTCGTCCTCAACCACCCGAACGGGCTGATAGACCCGGGGCTCGTCTTCGCCGCGCTCCCGCGCCGCATCTCCTTCCTCGCCAAGTCGACGCTCTTCCCGCTGCCCGTCGTCGGCTGGCTCCTGCGCACGGTCGAGGCGCTGCCGCTCTACCGGCGCGCCGACGCGGGGCAGGACGTGTCGCAGAACATGCGCACCTTCGAGGCGTGCCGCCGCCTGCTCCTCAACGGGCGCGGCGTCGCGCTCTTCCCCGAGGGCGTCTCGCACAACGAGCCGAAGCTTTTGCCGGTCAAGACCGGCGCGGCGCGCATCGCGCTCGGCGCGCGCGTGCCGGGGCTGCTCGTCGTCCCCGTCGGCCTCTACTACACCTCGAAGACTTCGTTCCGCGGCGAGGCGCTGCTGCGCTTCGGCGAGCCGCTGGAGGCGCCGCTCGTCGAGCCGGACGCGGAGGGCGAGCCGCCGCGCGCGGCCGTGCGCGAGTTCTCGGCGCGCATCGAGGCGGCGCTGCGCGCGGTCACGCTGAACGTCGAGACGGAGGAGGAGCTGGAGGCGGCGCGCAACGCCGAGCGGCTCTTCTCGTCGGTCTACGAGGGGCTGAACGTGAGGCTGCCGCTGGCCGAGCGCTTCGACTTCCTGCGGGCTCTCTCCTCGCGCCTCTTCGCGCGGCTGTCGGCGGCGGGCGGGGTCGCGGAGCTGCGGCGGCGGCTGCTCCGCCACGAGGCCGAGCTGCGCCGCATCGGCATCGCGCCCGAGAACCTCTCGCTCTCGGGCCACTCGCGCTGGTACGTGCTGCGCCACTTCCTCCTGCGCGCGCTCGTACTGCTGGCGCTCTCGCCGCTCGCGGCCGTCGGCGCGCTGCTCCACCTGCCGGCCTACCTCGCCTGCGCGCTGCTCGCGCGCCTCTTCCCGCGCCACGGCGTGGACGAGATAGCGCCGACGGTCAGGATTCTGGCGGCGATGCTCCTCATGCCGCTGACGTGGCTCGTCGTTTCCGCCTGCGCGCTCTGGCTTTGGGGCTGGCGGGCGGCGCTCCTCGCGCTCCCGCTCTCGATCCTCTGCGGCTACGTGGCGCTGCGGTCGCTCGAAGAGCTGTACGACATGAGGGGGTGGTTCAAGGCCGTGCTGCTGCTCGCGCGGCGGCGGCGGCTCTTCCTGCGCCTGCTCATCGAGCGTCAGGCGCTGCGCGAGGAGCTGCGGCGGCTGGGAACTCCCGACTCGGGCGGGGGCGGTGTTATCATCGCGGCCGATGACGAACCGTAGACTCCTCCTGCTCAGCAACGGCTCGGAGCTGATCGGCGACAACCCGAGCGAGCTCTTTCACTCCGCGCTGAAAGACTTCCTCGGCGGGAGCGTGCGCCGCGTGCTCTTCGTCCCCTTCGCCGCGGCCGTCAGCCCGGAGGACGGCTACAGGGACAAGGTGCGCAGGCACTTCGGCCCGATGGGCTTCGAGGTCGAGTCGCTGCACGAGGCGGCGGACGCGCGCGCCGCGGTCGAGCGGGCGGACGCCATCGCCGTGGGCGGCGGGAACACCTTCAAGCTGCTGCGCGGCCTCTACCGGGCCGGCGTGGTCGAGCTGGTGCGCGAGCGCGTGCTGGGCGGCGCGCTCCCATACGTCGGCTGGAGCGCGGGCTCGAACGTCGCCTGCCCCACCATCCGCACGACCAACGACATGCCCATCGTCGAGCCGCCCACCTTCGACGCGCTCGGCCTCGTCCCCTTCCAGATCAACCCGCACTACACGGACTACCACCCGCCCGGCCACATGGGCGAGACGCGCGACGAGCGCCTGGGCGAGTTCGTCCACGTCAACCCCGGCGTCCGCGTCATAGGCATCCGCGAGGGCACGATGCTCCGCGTCGAGGGCGACGACGTAAAACTCCTCGGCGGCAAGCCCGCGCGCTACTTCTTCCACGGCGAGCGGCCGCGCGACGTGGCGCCGGAAGAGTCTTTCAACTTCCTCTTGCAATAAACGTCGGCTGCCGACCCGTTCAACCGCGGCGATGAAACAGTACCAGGAGCTTCTAAAGACCGTCCTCGCGCGCGGCACGCGGCACGAAGACCGCACGGGCGTCGGCACCGTCTCCTACTTCGGTCACCAGGCGCGCTACGACCTGCGCGAGGGCTTCCCCATCGTCACGACGAAGCGCGTCCCCTTCCGCTGGATCGCCGAGGAGCTTTTCTGGTTCCTCTCCGGCGACACGAACGAGGCGACTTTGCGCGCGGCCGGCGTGGACATCTGGAAGGAGTGGGCCGACCTCGAACACACCGTCCGCTTCGGGCGCGAGGCGGGCGACCTCGGCCCCGTCTACGGCTACCTCTGGCGCTCGTTCGGCGGCGACTACCCCGCGCGCGACGGCGTAGACCAGATCGCGCGCCTCGTCCGCGAGATCGAGACGAACCCGAACAGCCGCCGCCTCGTCGTCACGGGCTGGGACCCGCGCGTCGCCGACGAGGTGGACCTGCCGCCCTGCCACACGCTCTGGCAGATGAAGGTCGAGCGGGGCCGCGTGCTCCACTGCCACCTCTACCAGCGCTCGGCCGACGCCTTCCTCGGCGTCCCCTTCAACATCAGCTCCTACGCGCTCCTGACGCACATGGTCGCGCACGTCTGCGGGCTTGAGCCGGGCGACTTCGTCCACACCTTCGGCGACCTGCACATCTACTTGAACCACCTCGCGCAGGTGCGCGAGCTTCTCTCGCGAGAGCCGCTCCCGCTCCCGCGCCTCGAAATCGTGGACGACGGGCACAAGTTCCGCGGGCTAGAAGGCTTGCTCGCCATGCGCTACGAGCACCTCCGTCTCGTCGGCTACAAGTCGCACGGCAAGATCGAGGCGCCCGTCGCTGTTTAAGACTGCTGTCCGTCGTCGGCAGTCAGTTGTCCGTTGTCCGTGTGGCCCGTGTTGAGACATTCCATTAGAGCGGCAAGTTAATCGACGCGGGCGACGGGCAACTGACTGCTGACCACTGACAAACCGAATTCATGGCAAAGATCATCGGCATCGTGGCG
>DASVWB010000412.1:0-9251 GCA_036389815.1 Pyrinomonadaceae bacterium | reverse complement strand
GTAATCAGGGAGGCGGGCTCGAATCCTTACGCCCGCCGCCCCGCCCTAAAATCTCAAGCCTCCGGCGTCCCGCCGCGACCCCGCTGGACGATGTCGATGAGGGCGTTGAGCCGCCGGTCGGTGCGAGCCTCGGCGCGGGCCTGCGCCTCCGCGAGTTCGACCAGCTTCACGGTCAAGACACCCTGCGACTTGCCGAGCTCGTCCACCGTGTCGTAGAGGTTGATGGCGGCCCTTTCGAGCTGGTTCAGGCGCTCCTCGTGCAGCTCCCGCATCAGTTCCATCTTCTCCGAGAACTGTTCCACCTTTTCCGAGAAGCCCTCTTGCCGCTTGATGATGAACTCCATCACCTTTTGAATCTCTTCGTTCGTCATTCGCGTCTCTCCTGCTAAAGGCCGTCGGGCGATGGCTGTCACGCGGGCCGGCGGTGCCGCGCGGGCGGAGGCGAATGCGTCACGCGGCGGCCGGCTCGCGCTCGACGGGGCGGTAGAGCGTGTCACGCTCGACCGCGCAGAGCCCGGCGTCCTCGATGAGCGAGACGATCTCCTGCTTCGACATCCTGACCTCGCCGTTCGACTCGACCGAGTAGCTCTCGGAGAGTTCGCCGCCCTCGGTGATGGTGCCGTCGAGGTCGTTCGCGCCGTAGTGGAGCGCGACCTGCGCGAGCCGCTTGCCCAGCATCACCCAGTAGGACTTGACGTGCGGGAAGTTGTCGAGCATCAGGCGCGAGACGGCCATCGTCTTCAGCGAGTCCACGCCCGAAGGCCCCGGCAGGTGCGCGAGCTGCGAGCCCGGCGGGTAGAAGGCCAGGGGGATGAAGCACTGGAAGCCGCCCGACTTGTCCTGCTGCTCGCGCAGGCGGACGAGGTGGTCGACGCGGTCTTCAATTGATTCGACGTGGCCGTAGAGCATCGTCGCGTTCGTCTTCAGGCCGGCCGCGTGCACCTTGCCCGAGAGGTCGAGCCAGCGCTGCGCGTCGGTCTTGTGCGCGCAGATGCGGGAGCGCGTCGGCTCGCGGAAGATTTCCGCGCCGCCGCCCGGGCACGAGTCCATCCCGGCGGCCTTCAGCCGCTCGATGACCTCCTCGTCCGACATCTTGTAGAAGCGCGCGAAGTGGTCGAGCTCGACCATCGTCCACGCCTTCAGGTGGAGCTGCGGGTACTGGCGTTTGAGCGACGAGAGCAGGTCGGTGAAGTAGCTGAAGGGCAGCTTCGTGTTCAGGCCCCCGACGATGTGCAGCTCGGTCGCGCCCTCGCGGACGGCCTCGCCCGCCAGCGCCAGAGAGTCCTCGATGTTGTGCGTGTAGGCGTCGGCCGCGCGCGGCGTGCGGAAGAAGCCGCAGAACTTGCAGTCGGCGTAGCAGACGTTGGTCGGGTTGAAGTGGCGGTTGACGTTGTAGTAGGTCGTGCGCCCGTGCAGGCGCCGCCTGACGGAGTCCGCCAGCCGCCCGAGCGCCGGCACGTCTGTCGTGGCGAACAGCGCCAGCCCGTCCTCGAAGCCGAGCCGCCCGCCGGCCTCCACCTTCGCCGCGAGTTCGTTGAGTTTGGGGTCGTGTGAAAATTCCATAGTCTTAAAACCGCGTCAGAAGGGCCGCGCCGCCGAAGGTGGCGAGCAGAATCACGCTGACGAAGGCGTTCGCGGTGAAAAACGCCGCGTCGAGGCGGCTCAGGTCGTCGGCGCGCACGAGCGAGTGCTGGTAGACGAGGAGCGCGCCCGTCGCGGCCACCCCCGCTGCCGCCGCCCAGCCCAGGCCGGTCAGAAAGTATAACCCAACGAGCGCCGCGAACGCCCCCGCGTGAAGCATGCGCGAGACCCACAGCGCGCGCGCCACGCCCACGCGCGCCGGTATCGAGCGCAGCCCCGCGCGCCGGTCGAAGTCGTAGTCCTGGCAGGCGTAGAGCACGTCGAAGCCGGCCGTCCACAAGAGCACCACCAGCGAGAGCAGCAGCGGCACGGGCGAGTCGATGGCCCCGCGCACCGCGACCCACGCGCCCGTCGGCGCGATTGAGAGGCACCAGCCGAGGGCGACGTGCGAGAGCGACGTGAAGCGCTTCGTGTAGGAGTAGAGCAGCACCGACCCGAGCGCGACGGGCGAGAGCGCGAGCGCCAGCCGGTTGAGCATCGCCGAGGCGACGAAGAAGAGCGCGGCCGACGCGAGCGTGAAGGCCCAGACGAAGGGGACGGAGAGCCGTCCGGCGGGGATGGCGCGCGAGGCCGTGCGCGGGTTGGCGGCGTCGTACTCGCGGTCGGCGATGCGGTTGAAGGCCATCGCGGCCGAGCGCGCGCCGACCATCGCCAGCGTTATCCAGAGCGCCTGCCAAGACGTAGGGAGCCCCGTAGCCGTAAACCCCCGCGCCGCCAGCAGCGCCCCGAGGAAGGCGAAGGGCAGCGCGAACAGCGTGTGCTCGATCTTGATCATTTCGAGCGTCGTGCGGATGTTGCTCGCGGCGGTCTTCATCTCGGTCTGAAAGGTAGGCAAATGTCGGGCCGGGTCGTGTTCGGAATCCGGGGCGTGGCGTGTGCGGCAATCCCCGACTTCTCGATAAAGTCACTGGCAAAATGCCAAACGCGAGGCCGCGGCCGTGGCTTTCCGCCAAAGGCTTTGACGCCGTACCGGCGCGCGTTCAGCGCGCCCCCCAGTAGTCGGGCGACTCCTTCATCGAGGGGTCGGGGCGCTCCATCCAGCGCTCGGGGCGGTGCAGGTCGACGAAGCCGAACTTGCGGTAGAGTTCGTGCGCGTCCTTCGTCGCGAGCGCCCAGCGGCGGAAGCCCTGCAAATCCGGGTGCGAGAGGATGACCTCCATCAGCCACTTCGACAGCCCGCGCCCGCGGTGCCCCTGCAGGACGAACACGTCGGCCAGCCACGCGAAGGTGGCGTAGTCGGTCACGACCCGCGCGAACCCCACCTGCTCGTCGCCCCTGTAGATTCCGAACGGCAGGGAGTTCTCGACCGCCTTCCGCACTACCTCAAGCGGCCGGCCCTTCCCCCAGTAGCTCTCTTCGCTGATGAAGCGGTGGACGACCCCGAGGTCGAGCCTGCCGCGCTCCGTGCTTATCGTGTACTCGCCTTTGTGCCAATTCATAAGTAGACAGTAGACAGTAGACAGTAGAAAAGCGTTCGTTATCTCGCGGCGTCCGGGTGTGAGCTTCAGTGTCAGGAAGGCGGAGCCCTACTGGCTACTGACTACTGTCTACTCCTCTCCTTTCCAACGCGTGCCCGTCGGGTGCGGGATGCCGAACTGGTCGAGGAGGCGGAAGACGAGGTGGTCGACGAGCTGCTCGATGGTCTGCGGGCGGTGGTAGAAGCCGGGGCTGGCGGGCATGACGCGCGCCCCGGCGTGCGCGAGCCGCAGCAGGTTCTCCAGATGAATCGAGTTGTAGGGCGTCTCGCGCACGACGAGGACGAGGCGGCGCCCCTCCTTCAGCGTCACGTCGGCCGCGCGGTGGATGAGGTTCGTCCCCGCCCCCGACGCTATCGCCCCGAGCGTGCCCATCGAGCACGGCACCACGCACATCCCCGCCTGCGGGTGCGACCCCGACGAGGGCTTGGCCGCCATGTTGTCGAGCCGGTGGAACTGCACGAGGCGCGAGTCCGGCGCGAGCCCCGCCCACTCGTTGACCGCGCGCGCGTCGCCCGGCTCGATGCGCGCGCCCGTCTCGACGCGCGCCACCACCAGCGCCGACGCCGACATGATGAGGTTGATGCGCTCGACCGCCCCGCTCTCCGCCATGTGGCGGAGCGCGCGCTGCGCGTAGATGGAGCCGGAGGCGCCCGTGACTGCCAGCGTAAGTTCCATGAGAAGCTGGAATCTTAAGGGGCGCGCGCCCGCGCGCGCAAGCGGGCAGGTTTCGGGGCGCGCGGGCGTTGGTGCTAGACTCTGGCCGAAAGCCGGGCGCCGGCCGCTGACGGCTTCTAATCCGATGGACTCAAAAGAACTGGAGAGGCTGCTGCGCGCCTTCAAGGCGGGCGAGCTGGACGACGCAGAGGCCGCGCGCCGCATCTCGAACCTGCACTTCGAGGACTTGGGGCACGCGCGCGTAGACCACGCGCGCGCCGCGCGGCAGGGTTTCCCCGAGGTCGTCTTCGGGGCGGGGAAGACGCGCGCGCAGGTGGTCGAGATAGTCGAGGCGCTCGCGCGCCGCGCGCCCAACCTGCTCGTCACGCGCACGGACGAGGGCACCTTCGGCGAAGTCCGCAACGTCTGCACCGAGGCCGAGTGGCACCCTTCGGCGCGCATGATCCGCGTCATGCGCGACCGCACGGAGCGCGGGCGCGGGACGGTCGTGGTCGTCACGGCCGGCACCTCGGACATCCCCGTCGCGGAGGAGGCCGCGCTCACGGCCGAGGCGATGGGCAACCGCGTCGAGCGCGTCTGGGACGCGGGCGTCGCCGGCATACACCGCATCATGGCCGAGCGCGAGCGCCTGCGCGCGGCGCGCGTCGTCGTCGTCGCCGCCGGCATGGAGGGCGCGCTGCCGTCGGTCGTCGGCGGCCTGGTGAGCGTGCCCGTCATCGCCGTGCCGACCAGCGTCGGCTACGGGGCCTCTTTCGGCGGCCTGGCGGCGCTCCTCGGCATGCTCAACTCCTGCTCCTCGAACGTCACGGTCGTCAACATCGACAACGGCTTCGGCGCGGGCTTCGTCGCCAGCCTCGTCAACCGGAAAGTGTCGGGTGATGAGTGATAAGTGATGAGTAAAAGAACCGCAACCCTGCGCGCCCGCCGTGCCCTTCTCGTCACTCATCACCTATCGCTCATCACCCTCGTCGCCGCGCTGGCGGCGGCGAGCGGGGGCTGCGGCGCGCGGCGGTCGCCCGACCTCGGGCGCATCTTCGCCGGGGCGCGCGGGCGCAGCGGCAAGCGCCCCGTCATCGTCATCCCCGGCATACTCGGCTCGCGCATCGTCAACCGCCGGACGGGCGAGGTCGTCTGGCCCTCGCTCTTCCGCTCGAACGTGGACGGGCTCTCCCTTCCGGCGACGCCCGACCTTGAGAACAACCGCGACGAACTCGTCGCCGCGCGCATCGTCGAGGCCGCGAAGCTCGGCGGCAAGTTCGGGCCGGAGGTCTACGTCTACCACCACCTGATACGCGCGCTCGAACGCTACGGCGGGTATCGTGAGGGCGACTGGGACAACCCGCCCGAGGGCGGCGACCGCGACACCTTCTACGTCTTCGCCTACGACTGGCGGCGCGACAACGTCGAGTCGGCCCGCCTGCTCGTCAGGCGCGTCGAGGCGCTGAAGCTCCGCCTGGGCCGCCCCGACCTGCGCTTCAACGTCGTGGCGCACTCGATGGGCGGGCTCGTCGCACGCTACGCGGCGATGTACGGCGACCGCGACCTCCCCGGAGCGGGCGAGGAGCCGCGGCCGGACTGGGCCGGCGCCGGCTTCGTCAGCAAGATATTCATGTTCGGCACGCCGAACGGCGGCTCGATGGAGGCGTTCGCCGTCCTCCTCGAAGGCTACTCGGTGACGGAGGGACTGCGCCGCCGCGTGCGCCTGCTCAACAAGCTCACGCGCGAGGACGTGATGACCTCGCCCTCGATCTACCAGCTACTCCCGCACCGCGCGCAGGCGCGCTTCCTCGACCGCGACCTCAGGCCCCTGAGCCTAGACCTCTACGACCCCGAGACGTGGCGGCGCTACGGGTGGGCGGCCGCCAACGACCCCGCGTTCCGCGCGGCCTACGCGCGCGGCCGCATGCGCGACGAGGAGGCGCCCGCGGCGCGGGGCACGCTCGAAGAGCTGGACGCGTACTTCGCCGCCGCGCTCGGGCGCGCGCGCCGTTTCCACGAGGCGCTCGACGCCGCGGGCGCCGCGGGGGCGGACGCGCCCGTCCGCCTCTTCGCCTTCGGCGGCGACTGCGAGGAGACGCTGGCCGCGCCCGTCGTCCTCACCGAAGAGAAGACGGGGCGCTGGGTGACGCTGACGCGCCCCAGACCCCTGCGCGGCGCGGACGGCCGCCGCCGCGGGCGCGCGGAGGTCGTGCGCGCGATGTACGCGCCGGGCGACGGCCGCGTGACGCGCGACTCGCTGATGGGGCTCGGGCTGCTCGCCGGGCGCGCCAGCGCCTTCTACGAGACGCCGCTGCCGGTCGCCTACGCCGCCTTCGCCTGCGACCTGCACAGCGAACTCCAGAACAACAAGACCCTTCAGGACAACGCGCTCACGCTGCTCGTCAACGAGCTGATGAGCTGAAACCTTCCGCGGGGGTGAAGGGTGGGAGAGTCAACGGCCGTGCTCCTGTTCGTCTGCGCCGTGGCGGCCGTCTACGTGCTCGCGGCGTGCGCGCTCGTGCGCGCGGCGCTGCGCCGCCTCGGCCGGATGGAGAAGCCCTCGCGCGCCCTGCTCTTCTTCGAGCGCGCCTCGCTCGCGCTCGCGGCGCTCGGCCTCGCCTGCTTCGCATACGGCTACTTCGTCGAGCCCTACTGGCCCGAGGTGACGCGCGTCCGCGTCGAGAGCCCGAAGCTGCGCGGCGCGCAGCGCCCCGTGCGCCTCGTGCACATCTCCGACCTCCACTCCGACCCCGAGCCGCGCCTCGAAGAGCGCCTGCCCGACCTGATAGCAGCCGAGCGCCCCGACCTCATCGTCTTCACGGGCGACTCGCTCAACTCCCTCGAAGGGCTGCCGGTCTTGCGGCGGTTGCTGCCGCGGCTCGCGGCAATCGCGCCGACCTACGCCGTGCGCGGCAACTGGGACACGGCCTACTGGCGGCGCGCGGAGCTGTTCGAGGGCACGGGGGTCGTCGAGCTGAAGAAGGAGGCTGCGCGCGTCGACGCTGCGGGCGCCGCCGTCTGGGTCACGGGCGCGCCGTTCGCCTCGCTGCCCGAGCCGCCGGCGGGCGCGCGCGGCGGCATCGAGACCGCCGTCAGGGACGTGCCGGCCGGCGCCTTCACGGTCTTCCTCTACCACACGCCGGACGAGATTCTCGAAGCGGCCGCGACCGGCCGCGTAGACCTCTACTGCGCCGGGCACACGCACGGCGGGCAGGTGGCGCTGCCGCTCTACGGCGCGCTCGTCACCCTCTCGAAGTTCGGCAAGCGGTACGAGTCGGGCCTCCACCGCGTGGGCGCGACGTGGCTCTACGTCACGCGCGGCGTCGGCATGGAGGGCGGCCCCGCCCCGCGCGTGCGCTTCTTCGCGCGCCCCGAGGTGACGGTCATTGAGCTGGCCCCTCCGGCCGGCGATTGAAAAATGCGCGCCCGCGGTTTAGATTCGCCTCGTCGCCTCCTAACACTAAAAAGCACGACGGACGACGCGCGCGGGTCATCCCTGCCGCCCCCGCGCGCGCGCGCCCGGCCGCCACAGACGGAGAAGCCATGAGAAGAAGACTCACGCTGTTTTCATCAATCTGCATTCTGCTCGCGCTGCCGCTCGCGCAGGCCGACGCCGCGCGCGCGCAGGGCCAGACGCGCCGCGCCGCGCAGGCCGTCAGGCTCGCCGTGGACGCGACCGACGCGCCGCGCAAGCTCTTCCGCGCGACCGAGACCGTCCCGGCCGAGCCCGGGCCGCTGACGCTCTACTACCCCGCCTGGCTGCCGGGCGAGCACGGGCCGACCGGCCCCGTCATCAACCTCTCGGGGCTCAAGTTCACGGCCGCGGGGCAGACGCTCCGCTGGCGGCGCGACCCGCTCGACATGTACGCCTTCCAGATGGAGGTGCCGCGCGGCGCGAGCGCCGTCGAAGTCTCGATGGAGTTCCTCGCGCCGACCTTCTCGGGCGGCTTCACGTCGGGCTCCTCGACCACGTCGCACCTCGCCGTCTTCTCCTGGAACTGGCTGCTGCTCTACCCGAAGGTCGCGCACTCGGACGACCTCACCGTCGTCCCCTCGATACGCCTGCCCGCCGGCTGGAAGTACGCCACGGGGCTCGACACGGAGAGGGAGGCGCGCGGCGCCGTCGAGTTCAGGCCGACCTCGCTGACGATGCTCGTCGACTCGCCCGTGCTCGCGGGCGAGTTCTTCCGCAAGGTGCCGCTCTCGACGGCGAGGCCGGCGGTCGAGCTGGCGATGGCCGCCGACAGCGCCGCCGCGCTCGAAGCTAGCCCCGAGTTCGTCAACTCGATGCGCAAGCTCGTCTCAGAGGCGCGCGCCCTCTTCGGCGCGGAGCACTACGAGCACTACACGTTCCTCTTCACCCTGAGCGACCGCGTGGCGCACTTCGGGCTCGAACACCACCAGTCGAACGACAGCCGCGTCGCCGAGCGTGCGCTGCTCGAAGAGTCGGCGGGGCGCCTCGCGCTCGGCGTGCTGCCGCACGAGTACGTGCACTCGTGGAACGGCAAGTTCCGGCGGCCGGCCGGGCTCGCCACGCCCGACTACCAGAAGCCGATGCAGGGCGAGCTGCTGTGGGTCTATGAGGGGCTGACCGAGTATTACGGGAACGTGCTGGCCGCGCGTTCGGGGCTGTGGACGCCGGAGCAGTACCGCGACGAGCTGGCGACCGTGGCCGCGAGCCTCGACCGCAGGCCGGGGCGCACGTGGCGGCCGCTCATCGACACGACCGTCGCCGCGCAGCTCCTCTACAACGCGCCGTCCGAGTGGGAGGCCGAGCGCCGCGGCGTGGACTTCTACGATGAGGGCTGGCTCGTCTGGCTCGACGCCGACACGCTCATACGGCAGCAGACCGCGGGGCGCCGCTCGCTCGACGACTTCGTGCGCGCCTTCCACGGCGGGCAGACCGGCCCGCCGCAGGTCAAACCCTTCACGTTCGAGGACGTGGTCGCGGCGCTGGGCGCGGTCGCGCCCTACGACTGGCGCGCGTTCCTCGAACAGCGGCTCTGGTCGCTGGAGCCGCACGCGCCCATGGGCGGGGTCGAGCGCGGCGGGTGGCGGCTGACCTTCGACGCGACGCGCGGCCAGCACATCGAAGACGTGGAGGGCGAACGCGAGCGCGTCGAGATGGCCTACTCGCTGGGGCTGAGGATGAACACGGAGGGGCTCGTCGGCGACGTGCTGGCGGGGACGCCGGCCGCGCAGGCCGGGCTCGGGCCCGGGATGACGGTCGTCGCCGTGGACGGCAAGGCGTTCACGCCCGACGTGCTGCGCGACGCCCTCCGCGCCGCGAAGGCGCGCAAGGGCCCCGTCCAACTGCTCGTCAACAACGAGGAGTCGTTGCAGACCTTCTCCGTGGACTACCACGGCGGCGAGCAGTACCCGCACCTCACACGCGACGCGGCGAAGCCCGACCTGTTGAGCCAAATCATCGCGCCGCTCACGAAGTAGCGCTTTGACGCAGAAGGGGTGGGGGCGGCG
>DASVWB010000411.1:0-3554 GCA_036389815.1 Pyrinomonadaceae bacterium | reverse complement strand
GCGGCCGACACGTGCCGGGGTAGTGCGGCTCGTCGTCCGCGGCCTGCCTCGGCGGGCCCGCGTGCGCGCCTTCGTGCGGGGCCTCGGCCGCGCGCGCGATGTCCCGGCGCGAGCAGGCGCACGCGTAGACGTGCCCCCCGGCGACCAGACGCGCCCACGCCTCCAGGTAGAGCCCGCGCCGCCCGCTCTGCGAGTAGGGCGCGAAGGGGCCGCCCACGTCCGGCCCCTCCTGCCACTCAACCCCGAGCCAGCGCAGGTCCTCCGCGAAGGCTGCGGCGAACTCCGCGCGCGAGCGCGCCGGGTCGAGGTCTTCGTTGCGCAGCACGAGCACGCCGCCGGCCGCGCGCGCGCGCTCGTGCGCCGTCCAGAACGTGCGCGCGTGCCCGAGGTGCAGGTGGCCCGTCGGCGAAGGCGCGAGCCGCCCGCGGTAGGGGGATTGATTCATTGATTCATCGGGGGATTGATTCATTGAAAAACCTCAAATGAATAAATGACCAAATGACGGAATGAACAAATCGCCCGACCTCTGTCATAATCCCCGTTCAAATTTCAAAGTTCAAGGGACGGAACATGCCGGCAAACTTTCAAGACCTCGTCGAGCTGATGCGGCGGCTGCGCTCGCCCGGCGGCTGCCCGTGGGACCGCGAGCAGACTTACGCCACGCTCGCGCCGATGCTGCTCGAAGAGGCGTACGAGGCTTTCGAGGCGGTGGAGGAGGCGCGCGAGGGGCGCCCGGCGAACCTCCGCGACGAGTTGGGCGACCTGCTCTTCCAGATAGTCTTCTACGCGCAGGTCGCCGCCGAGCGCGGCGAGTTCACCATCGAAGACGTGACGGACTCCGTCCACTCGAAGATGGTGCGCCGCCACCCGCACGTCTTCGGCGAGACGGTGGTGCGCGACAACGAAGAGCTGCTCCGCAACTGGGAGGCGCTCAAGGCCGAGGAGAAGCGCGCGGCGGGTAAAGACAAGGAGGGCGAGGACGCCTCGCTGCTCGACGGCGTCTCCTCGAAGGCGCCGGCGCTGATGGAGGCGCACCAGCTCGCGGTGAAGGCCGCGCGCGTCGGCTTCGACTGGCGCAACGTCGAGGAGATTTTCGACAAGCTCCGCGAGGAGGTGGACGAGCTGCGCGCCGCCATCCGCGAGCGCGGCGAGGCCGCGGCCGGCGACGAGGCCGCCCACCGGCGCGTCCGCGAGGAGGTCGGCGACCTCCTCTTCGCCGTCGCCAACGTCGCGCGCCACCTCGACGCCGAGCCGGAGTCGGCCCTCAAACTCACCAACCGCAAATTCCGCCGCCGCTTCCGCCACATCGAGCGCGCCCTGCGCGCGCGCGGCCGCGAGCCGGGCGCGGCGACCCTCGAAGAGATGGAGGAGCTTTGGCAGGAGGCGAAGGGCGAGGGCGGTGACGGGTGACAAGAGGCGCGCTAACTGCTATCTTTTCTCGCGCGGCCCGCGGGCCGCGCGCCCGCCGGGTTCTGTAACTCGTCACACGTCAGTTTCAATCGTCACCGCTTTTTGAGGAGGCTCGCGCGATGGGGATGATTCAGTTCGTCAACAACTACGACGACCTTTCGACCGACAAGGGCTACCAGTTCAAGTTCTACTGCGACAAGTGCGGCAACGGCTACATGTCGCGCTTCCAGACCTCGCTGACGGGGGCGGGCGGCTCGCTGCTGCGCGCGGCGGGCGACCTCTTCGGCGGGTGGCTGAGTTCGGCCGGCAACTCGGCCTACGAGATACAGCGCGCCGTCGGCGGGAAGGCGCACGACGAGGCCCTGCAGAAGGCGGTCGAGGAGGGCAAGACGCACTTCCACCAGTGCTCGCGCTGCGGGCGCTGGGTCTGCCCCGAGGTCTGCTGGAACGCCGCGGCCGGCCAGTGCGAGGAGTGCGCGCCCGACTACCACGAGGAGCTGGCCTCCTCGCACGCGCGCGCCAAGGCCGACGCCGCCCGCGAGCAGCTCAACGAGAAGGCGCGCGCCACCGACTACGTCTCCGGCGTTGACATGAGCGCGGGCTCGACCGTCCGCGCCCCCGCGCCCGCGCAGCAGCAGAGGGCGGCGGCCGCGGCGAGCGCGGCGGCCAACTGCTCTTCGTGCGGCGTCGAGGTGGGCAAGGCCAAGTTCTGCCCCGAGTGCGGCACGCCGACCGTGCCGCCGCGGCTGACCTGCACGGGCTGCGGCCACCAGCCCGACGGCAGCCCGAAGTTCTGCCCCGAGTGCGGCGGGAAGATGTCGGTCACGAGTTAGTCGGCCCGTAAAAATTGAGAGCGGCTCGCACGGACGCGCGTCCGTGCGAGCCGCTTCTTATTTGCGCGGGCCCCCGGGCGCCGCCTCAACTCAGTTCGCCGAGGTCGCGCTCCAGGGCGAGGAGCGTGCGCTTGAGCATGGCGCGGTGCGGGGCGCTGGTGGCGCGCGCGAGCTGGTCGAGCGTGCGCGCGCGGGAGAGTTCGAGCGAGGCGCGCCGCTCCTGGCGCGCGCGCTCCTCGGGCGAGAGTTCTCGGAGGTCACGCCGCTCGGAATCCCGAAAGCTCTCCTCCTGCTGCGACTCGACGGACTTGCTCTCCCAGCCGCGCGCCAAGGCGGTCACCTCCGTCCGAAAGTCGGAGGGCGGCCCGCAAGCTTCGCAGGCGGGCCGCCCTTCGCCGTCTTAAAGGCCGCCGCCTAGTAGCGGCCGTTGAGCTGGAGCGAGCGCAGGATGTCGTTGAACGCCCGCTGGTAGGTCGCGTACTCGCGCTGCGGCGAGACGGCGGCCATGTAGAAGACCTGCCCGTTGCCGAGCTGCGTCGTGACGATGGTCACGCGCTCGCTCTGCCCCGTCAGCGGCGAGCGGCCGACGAGCGTCGTGGCGAGCGCCGCGCGCCCGTCGACGGTCGAGCGCGTGAAGCCCGACTGCTGGCGCAGGTAGTTGTTCTCGCCCTGCGTCAGCCCCTGTATCACCTCCTGCGCCGCGCGCTGGAGGTCCGTGTAGTTCGACTGCCCGACGCCGAACATCACGCCGTGCGTGATGCCCTGCGAGCCGTAGGCGCCCTCGGGCGCGTACATGACCGAAGCCTGGTCGCCGCCGAGCTGCCGCCAGTTCGACGGGATGGCGACGCTGAAGAGGCTCGTGCGCTGCGTCTGGTAGCGCGTCGAAGGGTAGGCCACGCGCTCGCCGCGCGCGTAGACGCCGCCCTGGTCGTTCGGGTAGTTCTGGTCGGGGTACTGCCCGCCCTGGTTCGGGTAGTTGCCCTGGTTCGGGTTACGCTGCCCCGAGCGCGCGATCTCCTCCATCGTGCGGGCGCGCGGGTAGCCGCGCAGCCGCGACTGTATCTGGCGGAACTCGGCCGTGTCGCCGCGCCCGCCCTCGACGCGCAGCATCGCGGCCTCCTGCATGATGCGCTGCTCGCGGTTGCCCGGGTTCGGGTGGCTGGAGAGCCACTCGGGGCCGCCCGAGCCGCCGCCCTGCTGCGCGATGGTGCGGAACATGTTGGCGAGGTCGCGCGGGTCGTAGCCGGCGCGCGCCATGATCTGCGCGCCGAGGATGTCGGCCTGCGTCTCGTACTTGCGGCTGTACTTCAG
>DASVWB010000410.1:0-3762 GCA_036389815.1 Pyrinomonadaceae bacterium | reverse complement strand
AGGGCGAGCTCGGCGTCTACGTCAAATCCGACGGCGGCCCCAAGCCCGCGCGCGTCCACGTCCGCGGCCCTTCATTCATCAACCTCTCGGCCCTCCCCGACATGGTCGAGGGCGAGATGGTCGCCGACGTGGTCGCCGTCATCGGCTCGATAGACATCGTGCTCGGGGAGATCGACAGGTAATTTTAGATTTTTGATTTTCGATTTGCGATTTGGCTTTGAAACGGAATGCCCGCATCTTCGCCGGACGTAAATCAAAAATCAAAAATCAAAAATCTGAAATGAGCAATCAATTCACACCGAACAACCCTCTGCCGCAGGAGGCGAAGGTGCCGCGGGAGATGGCGGTCTTCCCGCCCGAGGTCGAGGCCGAGATTGACGGGCACCTGGCGAAGTACCCCGTCAAGCGCTCGGCCATCCTGCCGCTGATGTTCATCGTGCAGCGCGAGCGCGGCGGGTGGCTCGACCCGCCGGGCGTGGCCTACCTCGCCGACCGGCTCGGCGTGCGCATCACCGACATCTGGGAGGTCGCCACCTTCTACTCGATGATCAACACCGAGCGGGTCGGCAAGTACCACCTTCAGGTCTGCAAGACGCTCTCGTGCAAAATCATGGGCGCGGGGCGCATCACCGCGAAGTGCACGGAGCGGCTCGGCATCAAGCCCGGGCAGACGACCGAGGACGGCCGGTTCTCGCTCTCCGAGGTCGAGTGCCTCGGCTCCTGCGGCACCGCGCCGATGATGCAGATCGGCTTCGACTACTACGAGAACCTGACCGAGCAGGTGGTCGACGAGATCATCGACAAGTGCAGCCGGGGCGAGCTGCCGAACGGCGTGCGATAAGGGAGTAAATAGTGAATGGTAAATGGTGAATAGAAGCCCGAGCGGCGTCCGAACACCATTCACCATTCACCATTCACCATTCACCAAAATTATGTTCATCGGGGCGATAGGCTGCGAGCCTTTACAACTGCGGAGGGTGACGCTGGAGGACTCCGCGTCGCTCGAAGTCTACCGCAAGAACGGCGGGTACGAGGCGCTGCGTCAGGTCTTGAACGGCATGTCGCCGGACGACGTGATCGCGGAGGTCAAGAAGTCGGCCCTGCGCGGCCGCGGCGGCGCGGGCTTCCCGACGGGGATGAAGTGGGGCTTCGTGCCCAAGGACTCCCCGAAGCCGAAGTACGTCGTCTGCAACGCCGACGAGTCGGAGCCAGGCACCTTCAAAGACCGCTACCTGATGGAGCGCGACCCGCACATGCTCATCGAGGGCATGCTGATCGCCGCCTACGCCCTCGGCGCGCGCACAAACTACATCTACACCCGCGGCGAGTACCGCTACCTCATCGAGATAATGGATCGCGCGCTGGGCGAGGCGCGCGCCGCCGGCTTCCTCGGCGCGGGGATTCTCGGCACAGACTTCAACTGCGAAATCTACACGCACACCGGCGCGGGCGCCTACATCTGCGGCGAGGAGACGGCGCTCCTCAACTCGCTCGAAGGCTTGCGCGGCCACCCGCGCATGAAGCCGCCCTTCCCGGCCGTCGCCGGCCTCTACGGCTGCCCGACGGTCGTCAACAACGTCGAGACGCTGACGGCCGTGCCCGACATCATCAAGATGGGCGGCGAGGCGTGGCAGAAGCTCGGGACGGAGAAGAGCGGCGGGACGAAGCTGTGGAGCGTCTCGGGGCACGTCAACCGCCCCGGCGTCTACGAGCTGCCGATGGGCTACGACGACATGGAGAAGTTCATCCACGAGGACTGCGGCGGGATGCTCGGCGGGAGGAAGTTGAAGGCCGTCATCCCCGGCGGCTCAAGCGTCTACATCATGCCGGCGAAGGACATCGAGGGTAAGGACGTGCGGATGGACTACGAGGGGCTGGTCGCCGCCGGCTCGATGGTAGGCTCGGGCGGCTTCATCGTGATGGACGAGACGGTGGACGTGTTCGAGTCCACTAAGAACCTGACCGAGTTCTACAAGCACGAGTCGTGCGGCTGGTGCACGCCCTGCCGCGAGGGCACCGACTGGCTCGTCAAGGTCTTCAAGCGCATCGAGGCGGGCGAGGGGCGCCCCGACGACGCGCAACTCCTCTTAGACATCGTGGACAACATCGAGGGCAAATCTTTCTGCCCGCTCGGCGACGCCGCGTCGTGGCCCATACAGTCGGCCATCAAGAAGTTCCCCGAGGACTTCCGCCGCAAGGTGCAGAACGGCAACGGCCACCCGAAGGACGGGCTCCCGACGGCCTGAGCGCCGCGGAAAGAAGAGCAGAGACTTTGAAGATGAGAAGACTCCTCCTGTTCGCCGCCGCGGCCTGCCTCGCCGCTTCCGCCGCCGCCGCCCCGCCGGCCGGCGCGACTCCGCCCGCCGCCGCGGCGCAGTGCCGCGGCACCGACCGCGCCGTCCCCAAGCGGGTCAGGTTCGCGCGGGGGCGCACGACCGCCGTCGTCAAGGACACGGTTCGGCTCTGCACTTCGCACGAGTACCGCCTGCGCGCGCGCGCCGGCCAGACGATGACCGTCCACCTCGCCACAGGCAGCAAGACGAGCTTCACGCTCTACACGCCCGCGGGCGACACGCCCGACGGCGCGGACGGCTCGAAGGACTGGTCGGGCGAGCTGCCCGAGTCGGGCGAGTACACCATCACCATCGGCACGGACGCGACCGCCGCCTACACGCTCGAAGTGACGATTCGTTAGGTAGTTCGGTTTACATCGTGAGGTGAAGCGATGATTTTCAACGTTACGATTGACCGGGACGAAGACGGCGTCTGGGTCGTCGAATGCCCTTCCATACCCGGCTGCGTGAGTCAGGGCGCGACGAAGGAGGAGGCACTGGAAAACATCAAAGACGCCATCCGCGAGTGCCTGATCGTGCGCGCCGAGAAGGGTTATCCACTCACAATCGAGACGCGACAGGTCGAGGTCGCCGCATAATGGCTTCGCTTCCAGTCCTCAGCGGCCGGGAAGTCGTGAGGGCGTTCGAGTCTTTCGGTTGGGGCGTCTCAAGGCAGAGTGGCAGCCACATCGTCATGACGAAACACGGTGAAACCGTCACGCTGTCGGTGCCGGATCATAAGGAAGTCGCCAAGGGCACGCTTCGCAGCCTGATTCGCGCCGCGAACCTAACGGTGGACGAGTTTGTTGCCGCTATCAAATAGGGCCACGGTTTAAGAAGAATGCCAGCAGAATTAGTGAAGGTCACCATCAACGGGCAGGAGTTTCAGGTCGAGAAGGGCGCACGCCTGATAGACGTGTGCAGGGAGAACGGGTACGCGATCCCCTCCTTCTGCTACTACTCCGACCTCGCGCTCCAGGCTTCGTGCCGGATGTGTCTGGTGCGCATCGAGAAGATGCCGAAGCTCCAGACCTCCTGCACCATCACCTGCACGGACGGGATGGTCGTCACCACGCAGTCCGAGGAGATCGAGAAGGCGCAGCGCGGGATGGTCGAGTTTTTGCTCGCCAACCACCCGCTCGACTGCCCCGTCTGCGACCGCGGCGGCGAGTGCGAGTTGCAGGAGATGGTCTTCGACTGGGGCAACCTCGAAGAGCGCTTCACCGAGCGCAAGAACTACGCGCCCGAGAAATTCCTCAGCCCGATAGTCGCCAACGACCCGCAGCGGTGCATCCTCTGCAAGCGCTGCACGCGCGTCTGCGACGAGTGGATGGGCGAGGACGCCATCGAGGCCGGCGGGCGCGGCGCGCACACCGTCATCGGCACCTACGGCGGCTGGCTCAACTGCTCGCAGTGCGGCAACTGCATC
>DASVWB010000409.1:0-2750 GCA_036389815.1 Pyrinomonadaceae bacterium | reverse complement strand
CCGCCGCCGCGCCCGCACAGTCCCCTTCAAACACGGCAGGCGCTTACGAATCGCAGACCGCGCAGGGCGGAGTCGCCGCGCCGGCGGCCGCCAACCCGACGCCCGCCGCGGCGGCCCAGAACACGTCCCCCGTCGTCATCGTCGTCAACCCGACCCCCGCGCCCGCCGCCCCGGCAGACTCAGACGACTCCGCACAGCGCGCACAGGAGGAGCGACCCAGGCCGGCCGGCCCACCTCCGCCCAACGGAGGGCCGCCGCCCAACGGCTGGCCCCCTCCGCCGCCTTACGGCGCGCCGCCCCCTCCCCGCATGGGCGGCGGCCCGCCGCCCCCGCCGCGCCGGCCTTAATATAGAGAAGATAATGCCGCACCACACGCCGCGTCAGGATGACTGACGCGGCGTGTACGCGTTCGGCCGCCCGCGCGCCTGCTCAAACCCCTCCGTCGTCTGTTCCAACCGCTTCGCCGCTTGTTCCAAAGGCTTCGTCGGATGTCCCAGGTGCTTCGTCGTTTGTTCCGGCGAGACGGACGGGCGTCCCGAGGAGGCGCGCGCGTGTTCCAAGGCGGCTTTCAGGAGTACTACTCAGGCCGACGACGCTATTAAAAGTCACCTTCCGTCGTTGACCGCGGCGTGGAGCGAGCGCCATGAGCGGTGCAGGAGTTCGTCTATCCTCGCCCAGTCCTCTTCGTTGACGCCGCCGCGCTCGGCCTGCGTGTCGCGTATCTCCATCGCCTCGGCGCGCAGGCGCGCGTGCTCGGCGAGGCGTTCGGGCGAGACGCGGTAGAGTTCGGCGGCGAGCGAGGCCAGCGCCCGTTCGAGGTCGCCGGGCGCGTGCTCGCGCCGCTCGCGGTGGACTATCCACCATTCGAGTTCGAGGCGCGCGGCGCGTCCCGGGTCGAAGTCCGTGTCGGCGACGGCGCGGACGGATTGGTAGAAGCTGACGAGGTCGGGCAGGGCGCGCTCGTAGTCGGCGCGCGCCCTGCCGTCCTTGAAGACGAAGGCGGCCTTCGCGGCGCGGAAGGCGACGGCGTTCGAGCGCCAGAAGGGGAGGCCGTACTGCGTGCGCAGCAGCTCCGCCAGTTGGCCGAACAGTCTCAAACGCTCGCGCGCGTAGTAGGAGCGCCACATCGCCGTGTCGAGCCGCGCCACCTCGTCCGCGTCGAAGTCGCGCAGGGAAGCGCGCCGCGGCGTGTAGAGGTCAACGGCGACCCACACGAACAGAGCGATGATGAGAAACGCGCCGTAGTAAATCCCGCGCCTGCGGTGCCGCCGGTTCCCCGTCTTCGCGGCGGGGGGCGCGGCGGTCGTGTTGGTCGTCATGCTTCCGGCCTCCTTCTCACGCGCCACAGCTCGAAGCACTCGTCGTCGAAGCCTTTGAGGCGCGCCTCGGAGCGCGAGGCGGCGAGGCCGGACGCCTCGTCTTCGAGGAGCGCGGAGACTTCGGGGTCGCGGCGTACGGCGTCGGTGACGACGCAGTCCTCGCCGTCCGAGAGCGGTTCGAGGCGCGCGGCGATGTTGACGTTCGAGCCGAAGTAGTCGAGCCGCCCGTCGAGCGTGACGGCGATGCACGGGCCGGCGTGCAGCCCGGCCTTGAGCGTGAGCGGGCGCGCGCCCGCGGGCGGCGAGGCGAGGCGGTGTTGCGCGCCGATGATGGCCCGCAGCGCCGGGGCGGGGCGCGGGAAGACGGCCATCACGGCGTCTCCGAGCGTCTTCACGATGGAGCCGCCCTCGGCCGCGATCTCCTCGCGCAGCACGTCGAAGTGCCCCATCACGGTGCCGAAGGCGACGGCGTCGCCGATCTCGCGGTAGAGGCGTGTGGAGTTGCGCAGGTCTGTGAAGAGGACGGCCATCTGCCCGACGTTGATGCGGTCGCCGGGGCGCAGAGCCTCCGCCGCGAAGAGGTCGCGGAAGAGCTGGAGCGCGGTGACCGCGGCGGCGGTCGCCGTCTGGTCGCCCCAGGCCATGCGCTCGAAGACGAAGAGCCGCTCCTCGTCCGTGTCGTTCTCGAACGTGAGGGCGGGGCCGGTCGAGAGGAGCGGTTCGTCGCCCCGGCCCGCGTCGGAGGCGCGCAGCGTGAGCGCGCCCGCGCCCGCGCGCGAGGCGAGCACGGTCTGGCCTTCGTCGCGCGCGCGCGTGCGCAGGCGGTGGCGCCCCTCTTCGAGCAGCGGGCGGACGGTGCGGCTCTCTCGCGCGGGGACGAGCTGCTGGACGACGACGTGCGGCGTGACCTGCGGGCCGCCGACGCAGAACTCGCGCGCCTCGACGCGGCGCACCGACGCGTTCGGGCGGAAGACGACCTCGACCGAGCGGTCGAAGTCGGCCGTGAAGTCGATCATGCAGGCGTCGCAGTGCTGGTCGGCGCGCACGTCGCGCAAGGTCTCGGCCGACTGCTTCGCGCCGCGGCAGAGCGGGCACAGAAGCTCCCAGCGCAGGTCGAGCACCCCGGCGCGCGTCGCCTTCAGGCAGAGTTCGAGCGCGGCGCGGCGCGGCGCGCCCCACGCGTCGGCGAGCGCGTAAGGGCGCATGCGCGCGAGCGTCAGCTCGTCGCCGCGCCCGACCGTCTCGCAGAGTCGCGCGGCCGCGTCGCGGTCGGCGCCGCCTTCGGCGAGCCTGCGGCCGAGCGCTTCGAGCAGGGCGCGCTCGCTCGCGCCGAGCGGCGAGGGCGGGCGCGACTGCTCCTCCCGCGCGCGGCCTTCGAGCGCGAGCGCGTCGTAGCGGCGGAAGACCTCCGCGAACTTGCGCGCGCTGACG
>DASVWB010000408.1:0-24579 GCA_036389815.1 Pyrinomonadaceae bacterium | reverse complement strand
CCGACGTGGAGGCCACGCGCCGCACCATCCACAGCGCGTGGACGCAGGTCGTTCTGGAGGGGCTGCGCCGGCTCGACGAGGGGCTCGCGCCGACCGAAGCGGACGCCTTCGGCAACTGGTCGCCGAACGACTCCGACCTCGCGCAGATGCTCGACCAGGTCGAGCACCTCGAAGCCGCCGGGCAGAAGGCGGCGCGCGAGAAGGATAAGTTCCACCGCGAGAAGCCCGCGCGCGCCGCGCGCCCGGCCGACGACTCGCCGGCCGCGGACTCGCCGGCCAGAGGGTCTTCGGCCGAGCCCTTCTCGATGATGGTCGAGAGCGCGGGCGGCGGCTCGAAGAAGAAGTTCGTGGTGGCGGGCGTGGCCGCGGCCGTCGTGCTGGCCTGCGCCGCGGCGGCCGTCCCGCTCCTGAAGAGCCCTGCGGCGAAGCCCGCGGCGGCCGACTCCGCCGCAGCCGCCGCACCCGCGCCGGCCGCGCCCGCCGAAGCAGCGCCCGCCGAGGCCGCACCCGCCGAGGCCGCGCCCGAAGACGCTACGACCCCGAACGCCGAAGCCTCCGCTGCCGCCGCGGACGCCGCGCGCCGCGAAGAGCGCGAGCGCCGCGAACGCGAACGCCGCGAGCGCGAGCGCCGCGAAGATGCCGCCGCGAAGAGGGACGAGCTGACCTCGCCGGACGCCGCCGCCGCGGCCAAGCCCGCCGCGCCCGCCGCCCCCTCCGGCCCGAAGTCCGTCCGCGTCTCCGTCAGCTACGACGAGGCCGGCCGCGTCACGCAGGCGTCGGTCGCGGGCGCCACGGCCGGCGCCGAAGCCTACGGCTCGACCGCCGTCCGCATCGCGCGCGGCAAGCGCTTCCCCGCCGGCAAGCCCGGCTCGACCGTCATCACGATTCCGGTCAACTGAAAAGGGAGTAGACAGTAGACAGTAGACAGTAGACAGTAGGAAAAGCAGAGGCGGCGCGCCAGGTTCGATACCGAAGCGCGCCGCCCTTCTTTTATCTACTGACTACTGTCTACTGTCTACTGTCTACTGTCTACTGCCTACTGCCTTCCCCCCTCACGCTAGGCCGACGACGCCGAGCGCGAGCAGGAGCGCGCGTTTGAGGCCGAGGTCGCGCCCGGCGGGGTCGTACCACTCTTCGAGCGTGTGCGTGTTGCCGGAGGTGCCGCCCGCGCCGACGGTGACGGCGGGCAGGCCGCGCGAGATGGCGATGTTCGAGTCGGTCGAGGAGCAGTCGAGGTAGGGCTTCGAGCCGAGCGCGCGCGTCGCCTCGGCCGCGAGCCGCACGAGCTGGTGCTCGACGGGGGTCTCGCCGCCGGGGCGGTCGCCGATGAGCCGGACTTCTATTTCGAGCGGGGGCGCGCCCGCGCGCCGCGCGGCGTTCTCGTCCTCGGCGGCCTCGCGCGCGGCGCGGCGGAAGAAGGCGTCGAGCCGACCCAGCTCGACCGGGGACTCCGAGCGGAGGTCAACGTCCATGCGCGCCTCGCGCGGGATGACGTTGACGCCGGAGCCGCCCTCGACGCGCCCGACGTTGAAGGTCGTGCGCGGCCTGCGCGGCGCGGGGTAGGCGGCGAGCCGCGCGACGGCGCGGCCGACGGCGTGGACGGGGTTCGGCACGCCGAAGTCTCCCCACGAATGCCCGCCCGCGCCGCGGCACGTCACGCGGTAGCGGCGCGAGGCGAGCGCCGCGTGCGTGATGCGCTCAAGGCCCGGGCCGTCGATGCTCACGAAGGCGTCGGCGCGGGCGGCCCACTCCGACGCGGTCAGGAGGTGGCGCACCCCGCGCAGGTCGCCCTCGCCCTCCTCGCCGACGGTGCCGACGAAGAGGATCGAGCCGTCGGTCTCGATGCCGCACTCGGCGAGGGCGCGCGCCACGGCCACGAGCGCCGCCAGCCCGCAGCCGTCGTCGGCGACGCCCGGCGCGCGCATCAGCCCCGAAGCCTCGCGCCGCACCTCGCAGTCCGTGCCCTCGGGGAAGACTGTGTCGAGGTGCGCGCTCAAGACCAGCAGCGGCCGCTCCGAGCGCCCGCGCCGCAGCGCCACGCAGTTGCCCTCGGCGTCGAGCCCCGCGCCTTCGAGCCCGCACGCCTCCAGCCGCGCGCGCAAGTGCGCGGCGCGCGCGCCCTCGCCGAAGGGCGGCGCCGGAATCCTCACGAGCGCCGTGTGCTCCTCGTCGAACTCGCCCGCCCTCTCCTCGAAGAAGCGGAAGGCCGCGCGCACGCGCTCCGCCCCCAGCAGGCCGCGCACGGCCTCCTCGGCGCTGACGGACGTTGTGGCGGGGACGGACATAAAAATTAAGTGATGAGTGACGGGTGATGAGTGATGAGAGGAAGACGACGCGTGACTCCTCCTCTCATCACTCATCACCCGTCGCTAATCACTACACCAACCGCATCACTTCCTCTTCGCTGAGGACGCCGCGGGCGCTCTTGGCGTGGTCGTAGATGCGCTGGACGCGCTCGTCCGTGGCGTCCATGCCGCGGGATTCGAGCCAGTAGACGACGTTGGACTTGCCGCTCATCGGCCCGACCTCTATCTGCTGGCGCATGCCGAAGAGGCCGGCGGGCACGCCCGAGTAGACGAGGTCGGCCAGCTCGTTGTCGCCCTTGCGGAAGCACTTGACGACGGCCGCGGCGTGGACGCCCGTCGCCGTGCGGAAGGCGTCGCGGCCGAAGACGGGGTAGTTGAGCGGTATCGTCCAGCCGCAGCTCTCGGCCGCCTTCTCGCAGTACTCGCGCAGGCGCGAGAGGTCGTTGTCTATCCAGCCCATCAGCCTGAGGTTGACGAGGAGCTGATCCATCGGCGTGTTGCCGACGCGCTCGCCGACGCCCAGGGCCGAGCCGTGCACCTGGTCGGCGCCGCCCTCGATGGCCGCGATGGAGTTGATGACGCCGAGGCCCCGATCCTGGTGCCCGTGCCAGTCCAGACGAACCTTCTCGCCCTGCTCCTCGATGATGCGCTTGACGAAGCGGACGACGGCGCGCGCGCCGTCGGGCGTGGCGTGGCCGACGGTGTCGCAGACGCAGACGGCGCGCGCGCCGGCGCGGATGGCCGTCGTGTAGAGCGCGCGGATGGTGTCGGGGTCGGCGCGCGTCGTGTCCTCGGTGACGAACATGACGGGCAAGCCCTCGGAGACGGCGAACGAGACGGCCTCCTCCGTGAGCTTCAGGAGTTTGTCGAGCGTCCAGCCCTCGGCGAAGAAGCGGACGAAGGAGGAGCCGAGGAAGGTGCAGGCTTCGATGGGGATGCCGGCGCGCTGCGAGATTTCGGCGATGGGGCGGATGTCGTTCTGGTGCGTGCGCGCGGCGCAGTTGGGCCTGATGTTTAACTTCTGCTCGACTATCTCGCGCGCGAGCCGCTCGACGCCCTCGGCGTGCGTGCCGCCGGCCCCGGGCAGGCCGATGTCGGCCGTGTCGATCCCGAGGTCGTTCATCAGGTGGAGCAGTTCGAGCTTGCGCTCGACCGTCGGCTCGCAGACCGACGGCGACTGCAGCCCGTCGCGCAGCGTCTCGTCGTCGAAGCTGACGCGCCTCCCGGGCGCGGGGTGCGCCGGCGCGACGCTGTTCCAGTCGTAGATCAACTCACTCGCTGACACTTCTCGTTAGACCTCCGTTGTCCCGGCGCCACCCACTGAGCTTCGGCATGTTTCGAGGAGGGTTCGATTACAACAAGCGCCGAGCGGGCGTGTCAAGCGGGCGCCCCGCGCGGCGGCGCTCGCGGGCCGCGCGCCCGCTCGTGTATCATCGCGCCGAGTACCACAAATCGTTTGAGGCGGGCTGGGGTCCTGATGAAGACACTGAAGCGGCTCTTCGACAGCAACCGCGCCTGGGCCGAGGAGATCAGCGCGGGGGAGCCAGACTTCTTCCGCAAGCTGGCGCGGCAGCAGACGCCGGAGTACCTCTGGGTCGGGTGCTCGGACTCGCGCGTGCCCTCGACGCAGCTCGTCGGGCTCTCGCCCGGCGAGATGTTCGTCCACCGCAACGTCGCCAACCTCGTCGTCCACACCGACCTCAACTGCCTCTCGGTCATGCAGTACGCCGTGGACGTTCTGAAGGTGAAGCACGTCATCGTCTGCGGCCACTACGGCTGCGGCGGCGTGCAGGCGGCGCTCGAAGGGGCGAGCTTCGGGCTGATAGACAACTGGCTGCGCCACGTGCAGGACGTGGCCGAGAAGCACTCGGCCGCGCTCGCGCGCGAGCCGGACGCGGCGGCGCGCCTGCGGCTGCTCTGCGAGCTGAACGTGCGCGAGCAGGTCTCGAACGTCTGCCGGACGACGGTCGTGCAGGCGGCGTGGGCGCGCGGGCAGGGGCTGTCGGTGCACGGCTGGATTTACGCGCTCGAAGACGGGCTGCTGCGCGACCTCGGCCTGTGCGTGACGTGCCCGGAAGAGGCGGCGGCCGCGGGCGAGAAACTTGAGACTATTTCGTGAGACGCCGCGCACGCCGCGCCGTGTATACTCGGCGCGGGTAAGCTCTGCTGAGACTCACGCGGGACAAAGGGGCGGGCGCATGTCCACACAACCGGCGGGCGGCAAGAAGGTGGTCGTCATCGACGGGGCCAACGTGGCCTACGAGGAGCGCAGCGCGGGCGGGAAGCCGAAGCTCTCGAACCTGCTCAAGGTGCGGCGCGAGCTGGAGGAGCGCGGGCAGGAGGCCGTCATCATCGTCGACGCCAGCCTCAAGTACGACATCGACGACCAGGAGCAGTTGGAGCAGCTCATCCGCTCGCAGCAGGTGCGGCAGGTGCCGGCCGGCACCGACGCCGACTACTTCATCATCCAGTTCGCGCACGAACTCGACGCCGTCATCGTCACCAACGACCGCTACAAGGACTACGCCGACCAGTACCCCTGGATACCCGAACGCCGCCTCCCCTACATGATCGTCAAGGGCGAGGTCGTGCTCTACGAAGAACAGCAGTAGACAGTAGACAGTAGGTGAAGACGACTACGGCGGGCGTCGCGTTTGAATGCGCGACGCCCGCCGATGTTTTCTACTGTCTACTGTCTACTGTCTACTGTCTACTTCCCCTGCCCTTTTGCCTTTTCCCTCCCTCCTGTTATAGCCTCGTCGCGCCCCGCGCCCTTAAAGAGTAGTCGGAGGGTCTCCCCGCCTGACTCGCGCGCCAAAGGTAACAAGGGATGATCGTCGCACTCGGCTCGGCACGCTCGGCCAAGATTATGGCGCTGCGCGCGGCCTGCGCGCGGGTGGCGGCGGCCGACCCGCGCTGGCGGCACGCCGAGCTGGTCGCGCGCCCCGTCGAGACGGGCGTGCCGGGGATGCCGCTCAACGACACGCAGCTCATGCGCGGCGCGTGCAACCGCGCGGAGGCCGTGCGCCGGCTCCTCTGGGCGGAGGGGCGCGCCGCCGACTTCTACGTCGGGCTCGAAGGCGGCTTCCACTCGATCACGTTCGACGGCGCGCGCCAGACCTTCCTCCACGGCTGGGCCTACGTCTCGGACGGCGCGCGCGGCTACTTCGGCCACGCGCCCGCCGTCACCGTCCCCCCGTCGATCGTCGCGCGCGTCGAGCAGACGGGGCGCGAGCTGGGCGAGGTCATCGACGAGGTGGCCGGCGGGACGGACGTGCGCAGCCGCGAGGGGGCGTGGGGCGTCCTCTCGAAGGGGCTCCTGTCGCGCGCCACGAGCTTCGAGACGGCGCTCGTCGCCGCCTTCGCGCCGTTCTACAACGCGCGGCTCTACGCGTGAGTCTTCAGGCGGGAAGTTAGAAAGGGCAGACCCGAAGGATGGTGGAGAGACTGACAGCGGAAGGCAACGACGAGCACCTCGCAAGGGCCGGGCAGAACTCGACGGGCTGGGTCGAGGTCATCGCCGGCTCGATGTTCTCGGGCAAGTCCGAGGAGTTAATCAGGCGGCTCCGGCGCGCACGCATCGCGCGCCTCAAGGTGCAGGTCTTCAAGCCGGAGATAGACGTGCGTTTCTCGCGCGACCACATCGTCTCGCACTCCGAGATGCGCCACGAGTCGGACGCCGTGCGCACCGCCGCCGAGATACTCGAACTCCTCCGGCCCGACACCGAGGTCGTCGGCATCGACGAGGCGCAGTTCTTCGACAACGACCTGGTGGACGTGGTCAACGCGCTGGCCGCGCGCGGCGTGCGCGTCATCGTCGCCGGGCTCGACCAGGACTACACGGGCCGCCCCTTCGAGCCGATGCCGCAGCTCCTCGCCGTGGCCGAGTACATCACCAAGACGCACGCCATCTGCGTCCGCTGCGGCCAGCCGGCCAACTACTCGCAGCGCATAGTCGAGGTCGAGGGGCAGGTCGTCGTCGGCGCCTCGGACGCCTACGAGGCGCGCTGCCGCCGCTGCTTCGTCCCACACGCCGACGCCCCGACCCGCCACGACGACTGACCCGAACTTCAAACCCCTGACAAGGAGCCACCGCCAGATGCGTATAAGAGTGAGCCTGCTGCTGCCCGTCATCCTGCTGCTGTCGGCCGCCGCGGCGTCCGCACAGAAGGCGACCTACACGCCCGCGCCCGGCTCGGCCGAGCGCAAGGCCATCACCGACGCCCTGCGCGCGCCGGTCGAGCGCGAACTCAGGCAGAAGGTCGTCTTCAAGGTTGACGGGCTGAAGGTGCAGGGCGGGTGGGCCTTCCTGCGCGGCGTGCCGCAGACGCCGGACGGCGGGCGGCTGGACTACAAGGCGACATCTTACCGGCAGCAGGTCGAGGAAGGCGTGTTCGACGACGGCGTCGTCGCGCTGCTCAGGAAGCAGGCCGGGCGCTGGCGCGTGGTGAAGTACGTCATCGGCGCGACGGACGTGCCCTACGTGACCTGGGACAAGGACTACAAGGCGCCCTCCGCCATCTTCAAATAGGGCCGGCGAGAGGTGGTTGTCGTCCAGGAGGAAGACGACCGTGCGCCGCCGGGACGAGGCCGCGGGCGGCCGCGCGGCGCGCGCTCACCTTTCGGGGCGCCGGGGGCGAGCCTGCGTTTGAAGAAGTCGAGCGAGCTGCCGAGCACCTCGTCCATGCCGAGGGCGTGCCCCTTGTCGGGCACTATCTTTATCTCGAAATCTTTTTTGAGCGCGGTCAGGCGGTCGCGCAGGAGGAGCGCCTGGCTGAGCGGGGCGCTCTCGTCCTTTTCGCCGTGCAGGATGAGGACGGGGCAGCGCAGCGCCTCCATGTGGAGGACGGAGGAGCGTGCCTTGACGGCCTCCGGCGTCAGGCCGGCTTCACGCTCCATGTTCCTGCGGATGCCCTCGTTCGTGACCTCGTCGTAGGCTTTTTTGAAGTCGTAGACCCCGCCGCCGAAGACGGCCGCGCGCACGTCGCGCGAGCCGACGACCAGGAGCGAGGCGGCCATCGCCCCGCGCGAGTAGCCGTAGACGCCGAGGCGGCCCGCGTCCACGTAAGGCTCGCGCTTGAACCTTTCGAGCCCCGCGCGCAGCGCCGCCAACGTGCGGGGGCCGGCGAAGTCGGCCCCGCCCTCAGACCTCCCGAAGCCGGGCTGCGAGACGGCGAGGCAGGCGAACCCCGCGCTCGCGAAGGCCGCGCCCAGTCCAAGGTAGTCCCTCGCGCTCCGCTGGTGGCCGGGGATGAGCAGCAGCGCCGGGAACCTGCCCGCGCCCGCCGGGCGGAACGAGACGGCCTCGACGTTCCTCCCTTCGGACGCGTAATCGTACCCGCAGACCTCGACCCCGCCCGGCTCCACGCGGGCGCACCCGCCCTTGTCGAGCGCCTCGAAAACCTTTTCGCGCCCCGACTGCGCCGCCGCGGCGGCCGACGCAGACAGCACGAACAGCGTCACGAACATGCAGCGGTAGACAGGTCTCTTCATGGCGGTAGTCGTCTCTACGGGGCCGCGCGCGAAGGGCGCGGCCCCGTCAGCCGGCTTCGGGGGTCGCCGGGGGGGGCGGCGGCGGCGGGGAGAGTTCTTCCGCGAGGCGCGTCCAGACCTCTGCGAACTTCTCGACGTCGGCGCGCGTGTGTTCGAGGACGCGTCGGCTGTCCATGTAGGCGGCCCAGTGCGGGGTGTTGACGAGCGCCTCCTGCGTCTCGTCGCCGAGCGCCTGCGCCATCAGGGCGACGAGGTCCTGCGTGACGCGCGTGTGTTCGAGGAGCGCCTGGATGATGTTGTAGGCGAGCCGCGCCTGCTCGTAGGCGAGCCCGCCCGAAGGGTTCGCGCCCGCGGCCTTCTCGCCCGCGCCCGCGGCTCTCTCGTCCGGCATCAGGCCGACTCCCCCGCGTCCGCCGCGGGCGCTTTCGCGTACCAGCCGCCGCGCACGAGGGGCAGTTCGGCGACGTGCGCCGCGCAGACCTCCGCGCCTTCGGCGAAGACCTTCAGCTCCGTGCCCGGCGCGAGGAAGTCGTACTTGACGAGCGCGAGCGCGACGTGGCGGCGCAGGCGCGGCGAGTAGGCCGAGGAGGTGACTCGGCCCGCCTCGCGCCCCTCGGCGCAGTCGCGCAGGCGCGCGTCCGCGGGCGGCTCGGCGTCGCGCGCGAAGACGACGCCGGCGAGGCGCTTGGCGACGTGGCCGCGCCAGTGTATGCGCGCGATGATCTCCTGCCCCGCGTAGCAGCCCTTCGTGTAGCTGACGGCCTCCGCCTCGTCCACGACTTCGAGCACGACGTTCGCGTCCGAGGCGTCCACGCCGTAGCGCGGCACGCCCGCCTCGACGCGCAGGACTTCGAGCGCGTCGTACCCGGCGGGGCGCGCGCCCGCTTCCGTAAAGGACTGCCAGAGGGCGGGCGCCTGCGCGGCGTCGGCGAAGATGTCGAAGCCGTCCTCGGCCGTGTGCGTCGTGCGGACGGCTAAGACCGGCTCGCCGCCCGCGTCGCCCCGGACGGTGGCGACGCGGCCGCGCGCGAGGCCGGCGACCGCGTCTCCTAAAACCGCGCCGACGAACTCGGCCGCGCGCGCGCCTTGCAGCGAGAGGAGCGCGGTCGCGGGCGTCAGGTCGCGCACGCGGAAGTCGCCCGCGAGCGTGAAGCGTTCGAGCGTCCTGAGCAGCGTCGGGTAGGTCGCGGCCTCGGTGTCGAAGATGAACCGGCCGCCGTCGCGCAGGACGCGCGCCGCGGCGACGAGGCGGCCCTGCGGGTTCGGGAAGGCCGCGTGCATCCACGCGCCCTCCGCGAGCCCCGCCACGTCGTTCGTCACCATGCCGTTCAGGAACTGCACGGCCTCCCCGCCCGACACCTCCACACGGCCCCTTGCCGAGAGGTCGAAGAGCCCCGCGCCGGGGCCGCGCACCGCCTCGTACTCCGCGGCCGGGTCGCCGTAAGAGGCCGGCACGACGCACCCCTCCCGCCCGACGAGACGCGCGCCCGCCCGCGCGTGCTCCGCTTCGAGCGCCGAGCGCCTGAGCGCCGCCCCCTCCCCCGCCTGTCTCTCTACGGCTTCGGGCATCTTTTGAACTATGAACCTGACAGTAGACAGTAGACAGTAGACAGTAGACAGTAGAAACACAGTCGCCGCACGGACACTACGGCTGTTATCTTCAACCCCCGCAAAGCGGAGCCTACTGTCTACTGTCTACTGTCTACTGTCTACTTCCCTCATTTCAGCTTCTCAAGCTCGGCGCGCAGGGCGTCGTAGTCCTTCTTGTCGCCTGCCTTGAAGGCGAGGTTGACGTAGCGGACGACGCCTTCCTTGTCGATGAGGTAGACGGTGCGCTTGTTGAAGCCGGCCTGCTCCATGAAGCTGTCGTACATGCGCGCGACGCGGTGGTCGTGGTCGGAGAGCAGCGGGAACTGCAACTGGTGGTGCTTCGCCCACTCGTGGTGCGAGAAGACGTAGTCGCCGCTCACGCCCAAGACCGTCGCGTTGAGCTTCGACAGCTCGGCGAAGGTGTCGCGCAGCGTGCAGACCTCGGTCGTGCAGCCGCCCGACCAGTCGGCCGGGTAGAAGGCGAGGACGACGTTCCGGCCCTTGAGCGACGAGAGCGCCATCTGCTCGTCCGGCTTCATGAAAATCTTCTCCTGCGTCGCGTAAGGGAGCTTGAAGTCGGGCGCGGCCTCGCCCACCTTCGGCGCGGCGGCCGCGGCCGCCGGGGCCTTCGGCGCGTCGGCGGCCGCGCCGTAGTGTGCGGCGTCTCCACGCGCGTCGGCCTTCGAGACGGGCTTCGCGCCCGCGGCCGTCTGCGCGGCGCACGCGGCGGCCGCCAGCAGGAGCGCCGCGAGCGGGCGGGCGAACGCGCCCGGCAGGTGAATGTTCCCAGGGCTCTGACTTCTTTCCGACATGGTTTTTTGACCTCCGGCCTTCGCGGCTTCGACCTTAGCGCCCGGCCGCGCCCGCGGCGGCGGCGCCCGCAAGGGCCACGGCGCGCGCGACCGATTTGTAGTCTTCGAGCTGCTGCGCTTCGCGGCGGTGCGAGGCGAGCACCTGCGGGCTCGGGTGGTAGAGCGGCACGAGCAGACGCCCGCGCCAAGCGTGTACCTGTCCGACGTTCTCCTTGAGCGTGAGGGGATGATACTCGACCGCACGGAGGGCTTCAAGCGACACGGCCCCGAGCGTGACGACCACGCGCGGGGCGACGACCTCAACCTGCCGGCGCAAAAATTCCGAGCAGTTCGCGACCTCGCGCCGCGTCGGCTTGCGGTTCGCGCCCGTCTCCGTGCGCGGGTTGCACAGCGCCGCGTTGGTGATGAAGAGTCGCTCGCGCCCCAGCCCGATTGAGGCGAGGTAGCGCGCGAAGTTCCGCCCCGACTGGTCGCCCGAGAAGGGCACGCGCGTGCGGTCGCCGCCCTGTCGGCCGGGCGCCTCGCCGACGAACATCAGGAGCGCGCCCGGGCGGCCGTTGCTCGCGCTCAGCACGGCGCTCCGCCCGCACATCGCCTCGCACCTGCGGCACGCGGCCGCCTCCGCCACGAGCGCGTCGAACTCCGCCTGTCTAACTACGGCCGTCGAAGACAAGAACGCTTCCCTCCCGCCGCGATTATACAGACGCCGTAAAGGTCAGAACCACCCGCGGCAGGGGGTGGACGTTACGACAAAAGGACTCGCCGCGTAACGTCCACCCTCTGCCGCGGGTGGTTCTGACCTGATTCGACGCGCGAAAGCTTGGGTCTTAAAGAACCCGGTCGCCGGAACGGAAGACCCTGACGCGGGGCGTCACGACGCGCGGCACGTTAACGCGCGGCATGGTGATGCGCGGCATGGTGACGCGCGGCATGGTGACGCGCGGCAGCGCGAGCGCGACCGCGGGCGGCGTCATGAAGCGGAAGGAGCCGGGCATCAGCTCCACGCCCGGCAGCGCGCGGCGCTCGGGCGTGACGCGCACGGTGCGCTGCTTGCGGTCGCGCACGACCGTCAGCGTGACCTCGCCCTCCTCCTTCGCCGAGAGCGCTTCGACGAGGTCGTCCGCGTCGCCTACCTGCCTGCCGTCGACCTCGGTCAGGACGTCGCCCGCGCGCAGCCCCGCCTTCTCGGCCGGGCTGCCCTCCTCGACCGCGCTGACGAGCACGCCGTGCGAGACGCCGAAGTAGTCCGCGAGCTGCTTGCCGAGCGCCGTCGTCGTCACGCCGATGCGCCGCCTGTAGGCGTTGCCGAAGAGGCCCGGGTACTTGCGCCCCATGCCTTCGAGCTGCCTGCGCATCTGCTCCTCGTTGTGCTTCCACGTCTCGGAGTTCTTCAGCCGCTCCTCAAGCTGCTTCGCCACCTCGCCGTCGACGTTCGGGTAGACGCCGACCATCTCCCCGAAGCGGGAGTTGACGAAGGGCTCGCGGCGGGCGAGCGTGGCCGACAGCTCCTGCTCAGAGCCGCCGCGCAGCACCGTGAGCCGCGCGGTGTGCTCGGGCGCGGACTCCTCGACGAGCCGGGTCAGCTTGCGGACGCTGGTGACGGGCTCGCCGTCGAAGCGGAGGATGACGTCGCCCGCGCGCAGCCCCGCCTTCTCGGCCGGGCTGCCCTTGACGACCTCGCGGACGCCGACGCCGCGCGGCTCGCCCGACAGGCCGTAGCGCGAGGCATTCTCGCGCGTGACCTCTTCGGTGCGGACGCCGAGGAAGTTGCCCTCGACGAGGAAGCTCGTCGAGAAGCCTGAAGGCGCCTCCGGCGCCCGGGCCGGGGACGGAGGCGTCTGCGCCCGCGGCGCGGCGGGCGGGAGCGCGAGCGCGGCGGCCGGGGCCTGCGGCGCGGCTGCCAACGCGGGCGGGGCGATCTGAGCCGGCGCGGCGGGCGCGGCGACGGCGGCGGCGGGCGACGGCGGCGCGGCCGGTGCGACCGTCTGCGCGCACACCGACGCGGGCACGAGCGCCAGGGCTGCGAGCGGAAGAGCTTTGATTTTCACGGGATAAAAAACCTCCTGAGATAGTTTTTCACTCACTACTCACGCCGCCGCTGGCCGGCCGGTTCCGAAAAAAATTCCCGCCGCCGCGCGCGCGCCCGCGCTTGTCGGCGCGAGAGCGCGGCGGCTACACTCCGACGGCGCATGAAGATACTCGACATCGGGTGCGGGAAGCACAAGACGCCGGGGGCCGTCGGCATGGACAGCAACCCGCGCTCGGACGCCGACGTTTTGCACGACCTCGACCGGGTGCCGTACCCGTTCCCCGACGACGAGTTCGACCTCATCGTCGGCAACCAGGTCATCGAGCACGTCGAAGACGTGCTGGCCGTCGTCGCGGAACTCTACCGGGTGGCGAAGCCCGGCGCCGTCATCAGGCTCGACACGCCGCACTTCTCCGACGTGGCCTCCTACACCGACCCGACGCACAAGCACCACCTCACGACCGAGTCGTTCGCCTACTTCACGGGCGACCGCCCCGACTTCGACTTCTACAGCCACGTCCGGCTCCGCCCGCGCCTCGTCCGCGTGACGATGCTCAAGCTCTGGCGGCTGCTGGGCTTCGAGCTGCTGGTCAACGCCTGCAACCGGCGGCCGGCGCTGCGCTTCCTGCGGCGGTTCTGGGAGCAGTACCTCTGCTTCGTCATCCGCGGGAAGACAATCTATTTTGAGTTCGAGGTGATAAAGTAGCGACCGTCTTTTGCGACAAGCGCGGCGTAGAAAAGGGAGGGGGAATCGAATGAGCAGCAGGAAGTCTCAGGGCGCGCAAGGGCCGCAGACCCGCCGCGGGCCGGGCAAGCCTTCGAGGAAGGACCAGATCATCTCGCTCTTCCTCTCGGGGATGGGCGAGATCGAGGACATCGCGGTCATCACGGGCGCGCGCGCCTCTTACGTCGGCTCCGTCTTGCAGGAGGCCGGGCTGCACCAGGGGTACTTCGACCTCTACACCTCGACCGCCCACCCGCAGAACATCTACTCGAAGTTCTTCGCGAACAAGCTCGGCTTCAAGGACGTGGAGACGGCGCGCGAGTCCGTCGAGCTGATAGACAAGCTCTACCGCCAGTTCGAGTTCGCGGGCGACCGCGCCGGCCAGCACCACGCGCTCCAGATGGCGCTCACGATGTTCGACCGCGCGCGCTGGACGGGCAAGGGGCGCGAGGCCGAAGTCTTCCTCAACTGGCTCACCGCGCGGCTCGGCGAGGCCGCGCTCGACCTCGAAGAGGCCGCCGCCGGGAACCCCGACGAGGCGCCCGGCGAGGGCGCGGGCGAGCCCGAGACGCTGCCTTGAAAGCAGTAGACAGTAGGCAGTAGACAGTAGCGCCCCGCGCCGCGAATGTTGACGCTGCTACCCGGACGCCTCGGCTGACGGTGGTTTTTCTACTGTCTACTGTCTACTGTCTACTGTCTACTGCTTTTGTCTACTCTTCAAATGAACTTCCGGCAGGGCAGGCTCGTCCGCTTTATGAAGGGTGCCGCGCCGCCGCCGCGCGTTCTGCTGACGGCGCTGCTCGTCTGCCTCTACGCCGCGGCGCGCATGCGGCGGCTGACGGCCGCGTGCCTCTGGTTCGACGAAATCTTCAGCGTCCACGCCGCGCGCCACGCGTGGGGCGCGCTGTGGCGCTTCGCCGCCGCAGACCTCATACACCCGCCGCTCTTCTACGCGCTGCTCAAACTCTGGGTCGCCGCGGGCGGCGAGTCGCTGCTGTGGCTGCGCCTGTTCCCGGCGCTGGCTTCAATCGCGGCGGTCGTGCCGCTGCTGCTGCTCGCGCGCGAGCTGCGACTGGGCGCGGCCGCGACGAACGCGGCGCTGCTCGTCGCGGCCGCGAACGGCTACCTCATCAAGTACGCGCAGGAGGTCAGGATGTACGGCCTGCTGCTCCTGCTGACGCTCACCTCGCTCTGGCTCTTCGCGCGGCTGACGAACTCGGGCGGGCGCGCGCGCGCGACCCTCTGCGCCCTCGCCTTCGTCAACCTCCTGCTCGTCTACACGCACTACTACGGCTGGCTCGTCGTCGTGTGCGAGGCGGCGTATCTGGGTTTCCGGGACAGGCGGAGGCTGAGAGGTTTTCTGTTCGTGGTGACGGCGCTCGTCGCGGCCTACGCGCCGTGGGCGTGGGCGTGCGCGCGCGCGGCGGGGGCGGGCGGCGGGCTCGCGCAGAACATCGGCTGGATTGAGCGGCCGGGCGCGGGCGACCTCGTGCAGCTCTTCGTCTCCTTCAACGCGCCCTTCTACTTCCGGCAGAGCACGGCCGAGCCGGCTTACGCGCGCGGCGGCGCGCTCCTCGGGCTGCTCCTCGTAGGCGTCCCCGTGGTCGCGCTGCTCGTCGGCGGGGCGCGGCGTCGGCGCGCGGCGGAGAAAGAGTCGGGGAAAGATGAGGGTCGTGCCGAACCTCTTCGGCCTCTTCCCGGGTCTGTGGAGGGCGCGGCGACGTTCCTGCTCGTCTTCGCGGCGGTGCCGGCGGCGCTCGCCTTCGCCGCGAGCTACGTGCTGCCGCACTCGGTCTGGGGCGCGCGGCACCTGATGGTGGCGGCCGGGCCGTACGCGCTGCTCGCGGGGCTCGCGCTCGGGAGCCTGCGCCCCGCGTGGTGGAGGGCGGGGGCGCTGCTGCTCCTCTGCTGCTGGTTCGGGGCGGTCGGCGCGCTGAACCTCGTGCGGCGCGAGGGCACGTTCGTCTGGTGCGCGTGGGAGGGGCTCGCCGCCTCCGCGGCGAGGGACGCGGCGCGGGGGGAGCCCGCAGACCTCTACGCCTTCGAAGACCTCATCGCCTACCACCTCTGGTTCGCGCTCGAACGCGGGGGGGCGGCCGGGCGCTTCCGCGTCGTCTCGGTCAAGGGCGTGCCCGGCGTCGCGGAAGACCCGGCCTACTTCCTCCCGCGCGACTTCGACGGCGTGGCCGTCCGCGGCGCCGACGCCCTGCGCGGCGAGAGCTTCTGGGCCGCCTTCCGCGACGCGGAGTGGGACGAGTCGCGCCAGCCTTTGAAGCTCATCACGGAGCGCGGCTACCGCGCCGAGCACGTCTACGAGACGGCGGCGCAAGGCCAGCGCGCCTTCCTCGTCCTCTTCACGCGGCGCGGCGGGTGAGTTTTCGTTTACAATCCCGTGCGAACGGCGCGGGGTGGCTTGAGGGAGGTCGGGGGTTTGTCTGTGTCGAACTCGCAGGAGGCGGGCGGGCGCTGGAGCCTCAAGGGGCGGACGGCGCTCGTCACGGGCGGGACGCTCGGGATAGGGCTGGCGGTCGCGGAGGAGTTCCTTTCCTTCGGCGCGACCGTCGTCGCGGCGGCGCGCGACGGGGCGCGCGTCGGGGCGCAGGTCGAGGGCTGGCGCCGCCGGGGGCTCGACGCGCACGGCGTCGCGGCCGACCTCTCGACCGCGGAGGGGCGCGCGGCCGTGCTCGGCCGCCTGGAAGAGTTCGGCCGCCTGGACGCGCTCGTCAACAACGTCGGCATGAACATACGCAAGGCGGCCACCGAGTACACCGCGGAGGAGTACGAGCGGGTCATCTCGACCAACCTCACCGCGGCCTTCGAGCTGACGCGCGCGGCGCACCCGCTCCTGAAGGCCGCGGCCGCGGAACTGGAAGGCGGCGCCAGCGTCGTCAACGTCTCCTCCGTCTCCGGCCTCGTGCACACGAGCACGGGCGCGCCCTACGCGATGAGCAAGGCGGCGCTCCTCCAGATGACGCGCAGCCTCGCCGTCGAGTGGGCGGAGGACCGGATACGCGTCAACGCCGTCGCGCCCTGGTACATCCGCACGCCGCTCGCCGCGCCCGTGCTCGGGGACGCCGGGCGTTTGGCGCGCATCATCTCGCACACGCCCATGCGCCGCGTCGGCGAGCCGCGGGAGGTGGCGGGCGTCGTCGCCTTCCTCTCGATGCCTGCGGCCTCTTACGTCACGGGGCAGTGCGTCGTCGTGGACGGCGGCTTCACGGCCTACGGGATTTAGCCCCGCGGTCGCCTTTTACTGTAGGATTGCGCGCACATGGACGGGCTCGAACAGTACGTCGGGCGGGTGTTGGACGAGAAGTACCGCCTGGAGCGCCTGCTCGGCAGGGGCGGCATGGGGGCCGTCTACCTCGCCACCCACCTCGGCACGGAGCGCTTCGTCGCGCTCAAGCTCATCGCGCCCGAGTTCATGCGCAACGAGGAGTTCGTCGAGCGCTTCCGGCGCGAGGCGCGCGCCGCGGGGCGGCTGCGCCACCCGAACGTCGTCGAGGTGACGGACTTCGGCTTCTCGGGCGAGGGGCCGGGGCGCGTCGCCTACCTCGTGATGGAGTACCTCGACGGCTGCACGCTCGGCGACGTGCTCGCCGAGGAGCGGCGGCTCCCGCTCGAATGGGTCGTTGACCTGCTGGAGCAGGCCGCCTCCGCCGTCCACGAGGCGCACCAGCAAGGCATCGTCCACCGCGACCTCAAGCCCGACAACATCTGGCTCGAGCCGAACCGCCTCGGCGGCTACCGCGTCAAGGTGCTCGACTTCGGCATCGCCAAGCTGGCCGAGGCGGACGGTGACGCCGCGGCGACGACGCGCGCGCGGGCCGGGTCAGTTGCAGGGTCACAACCCACGGGCGACTTCTCCGGCGCGCGCGCCGCGGCCGACCAGGAGGCCGGGACGCTCATGCTGCCGCCGCGGGGCGCGGGCGGCGGCGCGACGGAAGCGACGCGCAGCGGGGGCGGCGACCTGGGCGACACGCTCCTCTTCGCGGAGGGCGAAGCCCCCGCGGGGGGCGCGACGCAGGCCGGCCCCGCCGCGGACGGCGAGCCGACGCTCATGCTGCACGGGCGCGAGACGGCCGACGGCGGCGCGCGCCAGACCGAGGCCGCCGGGGGGCTGACGCGCGTCGGGGCCATCATGGGCACGCCGCAGTACATGTCGCCCGAGCAGTGCCGCGGCGGGCGGCTCGACGCGCGCTCCGACATCTACTCTCTGGGCGTCATCGCCTACCAGATGCTCGCGGGCGAGGCGCCTTTCGAGGGCGACGTGGTCTCCGTCATGCGCCGCCACGCGGACAGCTCCCCGCCGCCGCTCAAGGGCAAGAACCGGAAGGTGCCGACGCGCGTGGCGCGCGTCGTCGAGGGGGCGCTGGCGAAAGACCCGGCCGCGCGCCCGCAGACGGCCGCCGCCTTCGCCAACTCGCTGAGAGCCAACGCCGAGGGCGTCGGCTCGCTCTACCGCCGCGCCTTCGCGCTCTTCGTCGAGCACTTCCCGAAGTTCGTCTACCTCTCCGTCCTCGCGCACGCGCCGGTCATCGCCCTCACGCTGCTGATGGTCGCGCTCTACCTGGCCGAGGGGCGCATCCCCAAGGTGCTCTTCGTCCTGTGCGTCGTCGTGGTGGCGCTCCTCCAGGCGGTCGCCTACTTCGTCTCCGCCTCGATCATCACGGGCGTCACGTCGCTCGTCGTGGCGCAGCTCTACGTGGCGCCGCTGCGCCCCGTCCAGCTCGGCACGGCCTTCGCCGCGCTGCGCCGCCGCTGGCGACCCTTCCTCTCGACGGCCGTGCGCGCCACGCTGCGCATCGTCCTCGGGTTCATCCTCTTCTTCGTGCCGGGGGTGGTGATGACCATCCGCTACCTCTTCTACGCGCCGGTGGTGCTGATGGAGGGGCTGGAGAAGAAGGCCGCGCTGCGGCGCTCGCGCGAGCTGGCGGCGCGCTCGTGGCGGACGGTGATCATCGTCTCGCTCTTGCAGTTCCTCATCCCCATCACGGTGAGCGCGCTGCTCAGCCGCTACGGCACGCTCCGCAGCGCGGCGGGCGTCAGGGTGGGCCCTTCGAGCCCCGTCGCGCAGCAGTTTTTCGGCCTCGTCAACATCTTCGTCGTCCCCTTCATGTCCATCGTGCCGGCGCTCCTCTACCTCAAGATGCGGCAGATGGGCGGCGAGGCGCTGGGCGAGACCATCGCGCAGATCGAGGAGGTCGAGTCCGCGCGCAGCCGCTGGCAGCGGCGCATGCGGACGCGCCTCACACTCCACAGCACGCCCTCCGGCCGGCGCCACGAGTCCGGCCCGCGACCGCCCGGGGCCGCGTAGACCGAGGGGCGTGCCGCGCGGACGCCGCCCCGGGAGGCACGCAGACCATGAAGACCATCGTCACGGCGTTCTTGCTGCTGCTGCCGCTGTCGGCCGCCGCCCGGCAGAAGGAGCCCGCGCCGCCCGGCAGGCTGTTGGACGTGGGCGGATACCGCCTGCACATCAACTGCACGGGCACGGGCGGGCCGGCGGTCGTCCTCGTCGCGGGGGCCGGCGACTTCTCTTTCGACTGGGGGCCGGTGCAGCCGGGCGTGAGCCGCTTCGCGCGCGTGTGCAGCTACGACCGCGCGGGGCTCGCGTGGAGCGACCCCGGCCCGACGCCGCGCACCATGCTGCAAGACGCCGCGGAGCTTCACGCGCTGCTGCGCGCCGCGGGCGTCAGGCCGCCCTACGTCCTCGTCGGCCATTCCATCGGCGGCCTCATCGCGCGCGTCTACGCCGAGAGGTATCCGCGCGAGACGGCCGCGCTCGTACTCGTTGACCCCACGCACGAGGACACAGTCCTGATGTACCAGGGCAAGTTCGTGCGCGTGCGCGACGGCGCGCGGGGCAGGCTCGTCCCCGCGCCGCAGACGGTGCGGAACAGCCCGCCCCGGCCGGCGTCTAAAGAGGACGTGGAGCAGTTCGAGTTCAACCGGAAGGTGTTCGGCGCGCCGAAGATTGAGCCGCCCTTCGACAAACTCCCTGCGCGGGCGCGTGCGGCGCGCCTCTGGTTCCTCTCGCGGCCGCCGCGCTCGGCCGCGGGCGAGGACTTCTGGGCCGAGGAGTTGCAGGCGATGTACGAGGCGCGCGCAAAGTCGCCGCGCCCGCTCGGCGACACGCCGCTGGTCGTCCTCCTGCCGGGCCCCGAACACGGCGACCCGCCGCAGGGGATTTCCGCAGACGAGTGGAGGAGCGTCAACGAAGAGAAGCGGCGGCAGAAGGAGGGCCTGACCGACCTCTCGCGCAACAGCAGGCTCGTCGTCTCCGCGAAGAGCGGCCACCACATACAGCTCGAAGAGCCGCGCGCCGTCGTCGGCGCCGTGCGCCTCGCCGTCACGGCCGCGAGACGCGGGACAGGGCTCCCGCCCCGTTGAGGGGGCCGCCCGAGGTTATTTCGCCGAGGGAGGGGGCGAGGCAAACGCCATGTTCGACAGTCTATCCTTACCCGAAGCGCGGCCGCTCGCCCTTTTGAGGAGGGCGACGGTGGCGTTCCTCGCGCTGTGCGCCGTCACGGCCCTCGCGTCCGGCTACAGGGCTTACTACCAGGTGCGGAGCCTTGAGTTGAGGCTGAGCGAAGGGGCGCTGCGCGAGGGCTCGGTCGTCGAGGTCGCGGCGGAGGGGTCGGGGCGGACGACCGTGGACGTGCGTGTGGAGCTGATACAGGGCGCGCACTCCGAGACCCTCTCCACGCTTCGCATCCGCGACAACGAGTGGGCCTCCTTCGACCCGCGGCCGTGCCCCGGCTCGCTGAGGGTCGTGCTGACGCCGGAGCAACTGGCCGGCTTCCGCGACGGCGCGGCGACCGTGCGCGCGACCGCGACGGGGCGGCCGCAGTGGATGCGCCTGCCCCCGCCGACCGTGCGCGAGGCGGCGGTCGAGCTGCGGCGCGGGTGAGCGCCGCGCGGCAAACTCCCGCGAAGGCGGCCGGCGAAAAGTAAACCCTTGACAGCCGCGCGCGCCGCTCCCTAGTATCTTCTTAAGGCGACACGAAGCCCGCGGCGGCTCGTCACAATGCCACGTCGCCCTCGCACGAACAGCCCCACGCCGCACGCGCCTCAGCGCCGAAGGACCCGAGCGCCCCGCAAGGATTTCAAACCGTCATGAAAAGGACTGTCACGCTCTGCTGCGTCACGCTGACGCTCGCGGCCGCGGTCTGCGCGCAAGGCCAGCGCCGCCCCGCCGCCCCTCAAACCCCCGCCGCGCCCGTCGCGCTCGACCACGGCGGCAGGATAGACACCACGTACGACGGCTTCGGGCACGAGACGGTCGTCGCGCTCCGCCGGATGAGCGTCACCTGCGAGATGGCGAAGGCGGCCGAGTCGGTCGTCAAGGGCGTCTGCGTCAGCCTTCAGGCGGCGCTCCACTGCCCCGGCAAGCAGCTCGACTACGTGCGGCGCGCGACCGTGCGGCTCACCTTCGAGGCGAAGAACTGGGACGCGCGCCACCCGCCCGGGCAGCGCGAGCTTGTGGCCGTCGCCGACGGCGAGACCGTCCGCCTCGGCCAAATGCGCCTCGCCGCGCACGGCGTCGGCGAGGGCTGGTTCGCAGAGGACGCCAAGGAGACGCTCGAAGCCGACATCCCCTACGAAGCCTTCCTCAAGCTGGCGCGCGCCTCCTACGTCGAGCTGTCCGTCGGCAAGACCTCCTTCGCCCTGCGCGACAAAAACGTCGCCGCCCTGCGCGACATGAACAACCGCGTCAACCTCTCGCGCCGCGCGCCTGACGCCCCGAAGCCCTCCGGCGGCAACTAGGGGCGTCGTGCAGCGGGCCGCGCGATTTCTTACTTATGGTTTGCGGTAGACTTCGCGCCCCGAGCTTAACTCGACGGCGAGCTTGCCCTCGGTGTGTGCGAGGTCGAGGTGCGCGACCGCCTCGGAGACGGCGAGGAAGCGGTGCACGTCCCGCGAGCCGGGGAAGAGTTCGAGGGCGACTTCCCAGGCGGTGGCGCCCGCTTTGGGGATCAGGCGGACGACTTCCGACTGGCGCTCGCTTATGGCGCGGAGGTAGCGGTTGAAGAGTTCCTCGTAGTCCTCTACGGGGTCGCCGTGGCCGCCGTAGACGAGCGTCGGGTGGAGCGCGCGCAGGCGCGCGAGGCTCACGAGGTATTCGGCGAGCGAGCGGAAGCGGCGCGCGGGGTCTACGGGGTCGGGCGAGAGCACGGGGTTGGGCGTGATGCGCTTCAGGACGCAGTCGCCGGCGATGACCGTGCGGTCGGCCTCGCGCAGGAACGAACACGACCCGGGCGTGTGGCCGGGCGTGTGGACGACGCGCAGGGAGCCGCGCTCGAACCTTATCTCGTCGTCGTCGAAAAGCTCCGCGTGCTCGTGGTCTTCGAGCGCGTCGGCGTAAGCCCTCACGCCCTCGTACATCCGGCGCATCTCGGCCACCTCTTCCGGGGGCACGCCCGCGCGTTCCAGCAGCGCGCGGTTCTCGCCGTACTCCAGACGCCCGGCGCGGTGACCCGTCTCCCACCCGTGGACGAAGACCTCGGCGTCCTTCGCCTCGTCCCGCAGAGACTTCGCCAGCCCGCAGTGGTCTTCGTGCGCGTGCGTGAGCACGATGCGCCTCAGGTCGGAGACGCGGACGCGCGCGCGCCGCAAGCCCTCCCGCAGCGCCTCGGCCGCCTCCCTCGTCTTCGGCCCCGTGTCGATGAGCGTCAAAGGCTCCTCCGCCACGAGGTAGCAGTTGACCGGCCCCACGTAGAAGGGCGTCGGCACGGAGATGGGGATGATGCGCATGGTGAAAAGCAGTAGACAGTAGACAGTAGACAGTAGTCGGTAGCCGGTAGAAAAACAGTAGCCAGTAGTCGGTCGAAAAGCAAACGCGGGCGGGCGCCCACGCTTAGAAACGTCAACGCCCGCCCGCGGAGCCTACTGTCTACTGTCTACTGTCTACTGTCTACTCCCCTCAGTACACGTAGCGGTTCGCCTTAATCATCGCGTCGGCGACGCGGCGGCGCGCGGCGACGGTGTTGACGGGCGTGTGCTTGGTGAAGCGCTTGAGCGCGGCGAGGAGCGTGCGCAACTCGTCGCCCTCCGCGACGGCCGCGAGCGTGTTCTTGGCCTGCGCCTCGACGCGCTCGACCGCGTCGTTGCAGAAGACGCGCACGATGTCGAGCTGGAGCGCCGAAGCCTCCTCGCCCTTCGCCGCCGCCGCCTTCCGCGCGCGGAGGACGGCCGACTCCATCGCGTAAACGTCCATGATGATGTTCGCCGCGCCGATGAGGACTTCCTGCTCCTCCGCGAGCGCCGTCATGTACTTCTGCGCGGCGGTGCCGAGCACCATCAGCGCGACCTTCTTCGCGTTCGCGGCGAGCCGCGCCTCGGCGGCGAGTACGGCCTCGTCCTCGTCGAGTGAGGGCATCGAGGGCGACAGCACCTCGTCCATCAAAGCCTGGGCGGCCGGCAGCAGCGCGAGCTTGCCGGCCATCGCGCGGCGCATGAGCATGCCGGGGATGAGCATCCGGTTGATCTCGTTCGTGCCCTCGAAGATGCGGTTGATGCGCGCGTCGCGGTAGGCGCGCTCGGCCGGGTAGTCGGCCGAGTAGCCGTAGCCGCCGAAGACCTGCACCATCTCGTCCACCACGAAGTCGCAGTACTCGGAGAGCGTGACCTTGATGGCCGAGCACTCGGCGGCGTACTCCTCAATCGCCCGCAGCTTCGACTCGGGGTCTGCGGCCGAGGCGGTCGCGTCAATCGCGCCTTCGATCATCCCGAGCGTGCGGTAGATCATCGCCTCGCCGACCCACGACTTGACGGCCATCTCGGCGAGCTTGTGCTTGATGGCGCCGAAGGAGGAGATGGGCTTGCCGAACTGTTGGCGCTCGTTGGCGTAGCGCACGGCCTCCGCGGTCGCCACCTTCATCCCGCCGAGGCACATCGCGCCGAGCTTGAAGCGGCCGATGTTGAGGATGTTGAAGGCTATCTTGTGACCCTTGCCCACCTCGCCGAGCAGGTTCGAGACGGGCGTCTTCACGTTGTCGAGCACGAGCGCCGTCGTGGACGACCCGTTGATGCCCATCTTGTGCTCCTCGGCGCCGTTCGTTAAGCCCTCCTGCCGCTCGACGACGAAGCCCGTGAACTTGTCGCCGTCCACCTTGGCGAAGACCACGAACACGTCCGCGAAGCCGCCGTTCGTGATCCACATCTTCTCGCCCTTGATGACGTAGTGGCTCCCGTCCTCGCTCAGCCGCGCCGTCGCCTTCGCCGCCAGCGCGTCCGAGCCGGAGCCGGCCTCCGTCAGCGCGTAGGCCGTGATCAGCTCGCCCGAGACGATGCGCGGGATGTACTTCCGCTTCGCCTCCTCGGTGCCGTAGTAGAGGATGGGGAGGAGGCCGATGCCGCCCTGCGCGCCCATCGTCGTGGCGAAGGAGGCCGAGCGGCCCAGCGCCTCGCCGAGGATGCAGCCCGAGACCTGGTCGAGGCCGAGCCCGCCGTACTCCTCCGGCACCGTCGCGCCGATGAAGCCCAGCTCCGCCCCCTTGCGCACCAGCCCGCGCGAGAGCGCCCAGTCCTTCTTCTCAAGCTCCGCCACGCGCGCCACGACCTCGTTGTCCATGAACTCGCGCGCGGTCTCGGCGATCATGCGGTGCTCCTCTGTGAAGTCCTCGGGCGTGAAGACCTGCGCGGGCGACTGCTCCTCGATGAGGAAGCTCCCGCCCACGACTATCTTTTTCTCTTCGGCTACGGCAGACATCGTTTGCTCCTTTCAGTCGCAAAAGTGAGCGGTGAGCGGTGAGCAGTTTTCGACCGCCCGCCGCCCACGGCTTACGGCTCACAGTCTTTCAAAGATTCCCGCGGCGCCCATGCCGCCGCCGACGCACATCGTCACCAGCCCGTAGCGGCCGCCGCGGCGCTCCAACTCGCGCAGGATGGTCGCCGTCAGCTTCGCGCCCGTGCAGCCGAGCGGGTGGCCCAAGGCGATTGCGCCGCCGTTGACGTTGACGCGCTCGGGGTCTAAGCCCAGCGTCCTGACGACGGCGATGGACTGGGCGGCGAAGGCTTCGTTCAGCTCGATAACGTCCATGTCGTCCGCCTTCAGGCCGGCGATCTTCAGGACCTTCGGGATGGCGTAGACGGGGCCGATGCCCATCTCCTCGGGCGGGCAGCCGGCCGTGGCGTAGGCGACGAAGCGCGCGAGGGGTTTCAGGTTCAGTTGCCGCGCGCGCTCGTCCGACATGACGACGGCCGCGGCCGCGCCGTCCGACATCTGCGAGGCGTTGCCCGCGGTGATGGTGCCATGCGCGTGGAACGCGGGGCGCAGCTTCGCCAGCCCCTCTTCCGACGTGTCGCGCCGCACGCCCTCGTCCTTCGTGAACGTGACCTCGCGCGTCGCCTTCCTGCCCTTCTCGTCCAACTCCTCGAAGGCGACCTTGAGGGGCACGATCTCGTCGTCGAACTTGCCGGCGTCCTGCGCGGCGGCCGCGCGCCGGTGCGATTGCAGCGCGAAGGCGTCCTGCTCCTCGCGCGAGACCTCGTACCTGCGCGCGACGTTCTCGGTGGCGAGCCCCATGTTGAGGTAGAAGTCCGGGTAGTGCTCGACGAGGTAGGGGTTCGGGCGGATGATGTGGCCGCCCATCGGGATCATCGACATGGTCTCCAGCCCGC
>DASVWB010000407.1:0-36889 GCA_036389815.1 Pyrinomonadaceae bacterium | reverse complement strand
GCGCGTGCGCGGCGGGAGTTTGCGGGCCGCAAACCGCCACTGCGCGCGCGCATCCGACCATTGCACACGCGCACCTGACCACCGCGAGTGCGCACCGGGCCACTGCGCGCACGCACCGGGCCGCCGCGGGCTTCAATTTCTACAGCGCCGCGACGCCTACTGTCTACTGTCTACTGTCTACTGTCTACTGTTTTGAGGAGTGCATCGACGATGCGGCGGGCGGCGTGTCCGTCGCCGTAGACATTCGTGGGGCGCGACATGCGCGCGTAGCAGGTCTGGCAGTCGAGCAGGCGCGAAGCCTCCTCGACGATGCGCGCGTGGTCTGTGCCGACGAGGCGGACGCAGCCGGCTTCGAGCGCCTCGGGGCGCTCCGTCTCGTCGCGCAGGACGAGCAGGGGCTTGCCGAGGCACGGCGCCTCCTCCTGCAACCCGCCCGAGTCGGTCAGCACGAGGTGGCAGCGCCCGAGCAGGCGCACGAGCGCCGGGTAGCCGAGCGGCGGCAGCAGCGTCACGCCGTCGGCGCCGCCGAGCAGACGGTGCGCCGTCTCCCACACGCGCGGGTTGCGGTGTACGAGGTAGACGACGCGCACGTCGCCCGCGTAGCGGCGCGCGAGTTCCCGAAGCGCGCGGCAGACGCGTTCGAGCGGCGCGCCGAAGTTCTCGCGCCGGTGCGCGGTGACGAGCACGACGCGCGCGCCCGCGGGCAACTCACTTAGCTCCGGCGGGTCGCACGCGCCGTCCGACCCCGACATCTCGCGCAGCGCGTCCACAACGGGGTTGCCGGTGACGACGACGCTCGCGGGCGGCACGTTCTCGCGCAGGAGGTTTTCGCGCGCGCGCTCGGTCGGCGCGAAGTGGAGGTCTGCGAGGCAGCCGGCGACGCGTCGGTTGCCTTCCTCGGGGAAGGGCTTGCGCGGGTCGTGCGTGCGCAGGCCGGCCGCGACGTGGCCGACGCGCACGCCCGCGTAGAAGGCCGCGACCGTCGCCGCCATCACGGTCGTCGTGTCGCCCTGCACCAGAACCCAGTCGGGGCGCTCGGCTTCGAGCACGGGTTCGAGCCGCGCCAGCGCCGCGGAGGCGACCTGCGCCGGCGTGCGCGCGCCGCGCATCAGGTCGAGGTCGTAGTCGGGCACGACGCGGAAGGCTTCGAGCACCTGGTCGAGCATCTCGCGGTGCTGCGCCGTCGCGCAGACGCGGCTTATGACGCCGCACGCCCGCCGCCGCTCAAGCTCGCGCACGACCGGGGCCATCTTGATGGCCTCGGGGCGCGTGCCGACGATGGAGAGGACTTTCAGCATGAATCCCGCCGCGCGCCTCCGTCCCTCAGGCCGTCCGCGGAATCTGCGGCATGCGCGCGCGGCGCACCTCGGCGAGCGGGCCGTCGCTGATGCGTGGCACGCGCGCCCACTTGTCGAGCACGTGCTGCTTGCGCCGCTGGAAGGCGTCGGCCGGGTCGTGGCCGTCGCGGCACAGGAGCGGGAGCGACGAGCGCAGGTTGCGGTGCAGGAAGCGCATCCCGCGGAAGAGGCGGATGGCGAACCCCGCGGTGGCTATCTGGAAGGCGAGGTCGTTGTCCTCGAAGCCCCAGCCCGGCCGCTCGAAGGGCCCCGAGGCGTCGAAGCGGACGCCCGCCTCGAAGACCTCGCGGCGGAACATGCCGTAGCCGGTCGTCACGACCGACCCGGCCTCCTCGACCAGCCGCGGGTTGATGCTGAACAGGTACGCGCTCGCGCGCGCGCGCTCCGGCGTGTCGTCGTGCGAGTAAGCGCCCAGGCCCCCGAGCACGCGCCCGGCGTCCTCCATGTGGCGGAGCATGGCGAAGGAGGAGAAGGGGACTAACTCGATGTCGCCGTCCGTGAAGAGCACGTAGTCGGCGCCCCACGCGAGCGCGGCCTCGACCATCTGGTTGCGCGCGGCGCAGTTGCCGCGGTTCTCGTCGTTGAGGATGAAGCGGTGTCCGACCGCGAGCGCGCCGTCGGCCTCTTCGAGCGCCTCGCGCAGCCCGTCCGTCGAGTTGTTGTCGCAGACGACGACGGACGCCTCGTGGCCGAGGCGTCCGAGCGTCTCGGCCTCGCGCGCGAGCGCGGCGAGCGATTCGAGGCTGATGTCGCGCGTGTTCCACGTGAGGAGCGCGAGCGCGACGCGGCGGCGCGGGGCGAGCGAGACGGCCGCGCCGTCCTTGCGGAAGACGCCCGCCACGAGCGCGTTGTTATACGGCGGCGCGTTGAGGTAGAGCCCCGCGTCCCCCGCGCGCGGCTCCTCCTGCGTGCCGGCCCGGCCTTCCAAGGCTCCGAGCGGCCGCAGGCCGTGGCGTCCGCAGAGCCCGACGAGGCCGGCCGGCGTGACGAGGTTGAGGCCGCCCGGCACCTCGCGCCCGTCCGCGCGCACGAGCCCTTCGGCGAGCAGCCGCGGCTCGCGCCACGCCGTCTCGAAGTAGTATTCGCAGGTCAGGACGAGCAGGCCGCCCGGCTTGAGCTTGCGCGCCATCTCGGCGACGAGCGCGTCGCGCTGTCCGGCCGGCAGGTGTTCGAGCGTGTTGACGCAGACCACGCGGTCGAAGGCTTCGTCGGGGAAGTCGAGGGGCGGGGCGAAGCCGCCGCGGAGCGGGTTGTGGTGCCGGTAGTTGACGTGCGCGTAGAGGGCGCGCAGGCGCTCGCCGAAGTCCAGCGGGTTAGCGGTGCAGTCGAGCACGGCGGCCGTCGGCGTCGGGCGCAGGGCGCGGAGCGCGAAGGGCAACTCCCAGCGGCGCATGCGCGGGTAGTCGCGCCCCCCGTTGAAGGCGGCGAACTCGGTCAGGCTCAGGTCGTCTTGCTCGGCTACGATCATCGCGCGTCAAAGCTCCCGGGGAGGTGAGTCGGCAGGGCGTGTGCTGCGGCGTCCGGGCTCAGGAGGCCGCGGGCGCGCGCGCGGCGCGCACGTAGCGCAGCGGCCCGGCGCTGATCGAGGGCGTCCCCGCCCACTTCTCCAGCACGTACTGCTTGCGCGTCTCGTAGCTCGACTTCGGGTCGAGCCCGAGCGCGTTCAGGATGCGCACGGACGAGTGCATGTTGCGGTGCAGGTAGGTCATGCCGTCGAAGCGCCGGATGCGGTAGCCCTTGACGAGCATCTGGAAGGCGAGGTCGTTGTCCTCGCAGCCCCAGCCGCCGCGGTCGAAGGGGTACGCGTCGTCGAAGCGGACGCCCGCGTCGAAGACCTCGCGGCGGAACATGCCGTACTGCGTCCACGCCACCACGTCCTCGTCGCGCGTCTGGAGGCCGGCGAGCGAGTAGAGGGAGCGGGTCGTCTGCGCGCGCACGGCCGACTGGCCGTACATGTAGGCGCCGAGGCAGCCGAGGATGTGCCCTGCGTCCTCCATGTGGCGGAGCATGGCGAAGGAGGAGAAGGGGACTAGCTCGATGTCGCCGTCCGTGAAGAGCACGTAGTCGGCGTCGCGGTCGCGCACGGCGTGGTCGATGATCTGGTTGCGCGCGACGGAGCTGCCGCGGTTCTCCGGGTTGAGGATGAGGCGGTGCTCGACCGCGAGCTTCCCGCAGGCTTCGCCGAGCGCCGCCTGCGTGCCGTCGGTCGAGCCGTTGTCGCAGACGCAGATGAAGGGGCGCTGGCCGAGGCGTTCGAGCGCGGCGGCCTCGCGCGCGAGCGCGGCCAGGGCTTCGAGGCTGATGTCGCGCGTGTTCCACGTGAGGAGCGCGAGCACGACCCGCCTCGGCGGGGGTAGCGCGGGCGCGCCGTCGCCTTTGACGAAGACGGCGCCGAGCGTCGCGTGCGGGTAGGGCTCGACGTTGCGGTAGAGCCCGGCGTCCCTTTCTGAAGGCGCGGCCCACGCGCCGTCCGAAAGGGGTCGCAGGCCGTGGCGGGCGCAGGCTTCGGTCAACTCGTTCGGCTCGACGCGGTTGAAGCCGTTGAAGACTTCGGCGCGGTCGGCGCGCACGAGGCCGCGCCGCTGAAGCTCGGGGCGCGACCAGAAGTCTTCGAAGTAGTGGTCGCAGGTCAGGACGAGCAGGCCGCCCGGCTTGAGCTTGCGCGCCATCTCGGCGACGAGCGCGTCGCGCTGGCCCGCGAGGAGGTGTTCGAGCGTGTTGACGCAGACCACGCGGTCGAAGGCTTCGTCGGGGAAGCCTAAGGGGAGCGCGAACTGGCCGCCGCGCGCGGGGTTCCAGTGGCGGTAGAGCGCGTGCGGGTAGAGCGCCGCGAGCCGCCCGCCGAAGTCAACCGGGTTGATGGTGCAGTCGAGCACGGACGAGGTGCTTGAGAGCCGCGACTTGAAGAGCGCGAAGGGCAACTCCCAGCGGCGCATGCGCGGGTAGTCGTGCCCCTCGTTGAAGGCGGCGAACTCGGGGAGCGAAAGGTCGCGCTCAAGCGCCACGGCCATGTCGGGCGTCGGCTCGGGGAGATCGAAGTCAATCTTCATCGGCGTGTCATCCATCCTCGTCGGCGTGTCGTCGGTTCGGAGTCCCGCGCGGTCGGCGCGACCCGTCTCTCTCAGTTCGTAGGCGTCACAGGCGGTCGCGCCGGTCACGGCCAGCGAGAGCGGCTGAATCAGCCCGAGCGCGGCGGCGCCCGCGTCCGCCTGCCCGTCCTCGCCCGCGCCCGCGGGGAGCCAGCAGTCGAGCCCCGTGCCGGCGAGCGCGCGCGCCGCGGCGGCGTCGAACGCGAAGTGGTGCGCCGCGCGCCGCAGCACCATGCGCTCCCCGCCCGCGGGCGCGGACGCGCCGACCGTGTGCGCCACGACGAGCTTCGGCCACGCGGCGCGCAGACCTTCGTCGCCGAGCAGGCGGAGCGCGAGCCGCGCGCCGAAGACGACGAGCGCGTCGCACTCGCGCGTCAGGCGGGCGGCCTCCTCGCCGCCGAACTCTTCGCCGCACTCGACCGTCTCGACCGCGATGCCGTAAAGCTCGGCGAGCGCGTCGGCCGTCGTGCGTGCGGCGTCGCGCGCGACCGCGCCGCCCGGGTCGTTGGCGTCGGAGGCGAAGGCGACGCGGCGCGTCAAGTCCCAGGGGCAGGTGAAGTGGCGCTGCGGCGGGAAGGCCGCGAGCATTTGCCCGCGCGACGTGATGCGGCGCGTGGCGCGCAGCAGCGCGACGTTGGCCTCGTAGTGCGGGTTCTTCGAGCGGTTCTCGGTCGAGCCGTAGCCGCCGGAGTCCTCGTGGTGCAGGTGGTATAGGTGCTGGTCGTCGTGCGCGGTGATGCCGGCGTCGCCGACGACGCGCGCGCGGTGGAACCACGCGTTGTCCTCGCCGCCCCAGCCGCGGAACCCCTCGCACATGCCGCCCGCGCGCGCCAGGAACTCGCGCCGCACGAGCACGGCGCCGCCGGCCGCGCCCTGCCGCGTGTAGAAGGCGTTGACGGGCGCGCAGTCCCCGAGCCCCGTGCGTCCCCCTGCGAAGACCTCGGCCGTGTCCTCGGGCGAAAGGTAGCGGACGGAGGTCCACGGCACGAGGCAGTCGAGGCGGCGGCGGTGCATCTCTGCGAGCGCGCGGGGCAGGAAGTCTTCGGGCAGCAGCAGGTCGTTGTCGAGCCAGAGCAGCACCTCGCCGCGCGCGGCCAGCGGCAGGCCGGCGTTCATCGCGCGCGCCTTGTGGAAGACGCCTTCGCGGCGGATGAAGGCGTAGGAGTCCGCGAGGCGGCGCGTGAGGCCGAGCGCGTGCGGCGCGTCGTCCATCTCGACGACCGCGACCTCGACGACGCCCGCCACCTCCCGCAGACGGCCTAGGGTCTTCTCAAGGTGCGGCAGCCGCCCGCGCCCGCCGTGCGGGATGACGACGCTCACGCCCTCGCGCCCCGCGCCGCGCCCGACGAGTCGCAGCGGCGCGCCCGTCGTCGCCGCCGTCGCGGACGGCGCGGCCCGCGGTGGAGTTTGGTGAGGGGCCGGCGCGCGGCCGGCCCCCGTCCGGGTTCCCGGTGCCGACGGCGCCCTTCCGGCGCGCCCGAGCGCCCGCGCGACGGCCGGAACCCAGAAGCGCTCCCACTGACTCCGGAAGTCCCAGTGCTCCTCCATCCAGCGGCGGTTGGCCGCGCCCAACTCCGCGAGCCTCCCCGCGCCCTGCTCGACGAGCGCGGATAGCACGCCCTCCAACTCTTCCAGACTCGCGCGCACGAAGGGCGAGCCGGCGGCGCCCGGCGCGCAAGCGTGGAAGACCTCTTCGATCTCGGGGCGGAGGCCGAGGCCGTTGACGACCACGCAGCCCGCGGCCAGTCCTTCGAGGCTGTTGCGGTGGTAGCTGCCCGTCACGCACTCGTCTATAAGGACGTGCGAGCGCCGCTTCATCGCCAGCGACTCTGCGTGCGAGACCTGAGAGCCGCTTATCACTTCGAGCCTGACGGGGTAGCGCGCGGCGAGGCGTTCGAGCACGCGCATCGTCGCGTCGTAGCCCTTCGAGTTCCAGTAGAGCCTGTGCCCTTCGGGGTAGCGGCCGTGCCTGCCGGCGGGCGTGTAGCAGACGGTCACCGTCTCGCCCTTCGCGCCGGGCGCGTACTCCGGCTCCCAGAGGGGGACGGGGTTGGGGACGACCGACCAGCCCTCGAACTCGGGGAGCGCCGCCTGGTACTGCCCGACGACGACGCCGGGGTGCCCCTCGCGGACGAGCGAGTCGTCGACGTTCCACATGTAGTTGTGCGCCATCACGACGACGGCCTTGCCCCGGAGCGCCGGGCGGTGGCGCGGCTCGACCTTGCCGTTGTGGACGACGACCACGTCCGCGCGGCGCAACTCCTCCTCGGCGCGCGCGGGCGCGGTCTTCCACTCCACGCCGCCGCCGAACGTGATGCCGTTGCCGTAGTCACCGCGCTCCCAGACGCAGCACGCCTCGTGGGGCGTGCGCGCCGCGACGCAGCGCGCGAGCACCGCCGGCACGCCCACGACGGGCGTCGTCGCGTAGGAGACGAAGCGCAGCGGTGCGGCAGACGCCTCGGCGTTCGCTTCGGCGTCGGCCGTCCCCGGCGGCGCGGCGGCGCGGTCGGCCTCGGAGAGCGCGGCGAACTCCTCGACCGACATCTTCGGGAAGGCCGTCAGGCGGCTCGCGGCGCTCAGGTTGTAGACCTCGACGCCGCGCGCGCGGAGCGCCTCGCCGAGCCGGCGGTACTGCGCGTCGATGGTCTTGAGCTGGGTGGTGAGCGAGTGGCGCCCGGTGCGCGCGAAGAAGTGGTGGTCGGTGAAGTCCACGCCGACGAGCCCGACGCGGCGCGCGCCCATGTGCGCGGCGAGGCAGAGCGCGACGTAGGGCGAGTTCTGCGTGTAGTCGAGCGCGTCGGGGTTCGAGAGGTTCGTCCCCGCGTAGGCTCCGAGGCGGAACTTGACGACGCGCTCGCGCGCGAGCCCGAGGTCGAGCTGCGTGAAGACGTACTCGGCGCGCGAGCCCTCGACGAAGGAGAAGCGGTCGCCCGCGAACTGCGAGCGCGGGTTGACGACGACGAGGTAGTTCGGCTGGAAGAGTCTGCCCACGTCGTTGACGCCGACGGTGATGAAACGCTCGGGCGCGGCGAGCTGGTTTAGGGATTCGCCGCAGCCGCAGACGACGAAGCTCGCGCCCGCGTGCAGCCCGCGGAAGTCCGCGAGCCTGTTCAAGTCGCCCGCCGTTTGTCTGGTGCTCGTGCTCATGTCTCGTGAAGGGTCGGCGCTCACTGCGCCCGGTTCGGCGCGCGCCGCGGCGCGCGCGAGATGCGCCAGCCCGGGAGTCTCGGGCTGTCGCGGATGACGACCTGTAGGCGCACGGCCTCGTCCAGGTCGTCGGGCGTCGGGAAGCTGAGGACGGCCTCCTCGCCTTCGAGCGCGAGGTCGAAGTCCGCGCCGAGGTCGTAGCCTTCGAGCAGCTCCGCGACCAGGGCGCGCGCCTCCTCCGCGCGCCCGGAAGCCAGCAGCCGCCTGACCTCCGACTCCGAGCGGGAGAACTCTCGCCAGAAAAAGCGCTGGCGGTTAATGCCCCGCGCCGTCTCCTCGGGCACATCGCCGGTGCTGAGCGGCTCGATGCCGACCTCGCGCAGCGCTTCGGCGATGGAGCGTTTGGCGGCGGCGGTGTACTCCGCCCGCAGTTTCTCCTCGCGGCGGCGGCGCGCCTGTTCTGACCCGAGGAGCGGCCCGAGGTTCGTCTCAAGCCACGCCGCCACGTCCTCCAGCTCCACGCCTTCGGCCCCCGGCGACTCGATGAGGCCGGCGAGTTGGCGCAGGCGCGAGGCGGCCTCTTCGGGCGTCCCCGTCTGGAGCAGCGCGTAGAGCTGTTCGAGCCGCTCGGGCAGCTCGTCCAGACCTTCGGGCGTGGCGATGCCGCGCCCGGCCAACTCGGCGCGCATGCGCCGCACGAACTCGCGCAGCGCCTCGGCCGACTCGGACGCGCCCGCGCCGGCCGCGCGGCCGAAGAGCCCCGCCAGCCGCGCGCGCACGGCCTCCGGGTCGTCGCGCAACTCCGCGACCGTCGTGCCGAGCAGTCTCGCGATGATTTCGCCGACCTGGGTTTCGCCCCCGCCGCCTTCGCCCGTCATGGCCTGGCCCCCTCGTCGAATCGCGCGCCGTCGAGCGCCGCGCCGTCCCAGCCGACGCCTTCGAGTTTCGCGCCGGCGAAGTTCGCGCCGCGGAAGTCGCCGCGCGAGAGGTCTGCGCCCGAGAGGTTCGCGCCGGAGAAGTCGGCCGAGGGTAACGCCGCACCGGCGAGCGAAGCGCGCGAGAGGTTTGCGCCGGTGAAGCGGGTGCGGTCGCCCGCGCACCCGTCGAAGCGCGCGCCCCTCAAGTTCGCGCGGTGGAAGGAGGCTTCCGACAGGCGCGCGCCGCCGAAGTCCGCGGCCTCGCAATCGGCCTCGCGCCAGGTGCTGTACTCGGCCGTCGCGCGCCGGAAGAGGCCGCCGCGCGCGTCGGCGCCGACGAACCTGCACTGCCAGAGCGCGGCCTCGATGAAGTTCGCGTCGCGCAGGGCGGCCGAGACGAAGTCGCAGTCGGTCAGGTGCGCGCCCGAGAGGCTGGCCCCCGCGAGGTCCGCGCGCGAGAAGTCGAGGAAGTCCCCCTTCAGTTCCGCGAGGTCTGCGCCGATGAGCGGCGCTCCCGCGAAGTTTTGATTCTTCAGGAGGCGGCGCTCGCCGATGGCCGCGTGCAGTATTTCCAGAACGTCGCTCATGGCCTGTGTGCCCTCGGGTCGAAGCGCTCGCCGCGCGTGACGCGCGCGATTCCGCGCTCGTCGAGCCTCGCCTCGGAGAAGACGCGCGCGGGGCGCAGGTGTTCGGTGGCGGCGCGCCACGCCGCGAGCAGCTCGCCGCGCACGGCGTCCCATGGCTCCGCCGCGAGGTCGAGGCGGACGCCGCCCCACGAAAGCTCCGTCACATGCGCTGGCGTCGAGAGCAGCAGTTGGCGTCCGACCGCCTCGACGACGCGCGGGCCGAGGTAGGTGCGCAGTCCCAGACCGCCCGGCCCGCTCTCGTCGTATTCAAGGCCGGAGCCGACGACCGACGCGTCCATCAGCTTGTTGGTCGCGGCGTCCTCGTCAACGTCCGGGCCGGGGCGGACGAAGATGTGCGCCCAGCCGATGTCCGGCTGGTAGGCGGCGGCGAGCGCGTCGCCGAGGTCGAAGAGGTGCCGCCGGTCGGCGGGCGGCGTCTTAGGCGGCGGCTCGACGACGAGCCCCGGCTTGTCGCTCAGGTGGACTAGCGAGTCGTGTCTGATCCTCTTCTTCCTCCTCAGTTGGAGCATGTAGAAAGAGGGACTGCCCTCGGCGGCCGAGGCGACCTTGCGCGCGTCGAAGGGGAAGGCCGAGCGCGCGTCGAGCCCCCACGTCTGGGGCGCGAAGAGCGGGTCGGCGGCCAGCGCGCCGACGACCGCCGCGAGCACCTCCCTGTGGTAGAAGGGGCGCCCCCCGGTCATCTCAAGTTGGATCCTCGTCGGCTCCTGTTCTCTCATGCTCTTTCGCGTGCGACCTCCTTCGCCTGCGGCGTGCGCCCGCGTACGCCGCAGGCGTCAGATGGGCTGCCAGCCGCTCTTCGTCCACTGGTGCGTGACGCGCCTCGTGGCCGGGTCATAATAATAGATTCTGGAGCGGCTTTGGCCGAGCGGGCCGCTGGGCCGGACGACCGGGTTGCCGTCGGGGCCGAGCGGGCGGTCGCTGCTCAGGATCAGCTCGTGGTCACCGTTCATCGAGGCGGCCATCTCGCGCTGCGCGCGGAGCTGGTGCGTGTCGTCGTAGACTTCGGACTTGCCGGTCAGGTGCTTGTGCTCGACGACATCGGTGCCGCCGCGGTTGTTCGGGCGCGTGCCGTCGGGGCGCGTGGTCTCGGTGCGGATGTGGCTCCCCTTCGTGCCGCGCGGGACGGGTCGGCCGCGCGGGTCGACGGACTCCTTGGTCGTGAAGGTCTGCCCCTCGCCGGCCGCGTTGTTCGGGGTCGCGCCGACGGCCTCCATCGCCGCGGCCTCGTGCGGGCTTGAGACGGCGCGGTTGACGTTGGCCTGGAAGCCCGACTGTGCCCACGACTCGAAGTCGCCCGGCGAGCGCCCCTCGGCGCGGCTCTCGGCGACGTGCCGGCGCCAGCGGCGGACGATCTCGGGCTCGGGGCGGCCGAGCGCGCGCTCGTTGGTCTCGGGCGAGCGGCGCGACATCCGCTTGATGTCGTCCGGGGTGAAGCCCTCGACCGTGCCGCCCTCGGGGAACTTGCCGGTCTCGGGGTCAACGCCCCACTCGCCGGCGTGCTGCTGGCGCACCTGAGCGTCGTTGGCCCCGGCGCTCGGGGGGGCGTTGAGCTGCGGGCCGAGCTCGGGGTGCGCCGCGCCGATCCGTTCCAGCTCGGCCGCGACGCGCGCCGTCTCCTCGACGATCTGCCGCGACGAGACCTCGCCGTTGTTGATGCGCGTCTCGAGCTCGCCGATCCTGTTGCGCAGCGTCAGAAGCTCGGCCCGCGCCTCGGGCGTGATGCTGCTGTCGGGGCGGAGCATCACGTCGAGCTTCTCCCCTATCGGGCCGCAGCCGGGGCTGCACGCGCCCATCAACTTCTTGCCCTGCCCGAGCCAGTCGCGCACCGAGAGCCCGTGTTCGGTGTCGCCGACCTGGGCCGGGGTCGTGGCCTCGGCCAGGTCCGCGTCCGAGCGCTGGTTGGCGGGAGTGTCCGGCTCCGAGTCGAGGCGCGGCGTGTCGCCGGCGTCGGGGTCGGGCCGGCCGCCCTCCTCGGCCGCGCGGGTGGTTGACTCCTCGACCTCGCTGCTCGTACGCGGGGCCTCGCCCTCGCCCTCCGCGCGCGGCGCGCCGCCCTCCTCGCCAGTCCGCGGGCCTGCGCCGCCCTCGGCTTCGGGGTGAGCCGTCGGGGCCTCGGCCTCTGTGCGCGGGGCGGCTCCGCCTTCGGCCTCGGGGTGCGCGCCGGGCGCTGCTTCGGGGTGCGCGCCGGGGGCGGCCTCCGGGTGCGGGGCGGGCGTCTCGGGCGCGGCGTGGGGCTGCGCGCCGCCCTCGGGGGTCGGGTGCGTGCCGGCGCCTTCGGGTGCGACGTGCGGCGTGATGCCCGCCGGCTTGGCGGGGCCGCTGAAGCGCGTCTGCGCGCTCGTCTGGATGCGCTGCTGGAACGCCTTGACGCGCGGGATCTCGCCCGCGCCGTTGGTGAGCACCGAGATGAGCATCGAGACGCCGAAGCTCTCCCAATCGACGGTGCCCGTCGTGACGAGCTGCGTCGTGATGTCCATCGCCGCGTCGAGCGTGACGCGCGCGCCGAACTCGATGGCGGCCACGCCGAGCTTGCTCATCCCGCCCTGGAGGAGCGCCTGCCCGCCGCCCGAGATGAAGCCGCCGAGCCACGCGCCGAGCGCGCCGCCGGCCGCGCCGACCGCCATCGACATGAGGAGCCCCTCGTGCCACGTGCGGTTCGACGCCCAGTTGTTGACGAGCTGGATGGCGCCGCTCGTGACCGCGCCGACGAGCGCGCCGCCGACGATGGCCCCGGCCGTCGCCGAGCCGAGCAGGCCGCCGGCCGCGCCGATCACCGCCGGCCCGATGACGAAGGTGACGGCGATGATGATGAGGGCGATGACGACCCACTTGACGACCGTCTTCCAGGCGGGCTCGACGTGGCTGGCCGCCTCGTTGGCGAAGTGCGGGATGCTCTTGTCGCCGCTGTCCATCCCGCGCAGCGCGTTGCGCAGCCCGGCTTCGAGTCCGGCCGCGGCCTGCGCGAAGCGGTCCGTGATCCCGGCGCTCATCGCCTCGTAGCCCGTGCGCAGCCCCGTCACGGCCTGCGCGAAGCCGCCGACCGTCGTCGTCGCCGTCGCCTGCGTCGTCGAGGAGTGCTGCGAGCCGATCTGCGTCAGCGTGTCCGTGGCCGACTGCTGGAGGCTCGACATCGACTGCGTGAAGCCGGCGCTCGTCTGGTCGGCCTGCGCGACGGCGCCCGCGCCGAGCTGCGCGATGGCCTCGACGGCCCGAGCGCCCTGGTCGGAGATGGAGCCCTCGACGCCCGACAGCCCGCCGCCGATCTGCCCGTAGAGGTCGCCGAGTCGCGCGTCCACGGTCGCGGTCGCCCGCCCGAGCACGCGGCGCAGCGCCTCGGGGTCGGGGGCGGGGCCTTGGGCGAGCGTGGCGGGCACGGAGCGCAGCGCGTCGCGCAGGCTCGCGGCCGCGCGCAGGATGTTGCCCTGGAGCGAGGCGGCGGCCGCGTGCGCCGTCTGCTCGGCCGTGACCTGTTGGAGGTAGCGCTGGTCTTCGATGGCGCGTAGCTGGCTCTCCTCCTGCTGGTCGAGTGAGGTGAGCGTCGAGGCGAGCGCGCTCTCGACCGAGTCGAGCATCCGCGTGCGCGTCGAGTCGGCCGAGGAGAGCGACTGGGTCTGCGTGGAGAGCAGCGTCTGGACGGCCGCGCGGTACTGCGAGTCGAGCGCCTCGCGCGCCCGGGTGGCGGCGGCGTGCACGCGCTCCTGATCCGTCGGGAGACCCTTAGCCCCCTCCGCGGCCTGCTTGTCCACCTCCTCGTCGAAGCTGTCGGCGTAGCTCTTGGCGACGCTGCGCGCGGCCTCCTGGCGCGCCTCGGCCTTGCGGTCGGTGAGGTGGCCGTCGTACCAGTTGTCCTTGCGGTGAATCTTGCAGCCTTCGTACTGCTGGTACCAGTAATCTCCCTTCTCGTTCGCCGCCTGCCGGATGCGCGGCTTGACGTTCATGTAGGCCGTGTTCCCGTCGGCGTAGACCGTGCTGAGGTTGGTGATCTGCGCCTCTTCGAGCGGCGTGATCTGCTCGACGGCGGCGTTGTGCTCGGAGTCGAGGGCGTCGAGCGTCGAGTTGGTCTCGGCCTGGATGGAGGCGACGGTGGCGGCGTGCGCGGCCTCGATAGCCCCGCGGGCGGCGCCGGCCTGCGCCTCGGCCGCGGCGCGCGCCGCCGCGATGCGCGCCTGAAGCTCGGCGGCGTTCGAGGCGGCCGCGCCCTCGATAGCGGCCTTGGCCGCCTCGGCCGCGGCGCCGACGCGCTCGGGGATGACCTCGCGCGCGAAGTCGAGCGCGTCGGAGAGGCGCTGCGCGCCGGCGGCGAGGAACTCGCGGAGCGCGCCGGACGCCTCCGCGCGCTGCCGCTCGTCGGCCTCGCTGCCGCCGGGCGTCTTCGGGAACTCGACCGGGAGCCCCGTGAGCTGCGACACGCCGGCGGCGGCCGCGTCGATTTCTGCGGTCGAGTTCTCGTACGCGCCGACGGCCTCGGCGCGGCCGCCCTCGGCTTGCGAGATGGTGCCTTCCAACTGCCCCGTGGCGGGCGCGGCCCCGCCGCCGCCCGCGGCCCCCGCCGCCGTGGCCGCGCCCCCGCCCCCGCCCCCGCCTTCGCCCTCGGCCGACGCCGGCTCGGACTCGCTCGCCTCGGAGGTCGCCTCTTCGGCGGCCTCTTCGGGCGAGGACTCCTCAAGCGACTCGACCATCTCGTTCTCGCCGGCGCCGGGCTGCTCCTCGGCCGTGGGGCCTTCGGACTGGCCGTTCTCATGCACCTCGCCGGGGGGCGGGTCGGCCGGCGGCTCTTCGCCCTGTTCGGGCTCGCGGGGCGGCGCCGGCGCCGGCGGGTCGCACTCGCGCTGGACGACGGCCGTCGCGGCGGGCGCCGACTCTTCGCGCCTGCGTCGGCGCTCCTCCTCTTCGCGTTCTTCGGAGGGGCGCGCGCCGTCTTCGGCCGCGCCGCGCTCGGCGTCCGACCCGCCGCCCGAAGGGGCGGGCGACTCCTCGCGCCGCTCTTCGGCCGGCGCGCCGGGTGCGCCCGCGGAGGACTGCGCGGGCGTCTCTGTCGGCGGCGCGGCCGCCGTAGCCTGGGCCTGCTCCTCCTGCTGCGCGGCCTGTGCATCGGCCTGCTCGGCGACCGAGCCTTCGGCTTCCGCCAAAGCCTCTTGGGCCTGCGCCTCCTCCGCGCCTTCGCCCTCCGCATCCCCCTCTTCGCCGCCCTGCTTCTCCCCCTCCTTCTCCTTCTTCCCCTGCGCCGTGCCGGCCGCGCCCTGGCCGCCGGCCGCGCCGGTCGCGATCTCGGGCGGCTGCTCGCGCTCGGCCGTCACTTCGAGCTGCATCTGGACCGAAGACTCTTCGCTCTTCACCTCCTGCTTGGACTGCTGCGAGCATGAGGCGCAGGTGCCGCCGCAGTCGCACTTCTTCTGGACGCCTTGCCCGGCGTCCCCGCGTTTCGGCTCCTCGTCGAGCACCGCTTCGGCCGAGCCGCCGGAGACGACCGCGTCGGCCGCGCGGTCGGCCTGGCGCTCGTACGGGTCGCCCTCCTGTCCGACGCCGCTTTTAAGCTGGACGCCGCGCCGCTGCTGCACGACGTGCGCGGCCTCGTGCGCGGCGAGCCGCACGTCGGGCTCGTGCCTGAAGGCGATGCGGTTGCCGCTGGTATACGCGCGCGCGCCCAGCCAGCGGTTGGCGTTCTCGGCCGGCCCGCCGACCTGCACGCGGACGCCCGACACGTCGTGACGGCCGAACGCGCCCTGTATGCGCCCCAGGTTAGGGAGCGCGCGCGACGCCCCGCTCAGTCCGTCCGCCGCTACAGAATGCACGGACTCGCCGCCGCCGTTCGTCGCGCCGCCGCCGCTACCGGCCGACGCCTCTGCGCCTCCGCCGCCCCCCGCCGCTGCACCGCCGGTGCCTGCCGCTGCGCCTCCGCCCGCCGCGGCCGACCCGCCTCCGTCGGCCTGCGACTGGACGGGCTCCTCGTCCTGCATCTCTTCGGCGGCGGCCTCGGTCTTCTCGGACTCCTCGTCTTCGGCGGCCTCGCGCTGGACGGGCGCGGGGCGCTCGGGCTCTCTCTCTTCGGGCTCGCGTTCGTCGGACTTTCTCTGGACGCTTCCGCCGAGGAGCGGCAGCGCGGGCGCGGAGTTCTGACCCTGCGCGTAGGCGGGCATCATCTGGGCCTGCACGGAGGAGACGGGGCCCGCGCACGTGGCGCACGAAGGCTGCGCCGCGCCGCCGGCTTTGTCGCCCTTCTGAGCTTTGGGTTGTGCCTCGTGCATGGTCAGCGTCCGGCCGTCGCGGCGTCGCGCGCCCTCGCGGGGCGGATGACGCGCGGCGGCCGGCAAGTCCGGGCCCTTAGACTTCGGCCTCCTCCGACTCGCCCGGGCCGGGCGGCGGCGCGCCCGCGTCGGCGCGCGCGCCTGCGCGTCTGGGCGCGGGAGCGCGCGCGGGCGGGTCTTCGCAGTCGAGGTCTACGTTGAAGTTGAAGGGGTCGAGCGCGTCGCTGCGCGCCTGCGCGGCGGCCTGTCGCGCGGCCTGCGCCGAGTCGTGCATCTCCTGCATGGCGGCGTCGAAGTCGCCGCGGCAGATGGTCAGGTCGAACGGCCGTCGGACGGTCCCGTTGTAGGTGCGGAAGGCGGCGACGTGCTGCTGCTCGTGGGGCGCGAGGACGCGCGTGATGGCGTCGCGCACGCGCCGCTGCTGGCAGGGGGTCAGGTCGGGGAAGTCGTTCACGCTCGGCAGCGTGACGGTCGTCGAGACGGCGAAGGTCGAGACGAGCGTGCCGCGCACGTGCGCGCAGTCGCCGGCCTCGCAGTTCGCGCAGCCCGTGCCCCGCGCCGTCCTCACGCCCTCCGTGCGGAAGGTGCTGTTGGAGAAGTCAGCGTCCGTCCGCCCCTGGAGCGACACCGAGTTGCCGTGCGCGGTGTCGTAGCCTTCGGGGCCGACGCCCGACACGTCGGGGAAGGGCGTCACGGCAGTCTCGGCGGGCGCCTGCTCCGCCTCGCCGCCGGCGGCCGGCCCCTCCGGCGCGGGGGCTTCCTGTGCGGCGGCGGGTTGCTGCTCGTCCTCCGACGCGGACGGCGCGGCCTGCTCCCTCTGCTCGAAGAGCGCGACGCCCGTCCCGAGTCCGCGCGCGTAAGGGGGCACACGCTGCGGCCGCGCGGAGTCTCCGGACGCGGCGGCGGCAGAAGGCTCGCGGACGCCCGCCTCCTCGTCGGCCTTCTTCGGCCTGCGGCTTCTGGTTCGGGCCTGCGGCATGGTCAGTTCATCTCGGCGAGCATCTGCGTGAGCGCGGCGTGGTGACCGCCGCGGCCGCCCGCGCGCTGGAGCGGGCACGACGCGCCGGCCTTGCGGTACTCGCGCTGCACGGCCGCCTCCACGTCCGCGTCCACTACGCCCGCGCCGCGCCCGGCGTCGACGGCGAGCAGCGTCGCGTGGAGCGCGGCGTTGCGCACCTGCCCGCCCGTCAGCGCGCAGTGGTGCGCGACCTCGCGCAGCAGCGACTCCGAGACGCGGTGCGCCTCGGGCAGGTGCAGGCGCCAGATGAGCTGCCGCTCGTTGGCGTCGGGCGGGTAGAAGTTGATGGTCACGTCGAAGCGGCGGCGGAAGGCCGGGTCGATGCGGTTGCCGGCGTTCGTCGTCACGAGGACGACGCCCTGGTAAGTCTCAAGCCGCTGGAGCAGGTAGTTCGTCTCAAGGTTGGCGTAGCGGTCGTTGGCCGACTTCACGTCCGTGCGGCCCGTCATCAGCGAGTCGCCCTCGTCCACGAGCAGGATCACGTCCAGCTCCTCGGCGCGCGCGAGCAGTTGGCTCAGGTTCTTCTCCGTCTCGCCGATGTACTTGTTGACGACCGAGGCGAGGTCGAGGCGGTAGACGTCGGACTGGAGCACGGCGGCGAGGACTTTGGCGGCCAGCGTCTTGCCCGTCCCCGAGGGGCCGTTGAAGAGCGCGCGCACGCCGCAGTTGACCGAGTTGCGGAAGCCCGCGCCGAGGCTCGCCAGCAGGCGCTCGCGGTGGCGGCAGCGCCGCTCCAGCTCGGCCAGCTCCGCCGAGGTCGAGTCGTTGACGACGAGGTTGCCCCAGCCGCCGCCGCCGACTTCGAGCCGCTGCGCGAGCGTGTCGAGCCGCTGGCGGTTGAGCGAGCGGCAGGCCATCTGCACGTCCTCGGCCGTCACGCGCTCGCGCCTTTCGAGCGCCGCGTAGCCTGCGGCCACGCCCGCCGCGCGCGAGAGGTTGCCGAGCGGGAGCAGGAAGCGCTCGACTATCACGGGCAGGTCTTCGCCCGCGCGCTCGCCGAGCGCGCGCTGCCAGACCTCGCGGCGGTGCGCGGCCTCCGGCGCGGGCAGGCTGAGCGTGAGGGCGCGTTCCAGCGGCGGCCCCGTGACGCCGCCCTCGCGCCGCATCACGACGCCGACCGCGCCCGCGTAGCCCTTGAGCGCGGGCATCTCGAAGGTCTCGCCCGGCGCGGGGTCTATCGAGACGACGGGGAGCGCGCCCGTCAGCGTCGCCAGCGGCCCGACGAGCTGCCAGATGTCCTCCGACTGCCGCGCGGCCGTGCGGTCGTAGAAGAGCAGGTCGCGGCGCATCGAGCGCGCGAGCGAGCCGAGCAGCGTGCGCCGCCCGCTGTCCGCCATCCCGCGCAGCACCACGGCCGAGAGCGCGCCGCGCGCGACGACCGAAGGCAGACCCGTCAGACGACGCATCAGCCCGGCGTCGAGCGCCAGCCGCTTCAGCGGCGGGAACTCGCGCCGCGAATGCAGACGGCACTCCGCGCTCACGTCGCCCACGGGCCGGCCGCGCAGCGCGTCCCACAACTGCGCGGGCACGCGCACCACCCACTCGCTGCGCGGGGCCGACTGGTTCTCCGCCACGACGAGCCCCAGCTCCATCAGCCTGCGCGCCGAAGTCCACCAGTCGCGGTCGCCTTCGCCCTCGTCGCCTTCGTCGAAGGCGAGCGCGCCCAGCAGCCCGACGCAGGGGCGGCGGCTGACGAGCGGCTCCTGCAGGGCGGCGAAGAGCGAGCCGAAGCGTATGTCCTCCTCGACGAGGCCGGCGAGGACGAGCGCCGTCAGCTCCGCGTGCGAGAGCCCGAGCCGCAGCTCAAGCTCGCGCAAGGGGAGCCGGACGCGCGCACCCGCCTCCCACTCGCGCGTCTGTTCGCGCCACCAGACGAGCGCCTCTCGCCCTTCGAGCCCCGGCAGGCACGTCCTCAGCTCGTCCTCGTAAGACTTCAGGAAGCCGTAGGAGTACAGCAGCGAGTTGTAGGACTCTTCGGCCTTCGAGAGCCGGCGCAGGTGGCAGGTGAGCCGCAGCACGGCCGCGTAGAAGTAGAGGCGGAAGTGCGAGCCGGCGCCGGCCGGCAGCCCCGCGAAGGCGCCCGCCGCGGGCGGCGTCTGTGCGGTCACTGTTTGCGGCTGCGTCATACGGACTTTCCCCTCCTCACTCGAAATGGAAAGCGACCACGCGCATCAGGTCGCGCACCCAGCCCGGCGACGCGTCGAGCCCCGAGCGCCGCGCGGGGAAGGAGACGCTTGACGCGTCGAGCACGAGGTCAACGTGCGTCGCCGTGCAGTAGAGCCGCGCGGGCCTCGACATCAGCTCGCGCGCCGACTCGCCCGCGCCGCCGTCTTCGCCGCCCGCGTCGGCCAGCGAACGGCGGAGCGCGTAAGAGAGGAAGGGGAACGTCCACCCCATCAGGCGGCGCAGCCCTGCGGGGACGCGCGCGCCGCCGTACGCGCGCAGGCTTTCAAAGGGGAGGGAGGCGTCGGCCGCGCCGGCGAGCGCCGCGCGCAGCACGCCGGGGCGCGCGAGCCCCCCGCCGAACGGGCCGGCCGGCGCCTCTTCGAGCGGCGGCACGCGCACACCCCGCACGCGGTACTCGTCGGCCAGTCGCGCCGCGAGCGCGGCGGCGTCGAGTTCGCCGAGCGGGAGCGACGCGACGGCGAAGCCTTCCGAGTGGACGAGCGCGAAGCGTCCGCCCTCTTCCGCGAAGAGCCACCTGTCGCCCTCGCGCGGGGCGAAGAGCTTAAGCCAGCGCGCGGGCGCGCGGTAGTCTTCGCCGACGCGCAGCGCGGCCGCGGGAGGCTCGCCCGCGGCGCGCCCGTCGAGCTGCGCGAGCGCGCCCCACAAAGGGTCTTCCTCGAACCCGGCGCACTCTTCCCCGAGCAGAGCGCGCGCGAACAGTTCGGTCAGCCCCCAGCCCGTGACGTGCTCCGAGAGGCCGCACTCTTCGTCGAAGCACTCGGGCAGGCGCAGCCCCGCGAGCAGGTTGAGGAGGAAGAGCGCGCCGCCGAGCCGCGTCTCGCAACCCTCTATGCCCCGCCACGGCGCGACGCGCTCGTCCGCCCCGCTCGCGTCTTCGCCCGCCTCGACAATTTCGGCCGCGCCCCGCGCGCCGCGCGCCGCGCCCTCCGCGGCCGGCGAAGGCCGGGCCGACTCCGGCTCTTCCGTAACACCCGCGGCCTCGTGCGCCCGCGACACGCGCGCGGAATCTCCCTCGCGGTCGGGCGCGTGACGGCCGTCGTGCGAGTCGCCCGTCGGGGCGGCGTGTGCGGGCGTCGCGCCGCGCCGGCCGTCGGCGTTGTGCGAAGTCGAGCGGGCGCGCGCGGCGTCGCGGTGGCGTGCGGACTGCGCGCGCGGCCGTCGCTCGCCTTGCTCCGCCTCGTCAACGTCTGCCGTGAACGCGAAGACCTCTTCGGCGAAGTCGCGGCTGCGCGCGAGCGCGGGCGCGTGGAAGAGCGCGGCGGCGAAAGAGAGGAGGGCGCGCGCGGGCGCGTGCAGACTCGCGCACGCGCCGCCGTCGGCGGCGAGCCAGCGTCCCCAGGGCGGCGACTGCGCCTCGGACGACAACGCGCGGCGCGACCCGCGCGCGCCTTCATCGCCGTGCGAAGCCGCGCGGTCTTCGACGCCCGCAGTCCACGCCGCGGCCTCCTCGTCGCGCCCGCCGTCGCTTCGTCGTCGGTCGTTAACGGCGGCGGCCATACGCCCGTCGCTCCCGGGGCGTGAGTCCCGCCTGACGGAAGTCTCCGCCGGGCGCGGCAGTTCGAACTCGGCGCGGAGCGCGGAGAGCAGCGCCCCAGCCTCCGAAGGGCTGAGCGCGCCCAGCACGCGCGCGGCCTCGCCCCAACGCGCCAACTTCACGAGCGCGGCCGGCACGAAGCGCGGCGACTCCGCCCACGCGCGCACGATTGTCTGCCCGCGCGGCGCGGCCGCCTCCGCGCGCCCGCGCCAGCACCAGTGCGCCGCCGCCGACTCGCCCGCCGCCGCGGCCAGCCCGAGCGCGGCCATCCACTCGCCCTCGTCCTCGAATATGACCGCCTCGGCCCGCGCGGGGACGCGGCCACGGACGGGGCGCGCCGCGCGCCGCCAGAGCGCCGCGACCTGCTCGCGCACCTCGCCCTCCCAGCGCGGCCGCGGCGCGGAGTCCCCGAGCGTGACGCCGCGCGCGGCCTTCGCCCTGCGGATGACGAGCAGAGCGCGCGGCGGGAATCCGCGCGGCGCGAGGTCTGCGCCGCCGAGCACGCGCGCGAGCCGCAGCCGCGCGAAGAGCGGCTCCGTCCCGGCCGGGCAACGCGCCGAAACCCTCCCGATGGTTGTCTGCCCCTTGAGCATGCGTTTCGGGCCGAGGGCCCCCGTTCAGAACCGGAAGCGCACCCCGGCCTGCGCGGTCGAGTACTTCGTGTCGGAGGACGGGTTGAAGACGTTGTGGAAGTTGTACATCGCGTCGAGCGCGACGTTCGGCGACACGTCGAACTGGAGCCCGCCGCCGACGTTCAAGCCGCCGCGCGTGTTGCTGCCCCCGCCGCTGGGGTGGAAGACGTAGGCGCCGCCCCCGAAGTTGAAGAAGGGGCGCACGGGCGACGTGCCCCCGTAGACCTTGCCGTTCAGCGAGAAGACGTGGAGGTTCAGGTCGGGGATGTGGAAGGGGCCGAACGAGGTGTTGAAGCTCTCGCCCCGGAAGCGGTTGAAGGTGTAGAGGGCTTCGAGCGAGAACCTCCGGTCGAAGCGGTATTCGAGGTCTACGCCCGCGTTCGGCCCGGGGTTGAAGGCGTTGCCCAGGTTGTCGTGCGGGAAACTGGCCCCGGCGTGCAGGCTGAGGCCCCAGCGCTTGAAGCCGTCGTCGGGCTGGTCAACGGTCGTCCCGCCGCCCGCGGGCTTGACGACGACCGTGCCCTTCGTGGTCTCGCCGGGGCCGAGGTGGTCGCGGTCGAGCTTGACGGTGACGGCGGGCGGCGTCACGCCGGGCGCGGCCTTGACGATGACGTTCAGGAAGATGTCGCGCGGCGGCGAGACGACCTCCAAGGGCTGGCCCCTGAAGTTGCGCCGCTCGACGCGCGGGTTCGTCACGTCAATCTCCATCGTCATCTCGCCCCTGCTGACGAGGTCTTTGTTCGAGACCATCGTGCCGACGGCCCCGAGCACCTTCGTGAAGACGTAGTCGGCCTTCGCCGCGGCCGACTCGACGCCGTAACCCTCGACGAAGACGCGGACGGTGTCGCGCCCCTCGTCGCCCGCGGTGTCAGTGCGCTGCGCGGCCCCCGCCTTCGGCGCGGCTGCGGCCGGGTCGAAGCCGGCCTTGACGAAGCGGAACGAGCCGTCGCCGCCGGACGCCGCTGGCCGGCCCTCGCCGTCGCCTTCGAGCGCGGCGGTCTGGAGGCACTGCGCGGGGCTCGAAGGGCAGGCCGCGCCCATGTGGAGCGCGGTGAAGTTCATCTGAGCCGAGTAGGGGCTCAGCTCGGGCGAGGGCATCCCGTAGTGCGCCTCGACCGCGTCGAGGTCGGCCTGCGTCAGCCCGGCCGCGCCCGAGTGGGCGTTGAAGTAGGCGTCGTCGAACGGCGCCGTCAGCGTGGCCGGCAGGACGTAGACGCGCAGGCACGGGTGGTTGGTGAAGTTCTCCTTCGGCACCGTCTCCCACAGCGCGCTGAAGGTCTCGGACGGCGCGTTGACGGTGACGGCCGGCGTGAGCGCGACCTGGAACCAGTCCTTCGTCCCGCCGATGTTCGGGCGCCCCCAGATGATGAAGAACCGGCGCTGCGCGGGCGAGCTGCCAGCCGTCTGGTTGGCACGCACCCAGACGCGCATCTTGCACGGCTTGTTCATGTCGCCGGCCATGCCCGGGTAGTACTGGTACCAGCCGGGCAGCGTGAGCTGGTTGGTGTTCCAGTCGACGACCGGGGAGATTTGGCTGAAGAGCGTGGTCGTGCAGACGCCGAGGCGGATGGCGTCGCTCAGGACGTACGACGGCGTGTGCGAGAGCTGCACGTCGCCGGCCACCGTGCCGAAGTAGCCCGTGCCCCACGCGGAAGGGTTGATCCACGAGCCCGAGGCCGGCAGCGACGAGGTGACGAGACCGAGGTCGCTCACGCCCGGGTTGTCGTTGATGACGGAGAGCCCCATCGAGGAGGGGAACTGCGTGCCGACCATCTCGGAGGTCTGCGGGCAGCCCGAGCAGGTCGGGGGGCACAGCGCGCACGCCGGGAGCGAAGTGTCCGTGACGTGCTGGTGGCCGATGTCGTTGAGGTAGACGTAGGTGATGCCGACGGGCGAGGTCGAGCCGGCGTTGCGCCCGATGAAGTTGTAGGGGATCGTCGCCGTGACGATGTAGCGGGTGTTGGAACTCGCGTCGAGCGTGACCCAGTCGGCGGCGGGCAGCGAGGAGGTGTCGATGGCCCCCCAGTTGTTCGGCCCGTTCGGGTCGACCTCGGGGAACTTGACGCCCGTGAGCGACGTGTCCACGAGGTTGTCCTTGATGACGACCTCGAAGCGGTAGTCGGCCGCGGGGTTCGGCGTCGTGCCGACGGCGAGGTCGGGCGAGCGCGAGTAGTCGGGGTCGAGCTGGATGACGACGCGGTCGCCCTTCTTGAGCGTCGTGTTGTCCTCGTGCCTGCGCGTGGCGTCGGGGATGTCGAAGCGCATCCGCAGCACGGTCTGGCCCGCGAAGGGGCCGGAGCCGGCCGTCTCGCGCCAGGTCTCGACGTGGAGGTCGTCGGTCGGGACGGAGGCGGCGTTGTCGGTGACGGCGTACGTCCTGCCGCCGATGACGGACGTCGGCTTCGGCAGGAGCCAGTCGCGGCTGCGCTCCATCCACGAGAAGGGCTGGCCGGCCGTCTGCGTGGTGTGCGTGGTGAGGAAGCCGACGTTGCCGTCGGCGCGCACCGAGGCGGCGAGCAGCGACGCGCAGAGGGCGACGGCGGCGGCGGAGGCGAGGCGGCTGGAGGTCCTGCTGTTCATGGCATCTCCTTGGCGGTCAGTCGCTGACCGCGTTGACGGTGAAGTTCTCCGACTCTTTCGAGAGCGTGCTGTCCTGCACGGACTGGATGCGCACCTTGAAGGTGAGCGGGTGGCCGAGGGCGCCGCCCGCGGGGCGGACGTTGACGATGACGCTGTCGTCCACGTCGTTCGTCATCGGGTAGGGCTTGGTGGCCTTCTGCGCCGTGTTCGACAGGGACGCGTCGGTCTCGGCGGTCTTGTTGCCGAAGGTGACGGTGTAGAGCGAAGAGGCGTTGGGCGGGCTGACGTAGACGACCATGAAGCGGAATTCGCGGGTCGTCGCCCCCGTCGTCGTGTGGAAGCGCGTGTGGAAGGTGTAGGGCAGGTCGTCGCCCGCGACCGCGGCCGCGGGGTTGCCGTCGATGTCGGGCGCGCTGATGAAATCCACGGTGGTCGCCGGCTCGGTCGTCGCCGTCTCGCCGACCGCCAGCTCCTTCTCGTCGAAGTCGGCGACGCCGACCGGCGACGGCACGGAGGCCGTGAGCCGCAGCAGCCCCTTGTCACCCGCGGACGCGCCCGTCGGCGTGGTGACGGAGACGATGACGTCGGCGAAGGCCGCCGGGTTGTTCGGGTTGCTCTGGTTGTAGGGCTGGAGGCTGACGGTGCCGGGGTCGCCGGGGAAGTTCTTGACGGTGACGCCCGCGTTCCAGGCCGCGCGCGGCGGCTGGAAGGCCGCGCGCAGCTCGATGTCGAGCGCGCGGTTAGTCTTGTTCCAGACGCGGAAGGTGTAGTTGAACGGGGTCGTGTCGCCTATCTCAAGCGTCGGCCCGCGCTCGGCCGACTGGTACGTGACCTCCAGGTTCCCGGTCACGACCTCGCCGCTCCACGTCGCGCCCAGCCCGTTGATGACGTTCTGCGCGTTGAGCGCGGCCTTGAGGTCTTTCGCCTCCAGCGCCGCCTTGAACGAGGGCTTCTGGCCGGGCGTGGCCACGTCGAGCAGCGCGGCGAGCTGCTTGACGTAGTCGGGCATGCCCTCGACGCTGATGTCGCCGCGGTCGGCCTTCATCACGGAGGCGAGCGTCTTCTGCGCGTCGTAGAGGTCCTGCATGACGGAGAGCGCCTTGTCGGTCGTCAGCACGCAGTTGCAGCGGCAGGCGGCGACGAAGCGCTCGCCCGCCGCGTTCCACACGGCCTGGAGCGCGGCCGTCACGGCGAGGCGCGCCGAGAGCCCCTGCGGCGAGGTGACGTTGCCGAGGAAGACGTTCTTCAGCACGAAGTCGCGGTAGGTCTGCCGCGTCTCCCTGAGCGTCTGGCAGAGCGCGGCGAAGCGCGGCTGCTCGGAGTAGTAGGGCAGCTCCTGCGAGGCGTAGACGACGTAGGGCTGCGGCGGGCTGCCGCCCGACTGCGCCTGCTTGTTCTCCTTGACCTCGTAGAGCTGCACAAGCTCCTGGCCGGCGAGGTCGACGGGCGGGTAGTCGAGCGAGTCGGCGAGCGCCGCGCCGAGCTTCGCGCCCGGGAGCAGGGTCGGCGCGCCGAAGCTCCGCCCCTGGAAGAATTTTTCGAACGTCGCGCCGGCCGGGTGCGCGTTCGAGCGCAGCGGCACGAGCCCCGCGGGCGGCAGCCAGCGGAAGAGGTTCGCGGCGACGAAGTTCTCCGGGTTCGGGCCGGCGGCGAGGAGCGCGCGCAGGTGCTCCTCGAACTGGAAGAGCATCGCCTCCGACTCCGCGACGCGGCGCGGCGGGAAGAGCTGCGCGAAGGGGCCGGAGGTGCGCGCGCGCACGCGGCGGCGCACGGCCCACGCGTCGGCGAAGCGGAGCGTGCCGCCGCGCCAGTAGACGAGCGCGAGCGGCACCTCGCAGTCGTTGAGGAGCCCCTTGCCGCGCATGAAGTCGGCCGCGCCGTAGGAGGCGTAGGCCGACTCGCCCCCGGTCTGTTTGAAGGGCTCGCGCGGGAGCGCGGCCAGCTCCTCCGTGCCGAAGCAGACGTGCGCGAGCAGGTTGCGCAGCTTCGAGAGGTCGGCCGCGGCCGTCGAAGACATGAGCGCCGAGAGCTGCTGGCGCGTCGGCTGCGGCAGCACGGACATCTCCTCGGGCCTCAGCCGCGCGAGGCGGAACTGCACGCCCTCGACGCGGTAGCGGCTGCCGCACTCGTTGACGCCGGCCGCGTCGCTGATACCGCGCATCGGCACGCGCTCGCGGTAGCCGGAGGCCGCGCCGATGACGAGGAGGTAGGCGCCGTTCTCCAGCGTGTCGAAGGTCGAGACGGCGCCGGCGCAGTCGGCGAACGCGCCGGCCGCGGCCGGGGGCGCGTCGAGCTGGCGGACGAGCGCCACCTGCTCGTCGGAGAGGAGCCGCAAGACCTGACCCGCGCGGCTGAGCGCCAGCCCCTTCGTGACCGAGACGACGGGCTGCGAGCCCGCGCCGCCCGCCGAGACGACCGACACCTCCAGCCCCTCGACGACGCCCTCGCCGACGGCGCGGCCGAGCAGGCGGCGCTGCTCGCGGTTGGCGAGCTGGTCGGCGCTGAGCGCGTCGGCGGTGAGCAGCCGCCCGTTGAAGAAGTTGCTGAAGAAGTTGCTGCGGACGCTGTCGCCGTCCAGAATCGGCTCACTCAGTTTCCTGCTCATCGAAGGTCTCCTCCGCGCGCTAGAGGGCGGCGGCCTCGTCGCCGGCGGGCGCGCACGCCCCGGCGAAGAGGAGGAAGTTCTCGCGGTGCCACGCGTCGCCGGGGCGGACCGAGAGCGCGCGCTTCGTCCAGCGCAGCGCCTCGGCCGTCTCGCCGAGGTGGAAGAGGGCGTTGGTGTAGAAGATGATCCAGTTGAAGCTGTAGTCCAGCGGGTTGACGAAGAGCGGCGTGTCGGGGCGCGGCATCGCGCGCCCGACCTCGCACCAGTGGACGACCTTGTGCCAGTCGCGCAGGTGGTAGTAGGTCTCGGCCAGCCCGAAGTAGGCGTCCGGCCAGTGCGGGCAGACCTTGAGCGCGCGCAAGTAGGCGTCCAACGCCTCGTCGTAGCGGCGCTCGGCGCGCAGCAGCGAGGCGAGGCGCGTCTGCGCGAAGTAGCGCTCGTCGTCCCAGGTGGCGACGCGCAGGTACTTGCGGTAGCTGCTGATGGCGAGGCGCGTGCGCCCGGCCGAGGCGTACTCGTTGCCGAGGTAGAAGAGGAGGCGCGCGTCGGGCAGCGCCCCGGCCTCGCGCCGCTCGCGCTCCAGTATGCGTATGTTGCGCCCCAGCTTCTCGGGCGCGCGCGCCGGCTCGGGGAGGTGCTCGACGACGACGCCGGCGTCGCGCGCGAGGCGTGCGGGCCCCGCGGGGACGAGCACCTCGTGGACGCGCCCCCGCCAGCGGAACGTGCCGTCGTTGCGCACGCAGCGCTCGCGCCACATCTCGCAGTTGGCGTTGCCCCACTCGTCGCGGCCGTAGACGTAGCGCCACTCGAAGCCCGCCACGTCCGCCGGGGCGGCGGCGAGCGCCGCGCGCAGTGCCGCGGCGTTCGAGACCACGTCGTCGGCGTCGAGCCAGGCGACCCAGTCGGAGGTCGCGCGGTCGAAGGCGAACTGGCGCGCGGCCGAGAAGTCGTCGCACCACTCGAAGTCGGAGACGCGAGCGCCGTGGCGGCGCGCGACCTCTCGGGTCGCGTCGCGCGAGCCGGTGTCCACGACGACCACCTCGTCGAAGGCGCCCGCGGCCGAAGCGAGGCAGCGCCCGAGCGTGCGCTCCTCGTCCCTCACGATCATGGCCAAAGAGACTGTCATCGAACCTCCCCCCTCACGGCCCGACGATGAACCAACGCACGGCCACCTGGTCGATGGTGCCGCGCTGTCCCGGCGTCAGCAGCGTGGCGGCGATGCGGATGACGTCCTGCTCCAGGTAGACCGTGATGGCGAAGTTCGCCAAGGCTATGTTGCCGTCGGTGCCCGGCGGCTGGGACGGCTCGACGACGTAGGCCCCGAAGAAGACCAGCAGCGCCTCCTCCGGCGAGAACCCGTGCTTGATGGGCGAGCTGACCCGCGTGTCGAGGGGCGCGCTGAAGGGCCCCTTGATAAAGACGGGGTTGGGGACGCCGGGTTTGAAGTTGCCGGTTCCCGCCGGGCCGGTCGGCCCCGCCGGGCCGGTCGGGCCGGCCGCCCCGGTCGCGCCTTTAGCGCCGGTCGCTCCGGCAGGTCCCGTCGGCCCCGCCGGGCCGGTCGGCCCCGCCGGGCCGGTCGCGCCCGCCGGGCCGGTCGGGCCCGCAGGCCCGGTCGGGCCTGTCGGCCCCAACGTCCCGGAGCCGGAAGGGCCGGGAGGGCCTGTCGGCCCCGTGGGGCCGGTCGCTCCGGCGGGGCCCGTCGCGCCTGTCGCGCCTCTGGCGCCGGCCGGGCCGGTGGCGCCGGTCGCGCCCTTCGCGCCGGTCGCTCCCGCGGGGCCGGTCGCGCCGGTCGCGCCGGTCGCGCCGGTCGCGCCGGCCGGGCCGGTGGCGCCGGTCGGGCCGACGGGGCCGGTGGCGCCGGTCGGGCCTGTGGGGCCGGCGGGGCCGGTCGGGCCGCGGCGGCCGGAAATGCAGAACAGTTCCTGCTTCAGACGGTCGGAGACGAGGACGGGGCGTTCGCAGTCTTCGACGCTGACGCTTGAGGCGTCGAGCAGGCCGGCGCCGTCTATGCGGAAGCGGACGCAGGCGAGCAGGATGCAGTCGTCGTCCTTCTGGCACTCGTCGATGTGCCGTTGCAGGTGCGGGCAGACCTCCGTGACCCAGACGGTGAGCGCCTGCCGGATGGTGTCGCACGCGGTCGCCTCGGAGAGGAAGAACTGCCCCGTGTCGGGCGAGACCGGCGGCGAAAGGTGCGGGTGGTGATCCGTGCCCTCGCACTCGAAAGGCGGCGAGGAGGGCGGCGAAGAGGGCGGCGAAGAGGGCGGCGATGTCGTGCCCGACATCTGCCCGAACCCGCGCACCGCTTCGAGGAAGCGCTCCGCGTCGTCGGGCGAGAGCGTCTCTTCGACTATCTCGACGCGCGAGAGCAGTTCGCCGAACGCGCGGTGGTGCCACTCGAAGTGCACGTCCGGCCGCTCCCAGGAGAACTCGGCGCGCGCCGTCTCAAGGATGCGCGAGGCGGCGCGCGTGTCGGCCTCGTCGGCGCAGGGCGCGCCGGCGATGGGCACCACGTCCGTCGGGCACTCGGCGTAGCAGAGTCGCACGTAGACCTCGTGCTGCCCCGGCCCGGCGGGCGGGCTCTGCGAGCCCTTGTTCTTCGCTACCCACTCGCCGAGGCGCGCGCACAGGGGGCGCTCGACCCAGACCCAGCGGCCGTGCGGGCTGACGGCGTAGCCCGGCGAGACCCGCACCTCCACGTCCGGCCCGGCCGGCTCGGCCGTGACCCTGAGCCCGCAGACCGTGCCCGTGCCGTGCAGCAGCAGGTTGCTCAGGCGGCTCTTCCACTCGAAGTGCTCCTGCTCCTGCCGGAAGTCGTCAACGCCGAGCACCATGCCGAAGGTGTAGTTGACGCGCTTGTTCGGGCTCAAGAGCGCCTTGTCGGAGGTGGCGGAAGTGCAGCAGTCTTGCATGATTCTCTCCAATCAGTTTTAGAGCGGGGGCATCCCGCCCAGTCGGTCGCGGTCGGAAACCACGCGGTCGGGGGTGTCGGCCGGGTGGGAGGGGCGCAGGTAGCCTTCCGCGAGGTAGCTGCGGCCGAGTATCGTTTCGACGAAGCGCGACTCCTCGCCGAGCACGGTGTCGATGCCGACGCGCCCCTCGCCGACGCGGAAGAAGTCCCAGTAGCGCCGCACGTCGAAGCTCGTGTGCGCCGGCTTCTCAAGCTCCGTGACGCGGCGCGTCATCGCCTCCTCTTCGGGCGTCAGCTCCTCGGGGACGAGCACCGAGAACTGGTGCGCGTAGGCGTCCGGGGCCTCGCCGGCCGCCTTCTTGCTCTCCTCCTCTTCGGACTCGCCCACCGACACGTCGCCCTCCTGAAGTCGGCGGCCGCCGCGCGTCCGGTAGCGCTCGACGATGCGCACCTTCGACGGCCGCTTCGGCGAGAGCATGTAGTCGTAGAGCAGGTCTTCAAACTCCTCCTGGTCGAGCGAGGGACGGAGGCGCGTGCGCGGCACGCCCGGCGGCTCCGGCTGCCCGTAGAGTTCGAGCAGCCCGTAGCGCCGCAGCTCTTCGAGCAGCGAGGCCGACGCCGGCTCTTCCGGCCGGACGGCCGCGCGCTTCAGGCGTTCGAGCAGCACTTCGAGGCAGGGGTCTAGGAGTAGCATCAGCGCGAAGCGTATGCCGGCCTGCGTGCCGCGCCGGTCGTAGAGCTTGCGCGCGTACTGTATGAAGAGGCGGCGGCGGTCGTAGGGCTTCGCGCGCGCGGAGGCCGGCAGGTTCCGCGTGCGCTCCTGCCGCGCCGACTGTATGCCGGCCCAGAGCGGGTCGAGCACGATACCGACCCAGCCCGCGAGCCAGTCAAGCGCCTCGGGCGGCGCGCCGCGCGGGTCGAAGAGCAGGCTCACGTCGCCGATGCGCCCCTCGATGTCCGTGTAGAAGCCCTCCTCGTTCGCCAGCATCCGTTCGAGGAAGTCGGCCGAGCCCGCGTCGTCCTGAAAGACCTTCGGCAGGTAGTTGCGCGGGTAAGAGAAGCGCGGGTAGTAGGCGCGCAGCGCCGACAGCCGCGGCGTCGTGCGCCCGTTGCCGCGCAGCACCAGACGCACCTGCGCGAAGCGCCCCCGCGCTCGCTGGAAGAGCAGCTCCCACGTGCCCGTGCCGGCGGGCAGCTCGGCGACGCTCGCGTACTGCGGGAAGGCGTCGAAGAAGGGAAGCTCGGGGCCGGCGGCGCGCAGGTAGGGCGCAGGCTCGGGGCTCCACTCGACCTGTTCGAGCAGCGCGCGGTCGTCGTGCGCGCGCGTCCAGACCTCGACCGACGACTCGGCCGGGATGCAGGCGTCGAGCATCAGGCGGTGCCAGACGCAGCCGCGCTCGCGCCCGTCGAGCGCGGCACTTTGTATGACGGCCGTGGACGAGTAGCGCGGCTCGTCGATCTCCTGCAACTGCACCCAGCGGACGGCGCGGTCGCGCGCGGTGTCGCCGCTCACCACGTCGTAGAAGGTCTCGCCGCGGTGCGCGACGAGGGCGCGCGAGCCGAAGTAGTGCATCGGCCGGAAGCCGGGCGCGACACTAAGCGTCGGCGGCGAGGCCGCGAGGTCGAGCGAGAAGTCTACGCACTGATTCCCCTCGCGCTCGACGACGCGCAGCGTGCCCTTCGTCCCGCCCCCGCCGTCGGGCAGGAACGCGAAGTCGTAGCCGACGACCGAGAGCCCCCTGCTCACCTTCCCGCCCAGCTCGTCCACCGTCTCGACCGAGGGGTCGTTCAGCTCAAGCGGCGCGCCCACGGCGTCGGCGCGCAGCATGTGCAGCACGCGCGACGCGGGCGGCGGCGAGACGGCGGGCAGTGAGTACGCAGGGCTGTCGAGGACGAGCACGCTGCCGTCCGCCAGCCCTTCGACGGCGACGGGGTCAACCACCCCCGCGGGGAGCGCGAAGCCAGTGGGGAAGCGGCGCGCCGGACGCACAGACGCCGTGCCGCCCTCGGCGTGGAAGACCTCCGTCTCTTCGGGCGCAATCTCGTAGACGCCCGCGCCTTCGGAGAGGACGCAGAAGTCGCGGTCGAGCCCCCAGTAGGTCTTGTGCTTCCGGTCGAGAACCCAGACGCCGCCGCGCGGCGCGGCCGCGATGTCGAAGGGCTCGAAGGGGACGCCCGCCGGGAAGCGCAAGACCACGGGCGCGCCGCCGGCGTGCAGGTCGAAGATGAGGAGCCGCCCGCCCGCTGCGTCGCCGACGACGAGGTAGTGGTTCGTCGTGACGGCGAGACCCGCAAGCTCAAGGCGCGGCGGCTCGGGCTCCCCCACGGGCGCGAAGTCTGCCGAGGGCTCGCAGCGCGCGGCCGTCATCTCCGGCGACCAGAAGACGGTTGACCTGTTCGAGCCGAGCGGGCGCCAGAAGACCCTCCGGCGGTCGCTGCTTACCCAGTACCAGTTGCCGAAGGCGTCGGCCGCCGCGCCCCGCCGCTGCTCGGGCTGGAGCGCCGCGCCGCCGCGCGCGCTGACGAAGAGGACGAGCCGCGAGCGCAGGCGCAGGGCGCGCGCCGCCTCGTCGAACTCGGCCGACACGAACTCGCCCGGCTCCGTTAGCGTGAGCGCGCCCGAAGGCGCGCGGCGCTCCTCGGCCCAGCGCCGCCAGTCGGCGCGACCCTTGACGAGGTGAAAGCGTGTTCCGTTAACGTCCACCTAAGGCTCCCTCTGCGGGCGCGTCTGCTTACCCCGGCCCCTTCAGCACTTCGACTTCGTGACGGGGACGGGCACGATGGTCGGCTCCTGCGCCGGGTCGGGCTTCGAGCCGAGTATTGCTTCGAGCGATTCGGCCTCGCCCTCGCGCACGTCGAGCGTGTCGAGGCGGGGCAGTTGCAGCTCCTTCAAAAGCTTGCTCTCGATGTCCAACTCCGTGCCGACGCCCAGCTCCATCGAGTTGACGAACTCGACGCCGGCGACGCGCGTCACGGCCGCCTCCAAATCTTTCTTGAGCAGCAGCTTGTTGAGCGGCCAGCCCGTCTCGTCGGGGCCGCCCGGCGGGAGCGACGAGAGGTAGACCTGCAAACGGTCGCGCACGGCCTGAATGACCTGGTCGCGGAAGTAGCCGGCGCGCACCTCCAGCCCGACGGACAGGGAGACCGAGACGTACTCGGGGCCGCGCACGTAGATTTCCGTCGTCACCAGGCGGCGCTCGTCGAGGTAGTCGCAGACCGTCTTGAGGAAGAGCCGGTTCGGGAGCGGCCAGAGCGGGCGCACCGTGTCGGTGGCGGGGACGACCATCAGGGTCACGACGCCGGCGAGGTTGTCGAGATGCTTGTCCGGGTTGTAGAGCGGCAGCACCTCGACGCGCCCCACGTCCACGCCCGGCGTGCGGCGCGTGATGTCCGCGAAGTCCTGACGGGTGACGAGGCGGTCGCGGTGGCGCAGGTAGAGCGGGATGTTGCGCTCGCCCTCCTCGGTCGTCTCGCCCGTGTCGCCGCCCCACGTCGCAATCGGGTTGTCGAGCTTGAAGCCGCCTTGCAGGCGCACGTCCGGGCTCGTCTTGACGGCGCCGATGGCGACGTTGCCTTGCGTGCCGCCGCCGTACTGATAACTCGCCCGGATGCGGCTGCCCGCGGGCGGGCGCGCGCCCCTGTGGCCGTCGCCGAAGCGCACCTGCCCCGACTCGTAGTCCACGGTGAAGACCTCGTCCGTGTCGGAGGCCGCGAGCAGGTCGTCGGTCTGGAGCCAGAGCCGCCACGCGCCGTCGATGTCCTGCACTTCGAGCAGCACGGAGTCCTCGATGACGGGCGTGTTGGCGAGCACCACCGACTGGTCGGGCTCGCCGTTGGCCGTCCCCAGCAGCTCGTTGAAGACGGGGATGGCCTGGCGGACGCGCGCCGCGTTGACGCCGACCCACGTCAGGCGCGCGCTCACGGCCGCGCCCTGATTCGACTGCGAAGAGGAGGCGGGCTGGTTCGCCCCCTGCCCGCCGCTCTGGCCGGAAGTGTCAGACGACGAAGAGCCGGAAGAGGCGCCCGCCGCCTGCGCGCCCGCGGGACGCGACGGCGGCAGGCGCACGCGCAGCCACGTGACGAGTCGCGCCCGCACCTCGTCGTCCTCGATGCGCGGCGGGTAGTCGCCCGTGCCCTCCTGCATCGGCTCGGTGAACTCCCACGTCCTCAGCTTCTCCTTGCCAGGAAGCTCCAACTGCACGACGCCGACCTCCGAGAGCACGTCCGGCTCCTGCACGACGCGCAGCCGCTCGTAGCGCGTGCCGGCGCTCGAAGGGTCCGGGACTTCGTAGACGAGCGAGGGGACGGGCAGGCGCTTGGCGCCGAGACGGACGGGCACGAGCGGCGGGACGAGCGAGTCTGCGAGCGCGGGCACGACGCCGACCGAGAGCGTCTGATTCGCCAGCGCCTCGCGCGCCGCGTCCGTCGAGACGTTGCGGGGCGCGAGCAGCGCGAGGTAGACGGCGTGGTCGGTCGTCGCGTCGCTGGAGAGGTCGAGCACGGGGTCGGGCTCGCCCGGCGAGGGCTCCGGCATCAGTGTGGACTCGTAGAAGTCGAGCCGCACGGACGACTCGGCCGCGACCAACTCCACGTCGTCGTCGTCCTCGTCGAACGTGTCCGTCTCCTCGTCCTCTTCGTCGCCCGCGGCCTCGGCTTCGAGCGCGGCCAGCTTCGCCGCCTTGACGGCCTGGTACTTGGCGCTGAACTCGTCGTAGGCGGGGTCGTCGGCCGAGACCTTCAGCTTGTAGTAGGCGACCGTATCGACCGGCAGCACGTTGACGGGGTCGAGCGTGAGGAAGTTGACGGGGCCGGCCGAGACGACGATGCCGGCCTCCAGGGGCAGCGGCTCGACGGGGCCGCGCTCGTTGCGCACGCGCACGATACCTTGCGCCGGCGCGGCCTGCTGCAAGGGGATGCCGAGCAGTTGGAGGAACTTCAGGCGGTTGCGCTCGGGGATGCGGTCGGCGCGGTAGAGCAGGTTCTCCGTCAGGAAGGCGAAGAGCTGGACGATGGTGATGCCGGGGTCGCTCTCCAGCTCGAAGTTCGTCCACTCGGGCGTGTAGACGCGGATGCGGCTCTTCGCCTCCGTGAGGAGCTGCTCGAAGTTGCGGTTGTCGAGTACGGGCAGTTGCAGCGGCATCCCTCTAGCCCTCCAGTTGCAGCGTGAGCCCCAGGCGCGCGACCGTCTGCGTGGCGACGAGGCGGAAGCGTATCTCGACGGCGACGAGGCGCGGGTCCTCGGCGTCCGACTCGACCGACACCTCCTCGACGGCGACGCGCGGCTCCCACGCCTTGATCGAGTTCGTGACGGCCTCGCGGATGAGCGCCCGCGTCGTCACCGTGTTCGGCTCGAAGAGGAAGCGGCGCAGCCCGCAGCCGAACTCCTCGCGCATCAGCCGCTCCGAGGGCTCGGTCAGGAGCAGGACGCGGACGGCCTCGCGCACGTTCTCCTCGCCCTCCGACCACGCGAGCCGGCCGTCGGCGCCCACGCGGGGCGGGAAGCTCAAACCCTGTCCGAAAATGTTCTGCCTGCGCGTCGCCACGGTTTGCGCCCTCACTTGGCCTTGAGCGGGATGGGGAAGCAGATCTTCAAAAGCGGTATCCACCAGAACACGAGGTTGAGGAGGATGACGATGATCATCAGCAGGATGAAGGCGCAGAGCGTGATGATCGGGAGCGAGAACGAGCAGATGAAGCCGATGTCGATGCCGCCGTCCTTCACGTCGGCCTTGTTGTCGAGCACGTCCTGCTCCTGCCCCGAGATGCCTTCGAGCTTCTTGTTCAGCTCCTTCGAGATGATGAAGCCGACATTCTTCTTGAACTTCCTGAGCCCGGCGAGCGACACGTCCACGGGCAGGCCGACGCGGATTTGGCGGCCGGGCGCGTCCGGGTCGAAGAAGGGGGCCAGCTCGAAGGACTTCGTCGGCCGGCTGACGTAAGTGTGCGGCGGGTCGCACTGCCCCCGCCGGTAGACGTAGCGCAGCACGTAGCGGTCGCCGGCCTGCGTCGGCAGCTTCGGCTGCGCGACGGGCGCGGGCACGGTGTCGGGCGCCTCCGTCAGCGCCGCCTCCACCCTGTCGCGCAGGACGTTCAGCCCCGAGAGCTTGAGCACGCCGTTCTTGTAGAGCGTGTAGTCGGTGGTGAAGCCGAGCGAGGCCACGTCGGCGTCGCCGGGCTCGTTGAGCTGCGCCTGCTTCGCGGCCGTCTGCTTGAGCGCGGCTTCGAGCGTGAGCGTCGTGCCGTTGACGAACTTCGCCGCGAGGTAGTCGGTCAGCTCGCGCGACTTGCCCGCGAGCGAGGAGGTCGCGTCGGCTTCGAGCGCCGCCGCCACCTCGGGCAGGTAGAGTTCGAGGTACTCCCAGAGTTCGAGGAAGAGGTAGACGGAGCTGCGCCGCCGCCGAAGCTCAAGGTCTTCCGTCGTCCCCGTCGCGTTAGGGCTGAAGGTGACGACGCTGCCGGCCGGCCCGATGAAGCGGCCGTCGAGTTCCTGTATGCGCGGGTCCTCCTGATTCTCGGGCGGGAGTTCGGGCGAGGGCGCGGCGGCGTATGTGTCCTGGCTGGAGGCGGGGACGTAGCCGAAGAATATCTGCCGCCCCTGCCCCGTCGTCGTCTGGAAGAGCGGCAGGCGCTCCTCGCCGTCGGGGACGGTGTCGGGGCGCGCGACGGGCTGCCAGCCGAGCTTCGCCTCGCTCGCGTCCCACGCGTACTCGACGAGGCCGACGCGCTTGCGCAGCACGAAGAAGACGCTCTCGCCGTCGCCGGGCCTGACCTCGCGGTCGGGGAAGCCGGGGACGCGGCAGCAGAGCGAGGCCGAGGTCAGGTAGAAGTTGCCGTGGACGGGCTGGAAGAACTTGAGGTGGTCGAGCCCGGCCGGCGGGCGTGCGAGCGAGGCGCGGAAGGCCGCGCCCGTGGCCGAGGCCGCCGAGGCCAGGAAGTCTTCCATGAACTTGTCGGTGGTGAACTCGTGCAGCGCCGGGCGGAAGAAGCCCCGCCGGCTCATGCCCGCCCCGCCCTGCTGCCACAGGATGGAAGGCTTCACCCAGTCGAAAGTCTCTGCCATAAGTCTTTACCAGATGTTGCCGGCGCCGGGCGTGTAGCTGGCGCTGACGACGGCGTTGCTGATGAGCGTGTCGCACTGGACGACGCCGCTGAACTTCGACATGCCGGCGTTGACCGTCACCATGCCGGCCGAGACCTCCATCGTCGAGCACTGCACGGTGACCTTGGCCGCGGCCGTGACGGTGACGCCCGACGTTTCGAGCTTGACGGAGTTGCCGTTCGAGTCCTCGATGGTGATTGAGCCGGGGCCGTCCTTGAGCGTCACCCGCTGGCCGCCGGGCGTCTCGCAGATGAACTTCTCCTGCCCGTCCTGGTCGTCGAGCGTGACCTTCACCCCGTTGCGCGAGCGGATGACCTTCTTGTAGTTGTTGCCGCCGCCGTCCATCGTCTCGGGCGGCGAGTCGCTGCCGTTCCACAGCGCGCCGACGACGTAAGGCCGCCGCGCGTCCCCGCCCTCGAAGAGGACGAGCACCTCATCGCCCACGTCGGGGACGAACCACGTGCCGCGGTTGTTGCCGGCCATCATCGTGGCGAGCCGCGCCCAGACCTCGTAGCTGCCGCCGCCGCTGTCGGGCATCCAGGGGAGCATGACCTTGACGCGCCCCTGAGAGTCCGGGTCGCCTATGTCGGTGACGGTCGCCGGGTACGCGCCGTAGAGCCGCGTCCGCTCCTCCGCCGCCACGAGCTGTTCGAGCACGTCGAGCACTTTGCTTTAGCCTCCGAGCCCCGGCCGCTCCGCCTCGAAGGAGGTGCGGTAGCCGTTCTCCTGGTCGAACGTGTGGCGCGCGAGCCGCACGTAGTACTTGCCGTCGAAGAGGTCGCCGAGGCCCGCCAGGTCGAGCGTCGCGCCGACGCGCACCGAAGGGTTCCCGTCGGCCGCGCCGCGCGCTGTGACGAAGCGGCGCGCGCGCGCGCGGTAGCGCGCCTCGGCCGTCGCGCGCGCCTCCGTCTGCGAGAGCGGGA
>DASVWB010000406.1:0-8720 GCA_036389815.1 Pyrinomonadaceae bacterium | reverse complement strand
GCAGGCGCGCCGCGCAGCCGACAGGCCCGCCGCGGGCGAGGGCGACGCGCCGGGGGCGGCGGACGGCTGAGGATGAGGCTCTACGTCTACTGCCTGGGCGACGGTCTGGCGGAGTCGGCCTTCGAGGGGGTGGCGGGCGTGGGCGGCGCGCCGGCGCGCGTGCTGGCGCTGGGGGCACTGTCGGCGGTCGTGAGCGACGCGGCGGAGGAGCCGGCCCCGGTGACGGAGGAGAACCTGCTCGCGCACAACCGCGTGAACGCGGCGGCGCTCGCACTGACGACGCCGCTCCCCTTCCGCTTCGGCACGCTGGCCGCGCCGGAGCGCCTCGCGGAATACGCGAGGTCGAACGAGGCGGCGCTCGCCGCGGCGCTGGCGCGCGTGCGCGGGCGCGTCGAGATGAGCGTGAAGCTGCTGGAGAAGGCTGAGGGGCCGAAGGCGAAGGCGGGAAGCGAGGAGGGCGGCGCGGGCGCGCAGGAGACGTCCCCGGGGGAGGCCGCGCCGCGCGGGGTCGGGCGCGGCACGGCGTTCCTCCTGCGGAAGCGGCGCGAGGTGTTGGGCGAGGAGTCTGCGAGGCGGCGCGCGGAGGAGTTGGCCGCGTGGCTCGCCGAAGGGCTCCGGGGGCTCGCGGTCGAGACGAGCGCGAGCCTGAGCCCGGCGGAGGCGATTGTCGTGCGCGCGGCGCACCTCGTCGAGCGCGGGCGCGTCGGCGAGTACAGGAGGCGGCTGCGCGCGCTCGGCGCGGAACGCGACGGGCTGCGCCTGCTGTCGAGCGGCCCCTGGCCGCCCTACAGCTTCAGCGACGTCAGAAGAACGACGGATTGATTCATCGAGCGGTCGAGTCGTCGGTTCGTTGAAGAGGGGGAGAAATGAACCGACGACTCGACGGCTCGATGAATCAACCCTCCCCGGTCTGTTACAATGCGCGCCGAAGCACTTCCGTTGTGGACACGCCGCGCGCCCGCAGGGTACTCTTGTGGAGACTTATCCCCCTGATTCAACGCCGGAGGTCGAGACCGACCACCCGGCGGAGTTCGTCGCGGAACTCCGGCGCGTGGCCGACCGGCTGCCCGAGCGCGTCAACGTGGACGCCGAGTCGGTCGAGCAGGGGCTGGCGAAGCTCGTCCTGACGCTGATCGAGCTCGTCCGCCGGCTGCTTGAGAAGCAGGCCGTGCGCCGGATGGAGGGCGGCGACCTCTCCCCCGAGCAGGTCGAGGAACTCGGGCTCGCGCTGATGAAGCTCGAAGAGAAGATGGCCGAGCTGAAGACGCACTTCGGCCTCCAGGACGACGAGTTGAACATAGACCTGGGGCCGCTAGGGAAACTGATTTAGTAGACAGTAGATAGTAGTCAGTAGGGCTCCGCCACACTGACGTTGACGCTGACGACCGTGCGGTTCGTAATCGGGGAGTTATTCTACTGTCTGCTGACTACTGACTACTGTCTACTGTCTACTGTCTACTGTCTACTGTCTACTGTCTACTGCTTATGTCTAGCGAGAGAACGAGCCTCATCAGCGCGCGCCCGCCCGGTCTGGTCGACGTGCTCGACCGGATTCTGGACAAGGGGCTGGTGATCGCCGGCGACATCAAGGTCTCACTGGCGAACGTCGAGCTGCTGACGCTCCAGATACGCCTGCTCGTCTGCTCCATCGACAAGGCCGAGCAGATCGGCCTGAACTGGTGGCGCTATGACACGAACCTGACGACGCGCGCGGCCGCGGCCGAGGCCGAGAACGTCGAGCTGCGCGAGCGCCTGGCCGCCCTTGAGCGCGAGCTGCGGCAACTGAGCGCGCCGCCGCCGCCGCGCGCCGGGGCCGCGGGCTCGAAGGGCCCGGCGAAGGCGCGCGCGGCGCGCAAAGGAAGGAAGTAGCCGGGAGGGCGGGGCGCGGGGTGACGGCCGGACGGCGTCGCCTTCGTGCTTCGTCCTTCCCTTCTCTGCCCCGCCGCCGGCCGAGGCGCTCGGGCGCGGCGCGTAAGTTTCTCCAATTCCCGGAAGAGAGGATTTGACCACATGGCTGTTGAGAGGGCACCCGGCGGAACCAGTCTGATTGACGTGCTCGACCGCGTGCTGGACAAGGGCATCGTCATCGACGCGTGGGTCCGCATCTCGCTCGTCGGCATCGACCTGATCACGGTCGAGGCGCGCGTCGTCGTCGCCTCCATCGACACCTACCTCAAGTACGCCGAGGCCGTCGGCCTGACGCCGGCCGTCTCGCGCCCCGCGCTCACGCCCGGGGCCGCCGAGCCCCTCGGCGACGAGCCGCGCCGCCGCATCAGCGTGGACGTGGACAGGAGTTGAACGCGAGTAGACAGTAGACAGTAGTCAGTACTCAGTAGCGCCCCGCGAGGCGCGCCGACACTGACACGCGGGCGGTTCGATTGCGGGCGCTTTCCTACTGTCTACTGTCTACTGTCTACTGGCCACTTCCCTATGGAGCACCGCCCGGCAGAGTTGGCGCAGGCGTTCGGGGCACCCGGCGAGGGGGCGCGGGGGCTTCTGACGCTGCACCAGTACGAGACGCTCTTCGAGATGACCTCGCAGCTTCTGGCCGCGCAGAGCCTCGACGAGCAGACCTCGCTCGTGCTCGACACGCTGACGGCGGGGCTGGGCTACGCGGGCGCGGCGCTCGCACTCGTCGAGAGGCAGCGCGGGGTGCTGAGGGTGCGCGGCGCGGCCGGCTTCCCCGAGGAGGCGGCGCTCGCCGGCGTCGAACTCCCGCTCGACTCGAACGCGCCGCACGTGCGCGTCGTGCACGAGGGGCGCCCGGCCTGGCTCGCGCGCGAGGACGAGGCGGCCGCCGAGTTCCTGCGGCAGGTCGGCGGCGCGACCGACCTCCTCGCCCTCCCGCTCTTCGGCGGGCACCTGGAGGCCGAGCCGCGGCTCTCGGGCGACACCGGCCAGCTCCGCGCCGAGGGCACCGACCGCTTCTGGCTCCCGCAGTCGCCCGCGACCGGCGCGCTCTACGTCGGCGCGGCGCGCGACGCCGTAGCGGACGAGCAGCTCGCGCTCCTCGTCCGCTACGCCGAGCGCATCGGCGTCATCCTCTCCAACACCGCGCACGTCGAGCGTTTGGGCGCCGCCGTGCGCAAGCTCCAGCGCGAGCGCCAGTGGGTCGAGTCCATCATGAAGTCGGTGGCCGACCCCATCGTCCTCACTAACATGGACAACGAAATCCTGCTCCAGAACCGGCGCGCCGAGGAACTCTTCAGCGACCGCCGCGACGCGAGCGAGGGCAAGCGGCGCGCGCTGGAGATGAACGACCTGCTCTTCTCCGCCTACCTCTCCAGCGCCGCGGTCGCGTCCGAGGAGGTGGTCGGCCGCGACCTCATCCTCGTCGACCCCATCGAGGGCTCCGACATCCACTTCGAGGTCATCTCGACGCCCGCCTTGAACGCGCGCGGCGAGCGCATCGGCCTCGTCTCCATCTTCCGCGACGTGACCGACCTCAGGCGCGCCAACGAGGAACTGGCACGCAACTTCGTCAAGCTCCAGCAGGCCGAGTCGGAGGCGCGGCGCGAGCGCGACCGCCTCGACCTCATCCTCGAACACGTCGGCCAGCCCATCGCGGTCTGCGACACCTCGGGCAAGTTCATCCTCTTCAACCAGCGCGCCGAGCTGCTCTTCCAGGAGCGCGACGGGATGCCGCGGCCGGCGCTGCGCGCCGTGCGCAACAACTCGGTCAAGCTCACCTCGTTCATCTCGGGGCTCGCCTCGGGCGCGGAGTCGGGGCGGCAGGCCGAGATCGAGCTGATAGACCCGGAGACCTCCGACCGCCTCCCGATGGAGATCACCTCGGCCGAGGTGGCGGACGCGAAGGGGCAGGTGACGGCCGTCGTCTCCGTGCTCCACGACCTCTCGGAGATACGCGAGCTAGAACGACGCCGCGTCGAGCAGCAGCTCTTCGAGTCGGAGAAGCTGGCCGCGGTCGGGCGCCTCGCCGCCTCCATCGCGCACGAGGTCAACAACCCGCTCGAAGCCATCAAGAACTCGCTCTACCTGCTCACGACGAGCAGGGACATGGAGAAGAACGCGAAGTTCTTGGAGGTCGCGCGCAAGGAGACCGAGCGCGTCTCGCACATCATCCGCCAGATGCTCGGCTTCGCGCGCCGCTCGGGCGAGGTCGAGTGGGTCGCCGTCAACCAGCTCATCGAGGAGACGCTCATCCTCGTCGAGAAGAAGATGAAGCAGGGGCGGGTCGAGATCGTGCGCCGCTTCGACGACCGCCTCCCGAAGGTGAGGGCGCGCGCCGACCAGCTCCGCCAGGTCTTCCTCAACCTGCTCCTGAACGCGCAGCAGGCGATGGAGCAGGGCGGGCGCATCACCGTGCGCACCTCGGTCTACGAGCAGGCGCTCCAGCCGACCGTCTCCGTCCAGATCAGCGACACGGGGCGCGGCATCCCCGAGCCCGACCTCCAGCGCATCTTCGAGCCCTTCTTCTCGACGCGGGCGAAGGGGACGGGGCTCGGGCTCTGGGTCACGCAGGACATCGTGCGCCACCACGGCGGCCGCATCGAGGCGACGAGCGAGGAGGCACAGGGCACGACCTTCAACGTCATCCTCCCCGTGGACTCGCCGACGCTTTCTGACACCGATGCCGGGAAGAAGTTCTGACAAAGAGGCGGCCGGCAACGGCCGCCCCGCCGTGAGGCGGCCGCGCGTGCTCGTCGTGGACGACGAGGAGAGCGTGCGCATCACGACCGCGGCCATCCTCGAACAGGAGGGCTACGAGGTCGCGACCGCCTCGGACGGGCGCGAGGCGCTGGAGATGGCCGCCCGCACCCACTACGACCTCGTGCTCACCGACCTCCGCATGGACGACATGGACGGGAGCACGCTGATTCACGAGCTTCAGCAGCGCCACCCCTCGGTCGTCACCATCGTGCTCACGGGCTACGCCTCCATCGAGTCGTCCATCGACGCGCTCAGGCAGGGCGTCTACGACTACCTCGTCAAGCCCTGCATGGTCGAAGACCTGAAGCGCACCGTGCGGCGCGCGCTCGACCACCGCCTCCAGCAGCAGCAGATCACGGAGCTGTCGAGCCCCGTCGTCGAAATCTGGGACGGCGTGCTCCTCGTCCCGCTCGTCGGCACGCTCGACGACCGGCGCGCCGGCCAGATGTCCACGGCGCTGCTCGAAGCCGTGCGGCGCGAGTGCGCGCAGGTCGTGCTCGTGGACATCACGGGGGCCGCGGTGGTGGACACCTACACGGCGGCGCACCTCATCAACACCGTCCGGTCGGTGCGGCTGCTCGGCGCGGCGACCGTCATCACGGGCGTCAGCGGCCACGTCGCCGCCGACCTCGTCAAGCTCGGCGTCAACCTCGAAGAGATCACGACGCGCCGCCGCCTGGCCGACGGCCTGCGGTACGCGCTGGCATTAGTTGACGGAGGGGCCAGAGGCTAGGAACCGGGGGCCGGGGCCAGCTAAAAGCTTTACTGCCGCAGCGCGCGACTTCGGCAGGGCGCGACCGACTAGCCTCCAGCCTCTAACCCCCTAGCCCCTCGACTATGGCGGACGAAACAACCCACCTGACGGAAGAGGCGCCCGCGCGGCTGCTGGTCGTGGACGACGAGGAGAACATCCTCCTCACGATCAGCGAGGTGCTGCGCCTCGAAGGCTATGAGGTGGACAAGGCCGCGAGCGGCCGCGACGCCCTCGCCATGCTCGAACGCGAGGGCGAGTACGACCTCATCCTCACCGACCTCCACATGGACGACGGCGACGGCCTCTCGCTCATCGAGGAGGTGCGCGCCCGCTCGCCGCAGACCATCACCATCGTGCTGACGGGCTTCGCCGCGGTCGAGTCGGCCATCGCCGCGCTGCGCCACGGCGCCTACGACTACCTGACCAAGCCCTGCATCATCGCCGAGCTGACCCACACGGTCGCGCGCGGCATAGAGCACCGCCGCCTGATGCTCGCCGAGCGCGCCGCCCGCGCCGGGCTCGAAGAGCTGAACCGCGAGCTTGAGCACCGCGTCGAGGAGCGCACGGCCGAGCTGAGCCGCGTCAACCGCGAGCTGGTCGAGGCCAACCGGATGAAGGACGTCTTCCTCGCCACGCTCTCGCACGAGCTGCGCACCCCGCTCACGCCCGTCCTCGGCTGGGTCAACCTGCTGCGCGCGGGCGGCGCGGGCGTAGACCCCTCGATGCTCACGCAGGGGCTCGACGCCATCGAGCGCAACGCCCGCCTGCAGGCGCGGCTCGTCGACGACCTGCTCGACATCTCGCGCATCGTCTCCGGGAAGCTCCGCATCGAGTGGGAGCCGGTCAACGTCTCGGCGGTCGTCGAGCTGGCGACCGAGCCCTTCCGCGCCGACGCGGTCGCGCGCGGCGTCGAGCTGGAGGTCGGGCTGCCCGACCACCCGCTGCCCGTCGAGGGCGCGCCCGTCCGCTTGCAGCAGATAGTCTGGAACCTCATCTCGAACGCGCTGAAGTTCACGCCGCGCGGCGGGCGCGTGACGGTGCGCGCGCGGCGCGAAGGCGCGGAGGCGCGCATCGAGGTCACGGACACGGGCGTCGGCATCGCGCCGGAGTTTTTGCCGCACGTCTTCGACCGCTTCCGGCAGGCCGACGGCTCGACGACGCGGCAGTACGGCGGCCTCGGGCTCGGCCTCGCCATCGTGCGCGCGCTCGCAGAGCTGCACGGCGGCTGGGTCGTCGCGGAGTCCGAGGGGCCGGGGCGCGGCGCGCGCTTCACGGTCGGCATACCGTGCGCGGTCGTCGGGGAGGAGGCGGCCGCGCCGGCCGCCGAGCCGGAGGCGGAGGAGGAGCCGACGGCGGGGGCCGTGCCCGTGCTCGTCGTGGACGATTCGAGCGAGACGCTGGAGCTGCTCCAGACCCTCTTCGCGCGGCAGGGCTACGAGGTCTTCGGCGCCGCCTCGGCGGCCGAGGCCGTGCGGCGCGCGAGCGAGCGCCGCCCCGGCGTCATCATCTCGGACATCAGCATGCCGGGCGTTGACGGCTACACGCTGCTCGCGGAGCTGCGCCGCATGCCCGGCCTCGAAGCCGTGCCCGCCATCGCGCTCACCGGGCGCGCGATGGACGAAGACCGCGACCGCTCCCTCGCCGCCGGCTTCTCCGTCCACATCCCCAAGCCCGTAGACCCCGAAGAACTCCTCCGCGTCGTCCGCCGGCTCACGGCTTAAAGAAGTAGACAGTAGACAGTAGACAGTAGCGCTCCGCCTTCCTGCTGTTGAAGCCGACACCCGAACGATTCGGCCGCAAAGTTTTTCTACTGTCTACTGTCTACTGTCTACTGTCTACTTCCCTCACTGTACGCTGCCGACGAGCGTGACCTGCTTCGGGTCGCGGCCCGCCCGGGCCTCCTCTATCAGCTCGCGCTCGACGCGGCGCTCGCCGCCGGTCTTGGGCAGTTGGCGGACGGAGGCCGTGCCGGGCACCGAGACTTCGGCGAGGAAGTAGCGGTCGCCGTGCTGGCGGAAGGTGAGCGAGGCGCGCGCGGCCGTGCCGCGCCCCGTCGTCGTCAGGACGACCGCCGAGTCGCCCCCGCCCTCGCCCCTGATGACGAGCACGCTCTCCGAGTCCACGCGGACGCGGCGCACCGTGTAGAGGCCGGCCGGCATCTGCTTCCCGCCCGCGGCGAACTCGAAGGGCACCTGAACCCTTATGGCGCGCGCGGCCTGCGCGTGGGCGGCGGCGGCCAGTGCCAGCACCGCGACGAAACCGAGAAGAGCGCTCTTAATTTGCTTTTTCATACATCCTCCATTTAGTCTCTGGTGGCCGTCGGCCTGCCCGACCCGGCCCGTTCACCCTTAAATCCCCGACGGCCACCCGGCCGCCCTCGACGACGCCGCGCCTGCCTGCGCCCGCCCCGTCGAAAGTCCCGAACGGGCCGGCGTGTGCCGCTCGTATAAGGAGCGTCACGACGGGACGCGTGGAGTAACGCGGCCGTGGGTCGCGGGGATTTTCAAAAAGGGCTCAAAGGCCGCCAAAATAGTTTTCAAAGAGTTATCAAAGGACTTTCAAAAGCCGCCTATGTCGAGCCCCTTCAGGCACCTCTACGAGTTCGGCCCGTTCCGGCTGGACGCCACGGAGCGCGTGCTCCTGCGCGACGGCGGCACCGTCCGGCTGACCCCGAAGGAGTTCGACACGCTGCTCGCGCTCGTCCGGGGCGGCGGCCGCGTGATGTCGAAGGAGGAGTTGCTGAAGGAGATTTGGCCCGACACCTTCGTCGGCGAGGCGACGCTGGCGCAGAACGTCTTCACGCTGCGGCGCGCGCTCGGCGAGGCCGAGGGCGGCGCGCCCTTCATCGAGACCGTCCCGCGCCGCGGATACCGCTTCGCCGTCAAGGTGACCGAGCGGCGCGAGGGCGACGGGGCCGACAGGATTAACGAGGAGCCGACGCGCCTCTTCGCCGTCGAGGGCGTCGAGGGCGACCGCGCCGTCGCCGCGGGTCGTGTGGCCGCCGCCGCCGGCCCGCCCCCCGGCGGGCCACAACACGCGCCCGCGGACTCCGCCGCCGAAGACCCGAGCGCCCGGCGCCCCGCCGCGGGCGCGCGCGCGGCGGCGGAGGACAACGGCCACGTCTCGACGGCGCCGCCTTCAACCTCGGCGCACTCCCCCGCCCCGCACGCGACCGCCGCGGGCGGCCACCCCGCCCGCGCGGCCGTGCTCATCGCCGCCGCGGTCTTCGTGTCGGTGGCGGCGCTCGTCTACGCGGTCTACCGCCTCTCCGTCCGCCCCGAGGCGGAGCGCGCGC
>DASVWB010000405.1:0-18350 GCA_036389815.1 Pyrinomonadaceae bacterium | reverse complement strand
CACCACGCGCTCGGCGACGTGCGCGCCGCGCTCGCCGCGCAGGAGCAGGCGCTCGCCGCGCAGGGGCGGGCGCTCGAAAGCCTGCGCTCCGAAATCCTCGCCGCGGCGCGCGCCGAGGCCGACGCCGGCCGCGCGCGCCTCGCGGAGCTGCACTCGCGGCTCGCGCACGCCGAGGCGCGCCTCGGGGCCGAGGCCGCGCAACTGCGCCACGAATTCGCCGCCGGCCTCGAACGGCTGGCCGAGGCGCAGCGCGCATCCGCCGCGGAGCTGCGCGCCTCCGACGCCGAACTGCGCGAAAGGCTGCGCGAGGAGCTGCGCGGGGAGATGCTCGGGGCGCAGAGCGCGCAGATAGACGCCCGCGCCGAGGAGCTGCACGCCGAGATGCGCGGGCGCGTGGACGGCCTGCTCGAAGAGCAGCGCGTCTGCTTCAAGCAGCTCTCGCTCGAAGCGGGCGAGGCCGCCGTCGCGCACGACCGCGCCCGCCGCCAGATCGAGGCGCGGTTGGAGGCGCTGGAGGGGAGGAAGGCGGTAGGACAAGTAGACAGTAGACAGTAGACAGTAGACAGTAGGGCTCCGCCCCACGTGCGTCGATACTGAACTCCTGACGATTCACCAACGGTTGGTTTTTCTACTGTCTACTGTCTACTGTCTACTGTCTACTGATTTATGACTCACGACCTTTACCGCCGCGCGGGAATCGACGACCTCGGGGAGTTCTACCGGACGAAGTTCGTTTCGGACGAGGTGTTAGACGCGCGCTACTTCCGCGCGCTCGACCGCTTCGACATGCGCTTCGCGCGGACGATGTGGGTCTACGACAACGTGCGCGCGGGCGCGCGGGTGCTCGACCTCGGGTGCGGCGCCGGGATGCTCGCGCTCCTCAAGCGCAAGGGCGTCACGCTCGCCGGCGTGGACCTCTCGGGCGAGTGCGCGCTGGCCGCGCGCCGCAACGGCTACGACCTGACCTGCGCGGGCGAACTCACGCGCCTGCCCTTCGCCGCCGACTCCTTCGACTACGTCGTGAGCCTCGACGTGCTCGGCCACGTCGAGTTCAAAGACAAGGACGCCGTGCTCGCGGAGGTCGCGCGCGTGCTGCGCCCCGAAGGCGTGACGCTGCACGGCATAGAGTGTACCGACCGCCGCGCGCAGAAGAGTTACGAGGAGATGACCGAGGAGGAGCTGCGCCGCTTCGTCGCCGTGGACGGCCACGTCGGGCTCGAAGAGGAGCAGGAGCACGCGGCGCGCTTCCGCCGCTTCTTCCGCGAAGTCCTGTGGGAGCCGCGCTACGCGCTCTGCCTCCCGGCCGAGGAGTTCGTCAAGCAGCGCGACGAGTACGGCCTGCCCTTCGAGCCCGACTTCGTCGAGTACCTGCGCGGGCTCTCACACTCGGAGCGGCGCGCCTTCGACATGGCGATGGGCTACGTCTTCTCGAAGGTCTCCGACCTGCACGTGCGCCTCCCCAAAAGCGGGCTCTACGTGCTCGTCAAGGCTTCGGACGCCCCGCTCGGCCCCTTCTACAACGAGCACCGCGACCGCTCCGGCCTCTTCGACGCCCCCGCGGCCGGCGGCGCCGCCCGAGCCGAGCCGCGCGCCATCTGCCTCGACCGCGCCGCCTCCTTCGACGGCGGCTGGTACGAGCCCAACGTGCTGCCGCCCGTCGCCCGCTGGATGGGCGCGCGCGGCCGCCTACGTTTCCGCGCCCCCTCGCTCTCGAAGCTGCGGCTCGACCTCACCTCGCACATGCCCGACCTGCGCGAGCGCCCGCTCGGCCTGGGGCTGTCGCTGAACGGCGAGCGCCTGGGCGCCCTCTCGCTCCTCCGCCAGGGGTGGCTCGAACTGTCAATCGACGTGCCGGCCGCGCTCTCCGCCGCCGGCGACTACGAACTCGAACTCACGTCCGACCGCACATGGCGGCCCCGCCCCGACGACCCCGACAACCGCGACGACCGCGAACTCTCCGTCGCCGTCTGCAACGTCGAAGCGATTCCCTGACGAGCCGTCTAAACCCTTTCGGGAGGCAGGCCGAGGCGCGCGTAGAGGCTTTCGCGCAGGGTGCGGAAGTGGTCTTCGGGGACGGAGGCGACGGAGCGTTGGAGGCGCGTGACGACGGGGTCGAGTCGGCTCTCCTCTTCGGGCTCGACGCGCTCGACGGCCTCGGCCACCTGCTCGCGGCGCGGCGCGGGCGTGCGCCGCAGGCTCCCGGCGAGGAGCGAGGCGGAAGCGCGCAGCGCGCCCTTCGAGTGGCGGAAGGTCGAGCCGACGGCCGCCTCCAGCGGCTTGATGGGCGCCTCGCGGCAGACGGCATCGACGGCCTCGCCCACGGCGCGCGCGCCGTAGAGGTCTACGAGGCTCGCGCCCCCGGCCCGCGGCCGCAGCGCGTCGCCGACGAGGTAGCCGAAGTGGTACGTGCGGCTCGTCAGGTCGGCCGCGCGCTTCCATTCGAGGAAGAAGAAGACCTTGCGGAAGATCGACTTCAGCGGGTAGACCAGCACGGCCACGGCGCAGCCGCGCGCGCACCCGCCCTCGCGCTCGGCGGCGAGCGCGTCGGCCTCCGCGTCGCCCAGGGCGCGCCCCGCGGCCGCGGCCAGGCTCCGCACCAGCCGCCTGCGGAAGTAGTTCTTCAGCAGGTCGTCCACCAGCGGCACGGGGATGAGCGGCGTCAGCCCCGTGAGCACCGCGTGCATCAAAAGGACGTGCTGCCGCGCGCCCCGCCCCCCCGCCTCGACCGACTCCCGCCCTTCGCCCATGCACACCTCCGCACGCGATGATACAGCACCGGGGGCGGAGAACGGCGAAGTCTGAACGCCGGGTTAAAAGCAGGGGGCCGGGCGCCCCGTCTCGGGATGCCCGGCCCCTGCTCTCAGCACGTCGTCCGGCGTTCAGGCTTGCGCGCTCACCTCCCCGTCTGCTTCCTGAACTCGACGTGGATGTGGTTGTCGTGGATGTGCTTGCCCTTCTTGTCGCGCCTGACCTTCGCGCCCGTGATCTGCGGGTCGTTGTAGACCATCATGATGACGTTGGGCGACTCGTCGAGCGCGGCGACCAGCTCGCGCGTGAGCGCGCGGTCGTAGATTTGGTCGTTGAAGGTCACGCCGAGGTTCTGGCCGTCCTTGCGGAAGAGGCCGATGTCCACGGCGAAGCCGCTGCGGTGCCCCTCGCCGACGTGCGCGCCGAACTTGCCGCCGCCCTTGACCGACATCTCCCCGATGCGGAGCGGGCGGTCCGGGTGCTTCGACATCCAGACGGCGGCGATGGCCATCAGCCGGTTGAGCGTCCGCTCGGTGCAGAACTGCGTGCTGCGCTGCGTGGAGCCGCCCTTGGCGAAGAAGCCCGGGCCGGCGTTCGGCAACTGCGACTCGATGCGCGTGTCGTCGCCCGAGCCGAGGTCGCGGACGGGCGGCGCGTTCGGCGCCGACGCGCGCAGCGCGAGGTAGGTCTCCACCGTCAGCACGCCGACCGCCTCCAGCTTCGCGGCCTGCTGGAACGCCTTGAGCGCGCCCTCGGTCTTCGGGCCGAACGTGCCGTAGGCCGTGCCGACCTCGCCGGCCTTGAGGTGCTTCAGCTCGACGAGCCGGTCCTGCAGCCGGCGCACGATGCCGACGTGGTTGTCGGCGCCCTTCTTCACCGTCTGGTCGAGTATCTGGCGGGCGGCCTGGTAGGTCACCGCGTCGATGGCGCCGCTCGGCGGCAGGTAGACGTCGCGCTGGAACGACTGCACCGCCCGCTCGGTCTTCGGGCCGAAGATGCCGAGGCCGGTCGCCTTCTCGTCCTCGGAGAGTTCGAGGTAGCTGGCCGCCATCAGCGACTGCTGGAGCGTGGCGATCACGTCGCCCTGCTGGCCGCGCTGGAGCACGGACTTGCCCGCCTCGACGTCGGCGAGCGCGGGCGCGGGCGAGAGCATGGCGGCCAGCGGCTGGAGCGCGGCGACCGTCGTCGAGGGCGTGGCGGGGACGGCGCTGCCCATCTGCTCGGCGTAGAAGAGGGCGCGCGCCCACACGTCGTTCGAGTAGTCGTCGCCGGTCGTCCCCTTGTCCATGCCTTCGAGCGTCTGGATGTTCTTGACGCCGGAGTTGTAGGCGGCGACGGCGCCCTGGAGCTGGCGCTCGTCGGGCCAGTCCGGGTGCTTCTTCGCCACGGCGTCGAGGGAGCTGGAGAGGATGCCGGCGCCCTGGACGATGTGCGGCAGGCTCGTCGGGTCGGGGAGCCCTTCGAGCTGGTGGAAGCGCTTGTCCACCTGCAACAGGCCGAAGGCGTTGTCGCGGTCGCCGAAGCCCTTCTTGTCGAGCGCGGAGCCGCCGCGGCTCTCGCGGCTGGCGATGGCGGCGAGGAGCGCCGGCGGCAGGTCGAACTGCTTGGCGGCGAGGACGAACTTCTCCTTGTGGGGCAGGACTTTCTTCGCGTCGTTCTCGGCCATCAGGCGCGACGCGCGCGCGCCGACGATTCCCTTCTGCGCCAGGCCGTCCTGCTTCGCCGTGGCGAAGGAGGCGCCCGAGGGGTTGTACTCGAAGAGGATGGAGTTGGGGTCGCTTCCGTTGGTCGTGTTGGGCATCTAGGGTTCACCTCTCGTGTGGCATCAGGTCGGTCTCGAATGTTTATGAGTTCACCGGCGAAACGTTTCGGCGGGCCGGGGCAGGGCGTTTCCGGAGCGGCGCATAAAGTATTTCGGCGCGGCGCAAATGTCAACGAAAATCCTCCGGCGCGGCCCCGCGTCTGGCCGAGCGGCGCGCCGCGTGGGTATCATACCTGCGCGCCGGCGGCCCGGGCCCCGACGGGCCGCGCGCGCCGATTCACGAGATGTCCATCCGAAACATTCTCATCTGCACGACGCAGGTGCCGTTCACGAGGGGCGGGGCCGAGTCGCACGTCGAGGGCCTGCGGCGCGCGCTCGAAGAGGCCGGCTACAACGCGGAGGTGGCGGCGCTCCCCTTCAAGTGGTACCCGCCCGCCGAGATCGTGAAGGGCACGCTGGCGTGGCGGCTGCTCGACGTGACGGAGTCGAACGGCAAGCCCGTCGACCTCGTCGTCGGGATGAAGTTCCCGGCCTACACGGTCGCGCACCCGCGCAAGGTGCTGTGGGTCATCCACCAGTACCGCTCGGCCTACAACCTCTGGGGCACGCCCTTCGACGACCTCTCGACCTACCCCGAGGGCGCGCGCGTGCGCGAGGTCGTGCGCCACTGCGACGAGCGCTTCATCCCCGAGGCGCGCAAGGTCTTCGCCAACTCGCGCACGGTGGCCGAGCGCCTGATGCGCTTCAACCGCATCGAGAGCGAGCCGCTCTACCACCCGCCGCCGCGCGCCGGGACGCTGCGCGCCGGGGCGCAGGGCGACTACGTCTTCTACCCGGGCCGCATGGAGCCGCAGAAGCGGCAGGAGCTTCTGATCGAGGCGCTCTACTTCACGCGCACGCCCGTCCGCGCCGTCTTCGCGGGCTCCGCCCCCGACCTGCGGCGGTACGAGCAGCAGGCGAAGCAACTGGGCGTCGCCGACCGCGTCGAGATGCGCGGGTTCGTGAGCGAGGAGGAGGTCGTCAGGCTCTACGCGAACGCGCTCGGCGTCTGCTACGTGCCGTTCGACGAGGACTACGGGTACGTGACGCTCGAAGGGATGCTCTCGTCGAAGCCGGTGGTCGTCGCGCGCGACGGCGGCGGCGCGACCGAGTTCGTCGAGCACGGCTCGGAGGGGCTGGTCGCCGACGCCGACCCGCGCGCGCTGGCCGAGTGCCTCGACGAGCTGTACTCCGACCGCGAGCGAGCGCGCCGCATGGGCGAGCGCGGCCGCGAAAAACTGCTCGCCCTCAACCTCTCCTGGCAGAACGTCGTCGAGAAGATCGTCACCGCCGCGGGCTGAGGTGACGACCTTCTTTCGGGCGTCACACCCTCGGCAGCAGCCACTTGAGGAACCTCTTCGCGACGGCGGGGTCGTCGTTGAAATATTGCGAGTCCCCTTTAGCGTGTCCCGCTTTGAAGTGGCTGACGATCTCGGTTATCTCTCCCGCCTTGTTAGTTTCGTAATGGGCGTGCCAGTACCATATTTAGAGGTGTCACCTGTCCGAGGTTAGGAGCGTAGTGCCGACCCTCTTGATAAGACTTTCGGGGCCACCCGTATTCCTTGTTCGGCGGGGCGACGGACGGTAGCGTGGTCTCTCCCGGCGGCTTCATTCGTAACCCCCGCTTGCAGATGACGCCATGAATACCTCGCGCCGGGGCGCGGTATCCGGAGGGCGCCGTTCGCCACCTCGCGCGCGTCGGCGCAGCAAGACTATTGTTGAAGCAACCTCTCGTCACTCGTCATTCGTCACCGCCCTTCGCCTGTACTCGTCCGACTCCATGAAGGCGCGGCTGAGCGCGCGGTAGTCGTGCGTGCGCGAGAGCACGCCGCGCCAGAAGTCGAAGCCCTCGCGCCCGCGGTCGGGCGGGTCGCCGGGGTCGCGGCCGAGGTAGCCGAAGAAGTGCGCGAGGACGTACGCGTCGTCGTACTCGCCCGCGTCCGCCTCCGGGCCTGCGGCCGCGCGGAGCAGCGCCGCCGCGCGCGCCTCGTCGCCGCCCGCGAGCCGCCGCGCCAGCGCGAGCCGGTTGTCCGCGAGCCGCCCGAGCCACCCGGGCTCGCCGACGTAGAGCCCGCGCTCCAGCTCCCGCATCGCCGGCATGAACTCCTCCCTCCGCGGCTCGCGCCCGCGCGCCGCCTTCAGTATCCGGTAGGCGAAGAATCCCGCCCGCGGGAACTCTTCGAGCAGCGCGAAGGGGTCGCGGCCGACGCGCGCCGCAAGGTCGCGTGGCGGGGGCGCGGCGCCCGCGGCTCGCAGGCCGCGCGCGTCGTAGATGGCGGCGCCCGCGCCGCGGTAGACCGCGGGGAAGTTCGCCTCGAAGAAGGAGGCGTCGGCCTTCAGCCCCGCGCGCTCGGCCGGGCCGAGGTAGACGTAATCAACGCCGTAGTGAGCCAACAGTTCTAGCGCGTCCGGGGCGCCCGCGTAGATTCGCCGCACGTCGGCCTCGCGCGACCGGAACTCGTAGCCGTGCCCCCAGAGCCACGCGGTCGGGCCGCGAAGCACGGGACGGCCGGCGAGGGCGAGCGCCGGCTGGTTGAAGTCGGGCGCGGTCAGGAAGAGCGCGCGCGGCGGCGTCTGCTCCCTGACGAAGCGCGCGGCCTCGACCTCCGCGTCCGCGAAGAGCAGCGCGGAGGCGCGGCGCTCGGCCTGCAAGGCCGCGACGCCCGTCGCCGCCGAGAGCAGCGCGAGCAGCGCGGCCGCCGGCGCGGCGAGTAGTCTCAGCCGCCGCGCGCGCCAGAGCCCGACGAGCCAGCGCGCCACGAGCGCGCTGTTGGCCGCGTGCCAGTAGTACGTGAGCTTGCCGTTGTCGAAGAGGTTCGGCGAGACGACGACGACGAGGGCGAAGGCGAGGAGCAGGACGAAGGCGGCGTAGAACGACTTCCACGCGCGCGGCGCGGCGAGCCACGCCGGCACGGCGAGCGCGAGCGGCACGCCGAAGTTCCGCAGCATGTAGAGGGCGAACGAGGGCGCGTCCGCGCCCATCCACCCGGGCTGCAAACGCACGACGCCCCCCGCGGCCGCGTGCCGCGCCAGCGCCGCGAGCGTCGGCGCCGCGAGCAGCACGGCCGGCGCCCAGAACGCCAGCCACTCGCGCCGCGGGCCCGACAGGAAGAGGAAGACGCTCAACAGCCCGACCGCCACGTAGGTGTGCGTATGAAAGAGCGGCAGCAGCCCGGCGAGCACGCCCGCGAAGAGCAAAGGACGAAGGACGGAGGATGAAGGACGGAGCGACGGCCGTACGGCATCCCCTTCGTCCCTCGTCCCCCCGCCTTCGTCCTTCCAACGCCCCCACGCCGACGCGAAGAGCGTCAGTATCATCAACCCGGCGGGCAGGCCGTAGAGCGCCGCGCGCTGCGGGAGGAAGGTGTCTGTGACGAGGTTCGTCCAGTGAATCCCGCGCGTCCAGTCGTTGGCGTAGTTGAGGGGTAGCGCGCCCCAGAACTCTGCGAGGCCGCGCCCGCTTCCGCGCCAGTCGCGCAGCAGCTCCCAGAAGCCGAGGCCGCCGTTTAAGAGGAACAGGCACGCGGCCAGCGCGGCCGCGGCGGCACAGCGCGCGAGCCGCAGCGCGAACGAGTAGACGAGCCCCGTCGTGGCGAGCGCCAGCGGCAGCGCCGTCCAGAGGAACGCCGCGCGCATCGAGAGCCCCGCGGCCATCAGGGCGGCGGCGTGGAAGTCCGGCAGGAACGGGTAGAGCAGCGGCTCGCCCGCCAGCGGCGTGTAGGCCGGCGGGAAGTTATCGCCGTACGCGAAAGAAGAGGCGAGCGCCGCGTGGAAGCTCAGGTCGTACCACGCGCTCCCGCCCGAGTAGACGCCGCCCGGCCCCTGCGCGAAAGTGTGTGACGAGAACAGAACCCAGTAGACGGGCGCGAAGGCCGCGAGCAACGCCGCGAGCCCCGCGTGACGCCCGTCGAGCCCCGCACGCACGCGCGAGAGAGCCTCGCGCGCATGGCGCGCGAAGCCCGCGCCCCGGGCCGCGCGCAGACGCGCGAGCGCCCCCGCGCGCGCCGCGAGCAACGCGCACGCCCACACCAGCAGCGTCGCCCACGCGACCGTCCACGCGGTCAGCCGCCCCTGCGCGCGCGCCATCGCGTAGGCCGCGAGCGCCCCCAGCATCCACCCCGCGACCGTCCCCCACAGCGCCGCCTCCCAAGCCCACAGCGTCCCGCGCAGCACGCGCCGCACGAGGCACGCGCCGAGCAGGGCGGCCCCGGAGAGATAAAGAAACGCCAGCATGGGAAGAGGCGATGGGTGATGAGTGACGAGTGATGAATGAAAGACAAGCGGCTTTTAATTCATCACTCGCCACTCATCACTCGTCACTGTCCTTTAGTCCTCTTGTACTCAATCGAGTCCCGGAAGGCGAGGGCCACCCTCTCGGGGTCGTGGTTGCGTTCGAGGTCTGCGAGCCAGAAGTTGAAGCCCGAGAGGTCGCGGTCGGGCGGGGCGTCGGGGTCGCGGCGCAGGAAGCCGAAGTAGTGGAGCAGGAGGAGCGCGCGCCACGCCTCGCGCTCGGCCACGCGCGGGTCGGAGGCGACGCGCACGAGCGCGCCCGCGCGCGTCTCGGCCTTCGACGAGAGCGCCGCCGCGAGGGCGTCGCGGCCGGCCGCGTCCGCGGCGAGCCCCGCGTTGGCGTAGAGGCGCGCGGCGTACTGCGCGTCGTCGCCCTCGAAGAGCGAGCCGAACTCGGCGCCGCGCTCCCACTCGCCGGCAAGCGCGCGCAGCCGCCGCTCCAGCTCGCGCGCGGCCTCCTCCGAGCCGGGGACGAGCCCGCGCCCGACCGCGCGCGCGTCCGCCATGAACTCCTCGTAGCGAGGCATGCGCCCCCGCGCGACGAGGTGCAGCCGGTAGAGCGCGAGGCTCCAGTCGGTCTGCTGCCCGAGCACGTTGACCGCGTCCTCTTCGAGCAGCGAGGCCCAGTCGCGCACGCGAAGCTCCGCCGGCGGCGACGCCTCGGCCCGCGCCTCGGGCTCGGTCTTCACGACCGCGTAGAGGTCGTCGCGCCCGTCGAAGCGGTTGATGAAGCGCAGGCGGCCCGAGGCGACCGCGCGGCCGAGGAAGGTCGCGTAGTCAGCGCGCCGCTCGGCCTCGACGAGGTTGTTCTCGACGACGAGGTAGGAGGCCGGCGTCTCTTCGAGCAGCTTGAGGAGCTGGAACGAAATCGGCCCCGAGCGCGTGTACCACTCGATGCGGTCTTCGTAGGGCGAGCCGAAGCCGGAGATGCCGACGACGAGCGGCTTCTCGTGGTCGGCCGAGCGCAGGACGTGGCGGTGGTTGACGGTCGGCCCCGCCGGCAGGACGACCACGCCGCCGCGCATCGTCGCACGCTTCAGCCACAGCGTCACCGCGTCCGGGTACACGTCGCCGCGCACGAACTCCAGCGGCGCCGCGTTCAGCTCCGCGAGCAGCAGCACGCACGCCGCGGCGTAGACGGCCGCCGGCCGCAGGTAGCGCCCGCCGCGCTCGCGCGCGAGTTCCGCGAGCCGCCGCACGCCGAGCCCCGCGAGCAGCGCCAGGCCGAGGTAGGCATACATCGCGCCGCGCAGCGGCACCCTCATGCTCTTGAAGATGGGCAGGAGGTCGTAGAGTATGCGGTAGACGAAGAAGTTCCAGCCGAGCGAGTAGCTGAAGCCGACCGCGCACAGAAGGAGCCCGAGCCAGAAGGCTTCGCCGCGCCGCGGCGAGCGCAAGGTCTCCGCGAGGTTCGGGCTCAACGCGCGGAAGCAGGCCGGGTAGGCGAGGCACAGCCGCGCGACCACGGCCGCCGTCAACAGCGCGAGCGCGCGCTCCGAAGTGACGTAGACGAAGAGGCGGCCGAACGCCTCGGAGCGGTCGAAGCCGACGGCCACGACCGCGAGCGCGAAGGCGAAGGCGACTAGCGGGTCGAGCCGGCGGAGCAGGCGCGCGCGCGCCGCGCCCACGTCCGCCTGAAAAACGGCGGCGTGCGCGTCCGTTCGCCTGACGAGCAGGATTGCCGCGAGGCTCAGCAGTACCGGCAGCAGTCCGGGGAAGAGCCTGAAGCGGCCGCCGTCGGGCAGGTTGTCGCCCATCCCGCGCCAGAGCTTGTTGCGCCCCTCGGCGGCCAGCCAGTGCATGGGCGAGGCCGACCACGCCTTGACCTCTTCGATGTCGCGCTTGAAGCCGTTGAGCTTCGAGACGATGTAGTAGGGCAGCATGAACGGCAGGAGCGCGAGCGAGCCTAAGAGGAGCGCCGCCGCGCCGCGCCGCCAGAACTCGCGGTCGCGCCAGAGTCGGTGGCGCGTCATGAGCACCGCCGCCGAGAGCGCGAACGGGAAGAGCGAGAGCGAGAACCAGGAGACGGTCGTCAGCCCCGTCAGGAAGAAGGCGCAGCCGAGCCACGCCGCGCGGCGGCGGCTCCGCTCGCGCGCGAAGAGCACCAGCGCCTCCAAAAGCAGCGGCACCCAGACCGCCCACAGGTACGGCAGGTGCGACATCAGGTAGAAGCGGAACGGGACGAAGGCGAAGACGATGCCGGCGACCCACGCGACGCCTTGCGAGCCCGTCAGCGTCCGCGCCAGCCGGAACGCGCCGTAGCCGCAGGCCGCGAAGCCGAAGAACATCGCGACCGAGTGGACGGTCAGAGGCCGCGCGCCCAGCGCGAAGAGCGGGAAGAAAGGGAGCGCGATGCCGTAGCAGTTCTCGCTGTAAGCGAGCGTGTACGGCAGCGGGTAGAAGAGGTTCGAGTGGAAGAGGTTCAGCGGGTCGCGGAAGGTCTGGTGGTAGTCCCACCAGAGTATCCAGGCGACGAGGTACGGGTCGCCCGGGTCGGCGACGGCGTCGCGCATCCGCGTCACGTAAGGCCACGTCACGCCCGCCGTGAAGAGGCAGAAGGCGAGGAAGACCAGCACCTCGCGCACCAGGGGCAGGCCGGCCGCGCGCCGCAGCGCGCCGCCCCGCTTCGAACTCGCTTCGCTTTCGGTCTGGGCTTCGGACGGGGCGGCGGGCACGTTTGGCATTTTGCCTCGCGAAGTGTTAGCTTCTAGCGCCCCTTTTGTACCAGCTTTGGCGACTCAAAATCCAGCACACGAAACGGCGTTGGGCGCGCGCGGGGACTCTCTAACGCCCCGGCCCGCCCGCCTCCGTTCGCGGTCTGCTCCTGCTCCGAAAGGATTGCGTATGAGACTCACGAGGCTCTTCCCCGCGCTCGCGCTCGCGGGCGTCACACTACTGGCCGGCTGCGGCGGCGGGGGCAACAACCCGCCGGGCGCGCCCGGCGGCGGCGCCGCGGCGGGCGGCGGCGGCGCGGCGCCCGCGCCCCCTGCCAAAGACCCCGAGGCCGGCATCGAGCGCACGCTCCAGCCGCTCCCGGACAACGCCTTCAAGGCGCAGCTCACCGTCGCGAGCCCGCCGGCCAAGCTCCTGCGCGGCCAGCGCGAGATCATCGTCGTCCGCGTCAAGAACACCTCGGGCGCGGAGTGGCCGATGCGCGGGCGCGCCGGCGACGGCATCTTCCAGGTCAACGTCGGCGACCGCTGGATCGCGGCCGACGGCAAGGACGTGAAGGTGGACGAGCGCGTCTTCCTGCCGCGCGCCGTCAAGCCGGGCGAGGAGTTCGAGGTCGAGTTCGGCGTCGTCGCGCCCGACACCTCGGGCGACTACACGGTCGAGTTCGACGTGGTGCAGGAGGGCGTCGCCTGGTTCAGGCAGAAGGGCTCGCAGCCGGCGTCGGTCAAGGTCAAGGTCGAGTAGCGATGAGCGACGGCGAAGCGCCCGCGGCCGCAAGCGAGCCCGACGCGCCCGCGGGCGCGGCCGGTCGCGTGTCGCGCCTCCTGCGCGGGCGCGCCCTGCGCTCGGCGCTCTTCGCCTTCGCGCTCTCGCGCGCGCTCGTCTTCGCCGTCCTCGTCCTCGCGGGGGTGACGAGGACGGCCCCCGACCCGAACTTCCCCGGCCACTACGACGCGACCGTCTCGGCGCACCCGCTCCCCTTCGCGCGCATACTGCGGCACGAGGTCTTGACGGCCGACGTGAACTGGTACGTCGGCCTCGCGCAGGAGGGCTACGAGCGCCGGCCGTTCGACGCGGCCGTCCCGCACAACTGGGCCTTCTTCCCCCTCTTCCCCCTCCTGCTGGCCGCGGCCGCGCTCCTGACGGGCGAGTACGTCCTGACGGGCGTGGCGCTCTCGAACCTCTTCCTCCTCGCCGCGCTCTTCCTGCTGCACAGGCTGTGCGCGCTCTTCGGGCTGACGGAGGAGGACGCCGACCGCTGCGTCTTCTACGCGGCGTTCTTCCCCTTGAGCTACTTCTACTCGGTGCCGATGACGGAGTCGCTCTTCCTGCTCGTCACCCTCGCCAGCTTCTACGCGGCGAAGGGCGGGCGCTGGTGGGCGGCGGGGCTGCTGGGCGCGCTGGCCTCCGCGACGCGCGTGACGGGCGTGCTGCTGCTGCCGGCGCTCGCCGTCCTCTACTGGCAGGAGCGCCGCGGCCGGGGGCTCGTGCGCAAGGAGGCGCTCGCGCCGCTGCTCGTCCCCGCCGGGCTCGTCCTGTTCATGCTCTACCTGAGAGAGCTGACGGGCAACGCGCTGGCCTTCAAGGACGTGCTGGTCGCGTGGGGGCGGAGGCCCGCCTTCTTCCTCACGCCGCTCATCGACTACCTGCGCGCGCCCTCGCTCGTCGTGAGCCTGTGGGACGTGAGGACGTTGAACTTCGCGTCGCCGGTGGCGGTGCTCGCCTGCGGCGCCGCGCTGCTGAAGCGGCGCGAGTTCGCGCTCGCCTCCTACGCCCTGCTCTCGGCCTTCGTCGCGCTCTCGTCGGGTCTGTTGCAATCACAGACGCGTTATGCGATGGTCGTCTTCCCCGTCTACGTGGTGCTGGCGCGTGCGGGCCGGCGCGCGCGCGTTGACCGGCTGATACAGACGGCCTTCGTCGCGCTGCTCACGCTGCTGACGGCGATGTACGCCGCGCACTACATCGCCGCGCTGTCGTGAAGGGGCGCGGGACTCGTGCGGTCGGCGGGCCCGCCGCCGGCCTCGCGGCCGAAGCCGAGGCGCTCGGCGACGACGTAGAGCGGACGGCGCTTGACCTCGGCGTAGACGCGCCCGACGTACTCGCCGACGATGCCGAGCGTGACGAGCTGGACGCCGCCGAGGAAGAGCACGGCCGTGAAGATCGAGGCCCAGCCGCGCACCCAGTCCTCCGTGTAGAGGCGCACGACGAGCGCGTAGACGATGCCGGCGAAGGCCGCGACGATGGCCGCGAACCCGAGCCAGATGGCGAGCCTGAGCGGCGTGACCGAGAAGGAGAGTACGCCGTCGGCCGCGAAGCGCAGCATGCGCGCCAGAGGGTACTTGCTCTCTCCCGCCCGGCGCGGCTCGCGCGCGTAAGGCACGGCCGTCTGCCGGAAGCCGACCCAGCTCACCATGCCGCGCAGGAAGCGGTCGCGCTCCGGCATCCCGAGCAGCACCTCGACGACCCGGCGGTCGAGCAGGCGGAAGTCGCCGGCCTCGGGCGGAATCTGTATCTGCGAGACGCGGTTGATGAGGCGGTAGAAGCTCTTCGCCGTCCAGAGCTTGAAGGGCGTCTCGCCGGGGCGGTCGGTGCGCTGGCCGTAGACGACCTGGAAGCCCTCGCGCCAGCGCGCGACCAGCTCGCGGATGACCTCGGGCGGGTCTTGCAGGTCGGCGTCGATGACGACGACCGCGTCGCCCGAGGCGTGTTCGAGCCCGGCGCTGACGGCGAGCTGGTGGCCGAAGTTGCGCGAGAGCCGCACGACGCGCACGCGCGGGTCGGCGGCCTGGAGGGCGCGCAGCAGGTCGGGCGTCGCGTCCTGGCTCCCGTCGTCCGCGTAGACGACCTCGAAGCTCACGCCCTCTATCGCTTCGAGCGCGGACGTGAGGCGGCGGTGCGTCTCGGGCAGCACGGCCTCCTCGTTGTAGCAGGGCACGACGACGGAAATTAGTCTGCTCGTCACCATTGAGTTCGGCTCTCTTTCGCGGCTCGCCGGCTGCATCGCTCGGCGGCCGTCGCGGACTTTACCACATCCCGCGGGCCGGCCGGAGAAGGCGGGCGCCGCCCGCAAGCCCTTATGCGCCTCGCGTACTTCAGCCCCTTCGGCCCGCAGCGCTCCGGCATCGCCGACTACAGCGAGGAGCTTCTGCCGCACCTCGCGGCGGCCGGCGCCGAGGTCACGCTCTTCGTCGAGGGCTTCCGGCCGGCGAACGAGGCGCTCGCCGCGCGCTTCGACGTGCGCGACTACGTGCGCGACCCCGCGGCGCTCTCCACGCTCGGCGAGTTCGACGCGGCGGTCTACCACATGGGCAACGACCACCGCTACCACACGGGCATCCACGACGCGATGCGCGCGCGCCCGGGCGTGGTCGTCTTCCACGACTTCGGGCTCCAGGACTTCTTCCTCGGGCTCGCCCGCGAGCGCGGCGACCTGCGCATCTACCTCGACGAGGTCGGCGCCTGCCACGGCGCGCAGACCCGCCGCGAGGCCGCCGACGTGCTCGCCCAGGGCGGCACGCCCGCCGTCTTCGAGCGCCCGCTCGACTTCCCCGTCAACTGCCGCCTCGCGCGCTCGGCCGAGGGCATCATCGTCCACTCGGAGTGGAGCCGCGCGCGGTTCGAGGCCATCGCGCCCAACGTCCCGACGCGCCGCATCCCGATGGGCGTGGTCGCGCCGCCCGCGCACGCGCCCCTCGAAGACGTGGCCGGAGCGCGCCCCGTCCGCCTCGCCTCGTTCGGCCTCGTCACGCCCGGCAAGGGCATCGAGTCGGCGCTGCGGGCGCTGGCCGCCCTGCGCGACGGGCACGACTTCCGCTACGCGCTCGTCGGCGCGACGAACAACTACTTCGACGTGCGCGCGCTCGTCCGCCAGTACGGGCTCGAAGACCGCGTCGAGATCACGTGCCACGTCACGCTCGAAGAGTTCGGCCGCCGCATCTCGGAGACGGACGTGGCGCTCAACCTGCGCGAGCGCACCTCGGGCGAGACCTCGGCGAGCCTGTGCCGCATCATGGCGGCGGGCGTCTGCTCGGTCGTCTCGGACGTGGGCTGGTTCAGCGAGTTGCCCGACTCGGCGGTCGTCAAGGTCGCGCCCGGCGCGCACTCGGACGAGCTGCTGCGCGCGTACCTGAAGCGGCTCATCGAGGACGCCCCCCTGCGCGCGAGGCTCGGCGCGAACGCGCGCCGGCACGCGCTCGAAGAGTACGACCTGCGCCGCAGCGCCGAGCGCTACCTCTCCTTCGTCGCCGAGGTCGCGGCGGCGCGCCCGCGCCGGAGGCTGCTCGCGGGGCTCTCGGCGGAGCTGGCGCTGCTCGGAGTCGAGCCCGCGGCGGACGAGGCGCTCGTGCGCGGCGTCGCCTCGGAGTTCGCCGCGCTCGCGCCCCAGCGGCTCTTCAACCCGGCGCGCGCGGAGGCCGCGCCCCTGTGGGGCCAGCCGGACGCGCCCGCCGCGGCCGCGCCCCCGCACGCCGGACAGGCCGTGTCGGCCGCGCCGCCGGGAGGCGTCTCGGGCAACGGCGCGCACGCGGCGGCGGCGCCGAACGGGCGCGGGCCGAAGCTGGAGGGCGTGGACTACAAGCGCGCGGCCGTCGAGTACCCGCGCCGCATCACGGAGGAGCGCCTGCACCACCTCCGCACGAAGCCCTTCTACAACCTCGCCAACAAGCCCGCGCGCTACGACGGCGACGGCATCGACGCCGACACCTTCCGCCACTTCTGCGACTTCGCCAACATGGCGCTCGCGCTCGCGCTCCCGCCCGACCGCCGCCTGCTCGACGTGGGCTGCGGCTCCGGCTGGCTCGCCGAATACTTCGCGCGCCTCGGCTACGACGTGACGGGCGTGGACATCAGCCCCGACCTCGTCGAGGTCGCGCGCGAGCGCGTGGCGCGCGTCCCCTACGGCGCAGACCACGAGACGCCGCTGCGCTGCCGCTTCCTCGTCCACGACGCCGAAGGGGCGCCGCTCGCCGAGCAGTTCGACGCCGTCATCTGCTACGACTCGCTCCACCACTTCGAGGACGAGCGCGCCGTGCTGCGCAACCTCGCGGCGATGACCGCCTACGGCGGCTCGCTCTTCATCCTCGAAGGCGACCGCCCCGAGGAGGGCTCGCCGGCCGAGGCCGAGATGCTCGGCGTGATGCGCGAGTTCGGGACGCTCGAAGCGCCCTTCGGGCGCGAGTACCTGCGCGCGCTCCTCGACGAGTTCGGCTTTCGCGTCGTCGGCGACTACGTGAGCGTCAACGGGCTCTTCGACCGCGACTCGCTCGAAGGCGGGCGGCTGAGGGTCGAGCCGCCCGGCCTGAACTACCTGCTCTGCAAGAAGGTCGTCGGCGCGGCGGGCGTGCGCGCCTCGTCCGTGCCCGACACCCGCGAGCCGCGCGCGCCCGCCGCGCGGCTCTCGTTCCCCGAGGGCCTGCCCGAGGAGGTCGCGCCCGGCTCGAAGACGGCGCTGCGGCTCGTCGTCGAGAACACGGGCGACACGCTGTGGCTCGTCGGCCCGGCCGAGCGCGCGGGCTCGGTGATGCTCGGCGTCCGGCTCTACGACGAGGCGGGCGCGCTCGTCTCGGAGCGCCACGGCACGCCGCCGCTCCAGCGCGCGCTCGCGCCGGGCGAGTCGGCCGCGCTGCGCTTCGAGCTGGCCGCGCCGCGCGAGCCCGGCCTCTACACGCTCAACCTCGACATGGTCGCGCAGCACGTCTGCTGGTTCGAGGCGCGCGGCTCCGAGCCGCTCGTCGCGCGGTTCCGCGTCGGCTGAAGGATACCCGTAAACAGATTCACGATGATGACGCGAGAGGAAATCGAGGAGCGTTTGAAGAGGCTCGGGCCCTGGTTCCACTGCATCGACCTGGGCGAAGGGCTGCGGACGAAGACCGAGAGCGCCATCGGCGAGCCCGTCGAGCACCCGCGCCCGACGTGGGAGAAGGTCAGGGCGTGCCTGCCCGAAGCGCTCTCGGGCGAGAGCGTGCTCGACGTGGGCTGCAACGCCGGCTTCTACGCCGTCGAGCTGAAGCGGCGCGGGGCGGGGCGCGTCCTCGGCGTGGACTCGCAGCGCAACCTCGTCCGCCAGGCGCTCTTCGCGCGCGACGTGCTCGGGCTCGACATCGAGTACCGGCGCCTCTCGGTCTACGACCTCGACCCGCGGGAGACGGGGCAGTTCGACATCACGCTCGCGCTCGGGCTCATCTACCACTGCAAGCACCTCGTCCTCGCGCTCGAACGGCTCTACGCCGTCACGCGCGGGCTGCTCGTGCTGGAGACGGCCATCTACCCGCCCGACAAGTCGCCCGGCTCCTTCACGCACCACGCCGGCGGGCAGCGGCCCGTCCTCCACCCGCTCGCCTACGTCGAGAACCCGGGCGAGTCGAAGGAGGCCATCTACAACTGGTTCCTGCCGGGCGTGGAGGCGCTCGTGGCGCTGCTCCGCAACGTCGGCTTCGACGAGGTGGAGGTCTTCCCCGCCACCGAGGACGACCGCGCCGTCCTCGCCTGCCGCAAGCGCGAGCCCTACCCGGACAGCCGCTCGATTGCCTACCTCGCCGCCGCGCTCTCGCTCGAAGAGGGCCCGGCCTCGGCGGCGCCGGGCGAGGTGCTGCGGTTCCGCGTCCGCGCCGAGAACACGGGGCTGGCGCGCTGGCTGCGCGGCGACGACACGGGGGCCGAGAAGGGCTCCGTCCACCTCGTCGCGCACGTCTTCGCCGAGGAGGGCGAGGAGCCGCTCTCGTGGTATCACGCGGGCGCGTACCTGCCCGGCGACGTGGGGCCGGGCGAGTCGGCCGCAATCGAGATAGCGATGCGCGCGCCGTCGGAGCCCGGCCGCTACCGGCTCGAATTCGACATGGTC
>DASVWB010000404.1:0-5098 GCA_036389815.1 Pyrinomonadaceae bacterium | reverse complement strand
GCGGCGGCCGCGCGCGCGGCCGCCGCCCGCGGAGGGCGGCGGGCAGACCGCGGCACGCGCGCGCGACGAGCGCTAAAAGCCCTTGCCGGCTTTCATCAACCCCAAGTCGTTGACGACGTGTGGACTGTTTACGCGAGACTGGTGAGGTCTTCGTAAACCAACGGGGACGGGACACACTAACGGCGGACGGCGGCGGTGTCAAGCGGGGAAGGGGGAAAGGGGGGAAGTAGATAGTAGACAGTAGACAGTAGCGTCCCGCGCCGCCGTCGTTGACGGCTACAACGCCGGCACTTCAACCGCGAAGGTTTTTCTACTGTCTACTGTCTACTGTCTACTGTCTACTGTCTACTGTCTACTTCCCCCCGCAGCATTAGTCTTTCAGCGGCAGCGAAAATGGGGCGGCGCGCGGGGCGGGAGCGGGGACTTTGGCGCGCGGCGCGCGTGGCACGGTTTTAGTTAGGGCTGCGTTTGTGGCGGGGGAGGGTTGTGGCGTATCTTGCAGTCACCCGCCGGGAGAATCCGAAAAACGTGCGGCGGCCGTACACGCGTGTGTCGATGGGAGAGAAGGGGAAAGCAGGCGGCGCGTCGAGGCTCGCGCCCGCGGGCGCGGCCTTCGCGGGGGCGGGGCTCGCGCTGTTCGCCTACTTCGTCTGGCGCGCCGGGCCCGCCGAAATCTGGTCGAACCTCTCAGAGAAGATCGGCTGGGGCTTCGCGGCGGTCGTCCTGCTCGCGGGCTTGCGCTTCGCCGTGCGCGTGCGCGCCTGGACGCTCTGCTTCGAGGAGCCGCACCGGCTCGGCTTCGTCGAAGCCTTCAAGGCGTACCTCATCGGCGACGCGGCCGGCAACGTCGTGCCGCTCGGCATCGTGGTGAGCGAGCCGATGAAGGCCGCGATGGCGAGCCGCCGCGGCGTCCCCTTCGCCGCCACCTTCTCGGCCATCGCCGTCGAGAACATCTTCTACATGCTCTCGGTGGCGCTCTTCATCTTCTGCGGCGCGGCGGCGCTCCTGGCCGCCTTCCCGCTGCCGAAGGTGCTGCGCTATTCGAGCTACGGCATCGTCGCGGGCGCGGGCGTCTTCGTCGCCTTCGCCGCCTACGCGCTCAAGCGCGAGTGGAGGTTCCTGAGCGCGGCGCTGCGGCGGGCGGCGGCGCGCGGCCTCGGGCGCGGGGCGCTCGAACGCCGCCTCGCGCGCGTCGGCTCGTTCGAGGAGCGCATCTACGGCTTCTACTCTCGCAACCCCCGCCGCTTCCCCGGCATCTTCTCGTGCGAGGCGGCCTTCCACCTGCTCGGCGTGGCCGAGGGCTACCTGACCATCTGGCTCATCGGCGGCGCGGCGCCCTCGGTGCTCTCGGCCTTCCTCTTCGAGTCGGTCAACCGCGTCATCACGGTCGTCTTCAAGTTCGTCCCCTTCCGCGCGGGGATAGACGAGCTGGGCACGGGGAAGCTCGCGCAGGTGCTCGCCTTCGGCATGGCGGCCGGCGTGACGCTCGCCATCGTGCGCAAGGCGCGCATGCTCTTCTGGATGGCGGCGGGCGTCGTGCTGCTCGCCGCGCGGGGGCTCTCGCCGGGCGCGGCCGCCGAGGAGGCGGAGCGCGCGCGCGCCGCCGCGCTCGGCGAGAAGCCGCGCCCCGGCGCCCTGCCCGAGTCGTAGGCCGTTTAGGCGTCGGGCGGGAGATGATTTAGACTCGGCGCGGAGTCGTAGAACTGACCCGAAGGATTCTTCTTGGCCCGACTGATAGAGCTTGATTCCGAGGGTGCGCGGTCGCTGCCGGCGGCCGCGCGCGCGCGCGGGCTGGCCGAGGTTCTGGAGCGCTACGCGGCGGTCGTGCTGGTGGCGCTCGCCGCCGCCGGCTTCGCGATGCGCGCGGGCGGCGTCTCAGAGTTAGGGTTGGCGGAGGACGAAATCAACAAGCTGGCGGCGGTCGGCGCCTACTCGCGCGGCGAGTTCGCGGAGAACGCCGAGCACCCGATGCTGATGAAGGCGCTCATCTTCGCCTCCGTCCGCACCGCCCGCGCCTGGAACGCGCGCGGCCCCGAGGGCGAACGCCGCGCCCCGCTCGACATCAGCGACGAGGCGGCCATACGCTTCCCCAACGTCCTCTTCGGCTCGCTCACCGTCTTCCCCATCTTCCTTCTGACGGCCGCCTTCTTCCGCCCCCGCACGGGGCTCGTCGCCGCGGCGCTGTGGGCGACGGGCGTCGGCGCCGTCACCTTCAACCGCGTGGCGAAGGAGGACACGCTGCTCGTCTTCTTCATGCTCTTCGCGCTCTACTTCTACGTGCGCGCGAAGCAGGCGGGCGGGTTCGAGCCGGAGGAGAAGCGGCGGAACTACCTGCTGAGCGCCGTCTCTTGGGGGCTGATGTTCGCGTCGAAGTACTTCCCGCACTACTTCGGCCTGAACATGCTCTACCACAACCTCTTCCACGTCCGCCGGCGCGAGCCCGGCGAGCCGCGCGGCAACACGCCGCCCGTCTTCTACGCGGTCGTCGCGGCGGCGTTCCTCGTCGCCGACCCGGCGATCCTTTTGCCGCAGACGTGGGCCTACCTGACGGCCTATTCGAGCGAGCAGCTTTTGACGCACCACGGCTACCTGATGGGCGAGACGCTCTACCACAACGTCGTCTCGAAGGCGCCCTTCGGCGCGACGCCCGTCTACTTCTACCTGCTCTACCTTTTCACGAAGACGCCCGTGCCGGTGCTCCTGGCCTTCCTCGCGGGGCTCGTCGCGCTCTGGCGGCGCAGGCGCGAGCCGGGCGCGGCCTTCCTCCTCTTCATGCTCTTCTTCTGGCTCGTGCCCTACTCGCTGATGGGCGCGAAGTGGCTGCGCTACACGCTCAGCCTGATGCCCTTCGTCTACATGACGGCGGCGGTCGGCGTGGTCGCCCTGACGCGCGGGGCGCTGCGGCTGCTGGGGGCGGCGCGCGGCGCGCGGCAGGGGCCGGTCACGCTCACGTGGGCGGCGTCGGCCGCGCTCTTCGTGGCGGCCCCGGCCGCCTCGGCGCTCGCGGCCGCGCCGCACTACGCGCTCTACACGAACGCGCTCGCGCCGCGCCCCGCAGGCTACTACTTCCCGCACGACGAACTCTACGACGACGGGCTGCGCGAGGCCGTCCGCTACGTCGCGGAGCACGCCCCGCGCGGCTCGACAATCGCGCACGAGACGCCGGGCGTCGTCGCCTACTACCTCGCGCGCTACGGCCGCGAAGACCTGCGCTCGCGCGTCATCTCCGACCCGCGCTTCGACCCGGCGGCCGAGCCCGGCCCCGTCTACGCCGTCCTCCAGCGCGGCCGCACCTACTTCGAGAACCGCGAAGAGATGGCGCGCGTCCGCGCGCAGTTCAGACCCGAGCACCAGGTCATCATCAAAGGCGTCGTCGCCGCCGAGGTCTACGTGAAGGAGTAGACAGTAGACAGTAGACAGTAGACAGTAGGTAGGCAGAGGCGGCGCGCTCCGGTTCGAGTGCCGGGACGTGCCGCCCTTCTTGTCTCTACTGTCTACTGTCTACTGTCTACTGTCTACTCCTTCCCTAAAAGTGTCTTTCCTCGGCCGCGGCGGGCGCGGCGCGTGCCTTGCGGTCGAAGGCGCTGGTCTGCCAGTTGTCGGCGCGCGCCGAGTCGGGCAGCCAGGGCGGGAGCGGGATGAGCAGGTGGCAGGAGAGGCCGTTGGCGTAGGGCTCGTAGAGGCGGCGGAGCGAGCGCAGGCGGTCGTCGGCGTCGGCGCCCTCACGCAGACGGAGCCCCCAGCCCTTCAGCGCCGAGCGCAGTGAGGCCAAATCCTCGCCCGCCATCCGCTCGCGGTCGAAGGCGACGGGGCGCGTGCCGAATATCTGCGAGATGTCCACGAGCGCGTGGCGCGCCATGGCGAAGGTGGCGCGCGCCTGCCACTCGTGCGCGCCGTCGACGCCCACCAGCACGAGCGCGCAGGCGTCGAGCACGCACACCAGCGAGGCGAGCCACGACTGGTTGTCGTGCTGCGAGCGGTAGTAGCAGAGCACGGGGTAGGAGAGGTGGCTCTCCATCAGGTCGGCGGCCCAGCGCTCCCAGTCCTGCAAGAGGTCGCCGAGCGCGTCGAGGCGGCCGGCCTCGGCGTGGCGGCGCAGGAGTTCGGCGGCCGAGGGCGGCGTGCCCGCGCGCGCGTCGAGCATCGAGATGCTGACCTCGCGCCGCGAGAACGACTGGTAGAGCACGGGCAGGTAGCCGATGACGGCGGCGAGGAAGCCGAAGCCCGTCCCGGCCTCGACGACGGCGAGGAACCTCCCCAGCGGGTTCAGCGGGAACACGTCGCCGAAGCCGAGCGTGAAGAGCGTCACGCCGCTCATGTAGAGGTACGTGGTGAACTCGGTCGGCGCGTCGTCCGGCAGGTGCAGGCGCGAGTGCGCCGCCCACTGCAAGAGCGCGAAGGCCAGGAGCAGCCCCAGCGCCCAGACCGTCAGCAGCAGTATCAGCGAGAGCGGGCCGTAGAAGGCGAGGTAGTAGTCGCGCCGCTTGCCGGCCGGGATGCGCCGCGCCAGCCCCGCCACCGGCGCCCACGTCCAGACGTAGAAGAGGCGCGTCAGCCGCAGCCGCCGCGCCACCCGGCGCGGCAGCACGATGGTCTCGAACGTGTCCCACAGGATGACGACGATCACCGCGGCGCCGGCGGCCGCGGCCAGTGCGTGAAGCATAAGTTAAATGACGGACGGCGAGTGACGAGTGATGAACGATGAACGAAGACGGGCCGCCCTTCACTCATCACTCGCCGTCCGTCATTTCCTCCTTGTGGAAGGTGGCGCGGTGCTTCCAGCGCCGGTACATGTCGAGCGAGAAGGCGAGCCAGGCGCCGCTGAGGAGGTACGCGCCGAGCGTGTCGCTCGGCCAGTGCGCCCCGAGGTAGACGCGCGAGAGGCCGACGAGCAGGACGGGCAGTGCCGCCAGCCCGCAGGCGACCCTGCGCCTCGCCGAGCCCTTCGGCAGCAGCGCGAAGGCGACGAAGAAGAGGAAGCCGAAGAAGCAGACGTAGAAGGTGACGTGCCCCGAAGGGAAGCTCTCGTACGCCCACTGGCCGCTCACGCGGACGTTCTCCATCGTCGGGCGCGGGCGGCCGACCATCTGCTTGACGA
>DASVWB010000403.1:0-11366 GCA_036389815.1 Pyrinomonadaceae bacterium | reverse complement strand
CCCCCGCCGCCCGTCACTCGTCACTTATCACCGCCTTGTTCTCCTTGCCCTTCTGCTTGGGCGCGTCCTTGTGGCGCGCGAGCGGGTTGGGGATCAGCTCCTGTATCTCCTCGCGTATCTCGTGGAGCTTCTCCTCGGCGGCGTGTTCGAGCTTGTGGATGGCCTCGGGGCTCGCCTCCTCGACCTTCTTCGAGAGCCAGTACTTCTCGGCGAAGTAGAAGCCGGCGACCCCGAGGGCGATGACGGCGACGACGACGAAGAGCAGGAGGTAGCTGAGGTCGTGGATGTCGCCGATCAGGTTGTAAATGGCGCTGTGGAAGACGTAGCCGACGCCCGAGAGCACGAGCACCCACACGAAGCAGCTCGCGCACGAGAGCAGCAGGAAGCGCGGGTAGGGCATCTTCACCACGCCGTAGAAGGCGCACGAGCCCCAGCGGAGCCCGTAGGTGAACTTCGAGATGAAGATGGAGAGCACGCCGAACTTCCGCGTCAGCGTCTCCAGGCGGGGGCGCGCCGAGCGGTAGAAGCGGTACTTCTTGACGCCCGACCGCCCCGCGCGCCCGAGCGCGTACGCCACGTTGTCGCTCGCCACGCCCGCCACCGTCCCGACGCCGAGCACCTGCAAAAAGCTGTAGTCGCCGAACGCCTGCCCGTGCGCCAGCACGCCCCCCAGCAGCAGCGTGATGTCGCCCTCCGCCATCGTCAGAAAGAAGATGGCCGGCAGCCCGAACCTCCCGAGCAGGTCGCTGACGTAGTTTAAGTCCATAAGTCTAGTGACAAGGGGTGAGTGATGAGTGATAAGAAAGAAGGAACGAGCCGCGCCTTCCCCTTATCACTCATCACTCACCCCTTGTCACCTTCTGGGGGTTTGACGACGAGCACGGGGCAGCGCGCGTGGCGGACGACCGACTCGGCGGTCGAGCCGAAGAGGATGCGGCCGAGCCCCGTGCGGCCGTGCGACGAGATGACGATGAGCCCCGCGCCGCGCTCCTCGGCCGCGCGCACGATCTCGGCGGCCGGCTCGCCGCGCGTGAGCACGTCCTCGACCTCCAGCCCCTCGAACTCCGCGCTCTGCGAGAAGGCCGGCAGCTCGCGCGCGGCCGACTCCTCCAACTGCCCGCCCACCTCGGCGGCCGGCAGGGGCTCCGCGAGCGGCGTCCACCCCACGGGCTGCACGACCGGCTCGACGACGTGCAGGCAGACGACGCGCGCCCCCAGCAGCCGCGCCAGGTCGGCGGCCACCGGCACCGCGTGGTGCGCGCACTCGCTGAAGTCCGTCGGCAGCAGGATGGAGCGAACGTCCATAAAGAAGTAGACAGTAGTCAGTAGACAGTAGACAGCGGGAAACCCTTCCGGGCAGGGCGGCCAGTCCGCCAGAGACAGCGTCGGGCGGGCGGAGCCTACCGACTACCGTCTACTGACTACTGTCTACTGTCTACTGCCCGCATTCTACACGCAGAGTGAGTTGTTTGACAGCCCCCCGGCCCTTTGTTACCATCGCGCCGATTCAAGCCCGGCACCCGAACCCGTTTTTAATCTCTTGACCCAGAAGACTTTGAGATGAGCGCCCCGCCGTCAAACCAGGAGCACTACGTGGGCGTGGAACTCTGCGCGGGGTCGGCGCGCGCCGCGCTCGTCACGGGCGACGGCGTCGTCGCGGCCCGGCGCGAGGGCGCGCTCGCGGGCCCGGACCTCGCCGCGCAGGTCGCGCGCCTCGTGGCGGAGCTGCGCGACGCCGCGCCGGCGCAGGTGCGCGCGCTCGGCGTCGGCGTCCCCGGCCTCGTCAACCCGCAGACGGGTCGCGTCGTCATCTCCTCGGACCTCCCGGCGGTCGTGCGCGAAGACCTGCGCGCCTCGCTCGCGCAGGCCGCGGGGCTGCCCGTCGCGCTCGACAACGACGCCAACGCCGGCGCGATGGGCGAGTACGCGGCCGGCGCGGGGCGCGGCAGCCGCAACATGTTCTACGTCACCCTCGGCACCGGCATCGGCGGCGCGCTCATCCTCGGCGGCCGCCTCTGGCGCGGGGCGTCGGGCTTCGCCGGCGAGTTCGGCCACATCACCATCGACCCCGAGGGCGTCAACTGCTCGTGCGGCAACGTCGGCTGCCTGGAGACGGTGGCCTCCGCCCCCAACATCGTCCGCCGCACGCACGAGCGCCTGATGCGCGACTCGACCTCGTCGCTCTCGCGCCTCGGGCTCAACAAGAACTTCACGGCCGCCGACATCGCGCACGAGGCCCGCAACGGCGACGACTTCGCCGCGCTGATGATGGCGCGCACCGGCCGCTACATCGGCACGGGGCTCGCCGCCGTCATCAACCTCCTCAACACCGAGCGCATCGTCCTCGGCGGCGGCGTGATGGACGCCGGCGAGCTGATACTCAAGCCCGTCATCGACGAGGCGCGCCGCCGCTCCTTCCAGCCCAACTTCGAGTCCACCGAGATCGTCGCCGCCATGCTCGGCCCCGACGCCGTCCCCATCGGCGCCGCCCTCCTCGCCCGCGACGCCGCCGCGCAGTAAGCTCGCGCCGCCCGACCTCCTCCGGCGCGCGCCCGCGCGAAACGTTCTGCCCCGCCCGGCCATTAATAAGTGCAGAGAATTCCCGCCGTTGCAGGAGGCCACATGACACCCCCCCGGAACACCACGCCCCACGACCCGGACATCGACCGTCTCGCGCGCCGACAGACGTTGCGGAGGATCGTCTGGAAGTTCCTCATCGTCTTCGTGGCGCTGCTCGCCTACTCCGGGCTGCGCTGGATCGAGAACGAGAAACGCTCCTACGACGAAGACCGCGGCCGGCCGGTCGTCATCGTCGAGGACAACGACCTGAAGTCGGCCGCGCTGCCGAGGGACGCTACGCTGCTGAAGGTGAGCGCCGTGAGCGAGGTCTTCGCGCCGGAGAAGCTGGCGGGGGCGGGGCTCGACGAGAAGGCCGTGACCAAGGTCAGGGAGACCGTGCCGAAGATCACCTACCAGAGCCTGAAGGGGCCCAGGGAGATCGTCGAGCGGCTCGACGAGGAGATATTCGCGGCCGCGGAGGACGAGAAGAAGGCACTGCTGGCGACCGAGGACGCCGAGACCAAGGCGCGCGCCGGCGCTCTACCCGGCCTGAACCAGGAGAGGCTGTCGGTCGTCGGCCGGCTGAAGGAGATGTACAAGTCCCAGGGGCGAATCCCGCAGGAGACCCGGGTGGATGACAAGGACGAGGGTTTTAATAAGTGGTTGAACGAAGCGGCGAAGGATAAGGGCCGCGTGAGCGAAAAGGAGTTAGCGGCGTGGCGGCCGATGCTCGCGGAGCCGGCCGGCAACCTGGGCGACGGCACGGCGGCGGGCGCGCGCGGCGGCCGCCCCCGCCGCGCGCCGGCCGGCCTCACCGCCGAGAACCTCGTGCGCTGGCTGGCGGAGATAAACCAGCGGCTCAAGGACAACGGCCGGGTGGAGTACATCAACGGCGAGATCAAGCAGATTGACGACAGCGCCCGCGCGCAGGTCAGGGCGGTCTACACGATCCTGCGGCCGAAGCTGCCCGAGTTAATCAGGGCCGGCGTCAACCCGCCGCGCGCCGATGGGTCGGCGCTGGCGGACTACTTCAGCCCGCGCTACCTGCTCGACGAGGGCAGCGGCACCCACGTCGTCTACCAGACGCTGCGACTCGTCTGCATCGTCGTGCTCGTCTTCGCCGTGCTCTTCGTCGCCCTGCTGCTGCTGCGACCGATGCCCTTCTTCGCTAACGCCACCGACGCGCTGAAGGGGCAGGCGGGCGGGCTGCTCGGGGGCGCGGACGGCGGGGGCGTGGCCCCGCAGGTCGCGCGCACCCTCGTGATGGGCGTGGCCGCGCTCGGCGTCGGGGCGGCCGTGGCGGTCGCGGGCAGCAACGCGGTCGGCGGCGGCGGGGGGCGCGGCGGCGGCGGGGGCGGGGGCGACGCGCCCCCGGGGCAGGCGGAGGACGGTCAGCCCGGCGCACGCGGGCCGCGCGGCCCGCGCGGCGGGTCAGGCCGCGACGGCCTGACGGGTGAGTCGGGCGTCGTCGAGCACAGGGTCACGCTGACCGAGCCCATCGTCTCCCCGTCGCCCGTGTCGGTCTACGTCACCTCCACGCCCTTCAGGTTCGACTACAGGAGGCTCGGCGCGCTGGAGTCCGACATCGGCGGGCTCCGCAACGCGACCTCCGTCACGCTCCCCGGCCTCATCACGCAGTCGGACACCTCGCTCCGGCGTGACATGACGACGCTGCAAAACAACGTCGGGGGTCAACTGAGCATTCTCAACACGACGGTGGGCCAGATTGACGGCAGGCTGAAGGCCGCGGAGTCCGGCGTGCAGGACTACATGAGTTGGAAGACCACCGTCGCCTCGGACCTCGCGGAGGCCATCGCCAACCTCCAGACGCGGCTCGACACGACCAACGCGGCGGTCATAGACCTGCGCGACAACAGCTTCGAGCGGACGCAGAACTCGGGCGGGCGTAGCCTCGGCACGCGCGTGTTGCAGGTCTTCAGGAGAGACCGCTACCTCGTCACGAGCCAGTCGCTGAAGGCGCTGACCTCGCTGATGGTCAAGTCGGCGCCGACCGCCTGCGCGGCGGAGGGCGCCCCCGCGGGGCAGAGGTGCTGCGGCGGGGCGCCCACGTCGCTACAGTTCTCCTGCGACTCGCCGGGCGTCGAGGCCCTACTCGTCAAGCTCTCGGCCCTGCGCGGCAGCCCGCCCATGAGTGAGTCGGAGTTGATCGGCGCGCTGAAGGGCGGTCGCGTGAGCGACGACGACCTGCGCCCCTGGAAGCAGGTCATACTCAAGTACACGCGCATGGCCTACTAGGCGGGGCGCGCCCGTGGCTTTCAAAAGAGCCGCGCCGCGCGGCGCGGGCGAAGGGAGGCGAATCAATGGTCGAGGAGACGGCACTGCCGAACCATCAGGAGGCGACGAAGCACGCGGCGGGCGCCGCGCCCGAGCCCCGAACGAACGCACAGAACGGGCCAACGGCGGAGGGGGAAGACTCTTACCCGGCGTCGCGCCACAGTAGTTGGGGAGGGTTCTACGAGATTCTGTGCGTGGCGTCGCTGACCGGGTGCTTTCTCATCTTAGCGCTCGACCTCAACGTCGGGGTCACCCTCAAACTGCTCTCGCTGCTCGCGCTGGCGGCGTGCGCCCTCATCGCGTTCGCGGCGGCCGTCAACCGCACCGCCGCGGCGGGCAGGGCCGAGAAGACTCAGGACGGGTCGGTCAAGTACAAGGTGACCTGGGCGCGGCTGCGCACGCTCGAACAGGTTGACGTGCCCCCCGACGTGAGGGGGGCGCTCGCCAAACTCGTCGGGCTGGAGATGACTAAGAGCGAGTTCATCAAAGAGCTCGCGTTCGGCACTAAGACCGACCTCGGGCTTGCGCGCACGAACGAGTTCGCCGATAAGATTCTCAAGTACACCAGGCTCGACACCGCGCCCGACGCGAAGCCCGACGGCGGCGGCGGCTGGAGAGGGGCGGACGCCCGCGCCGGCGCGGTCGAAGCGAAGCTCCCGTAGCGCGGGCGCGGCGCGCATGATTCCGCCGCGCCCGCGCCTTCAACGACGACCATACGCCGGAGGAGCCTGCGATGCCCTTCATCACCGCCACGCGAGAGGACGGGGCGACGCTGCTCGTCAACGTGGACAGGATTCAGTACGTGGCCTACCAGGACGCGGAGGGGCAGGAGGTGCTGAGCGTCGTCTTCGACACGAACCCGCCGGCGCAGGGGCGGCCGGGCACCAACGAGGTCGTCGTCCACGGCGAGGAGGCGCGCCGCGTCTGGGCCGCGCTCACCAGCATCCTAGGCATGTAGCCGGCCCCGGCGCGGCGCGCCGCCCCCGCCGCCCGCCCCCGGCCGAAAATCCACTCCTCAGACCCTAAATCCAGGGCGCCGGACTGCCCGCGCCCGGCGGCGAGAGCGGGGCTTGTCTTCGCGCGTCGGGGTCTGAGATGATACGCGCGTGACGTTGCTTTTAGACACGACGGGCGGCGGGGGCTTGCGCGGGCACCGCTGGGCGCGGCTCGCCTTCGTGTGGGGCGTGTGGGCGCTGGTCGGCCTCTTCTTCTCCAGCCAGATATACTTCTACTTCTACGGCACGGCCAAGCAGATGACGTGGCCGCGCGCGCTCGCCTGGCAGATGACCGCCGTGGTCATCAACGCGCTCTCCACGCCCTTCGTGCTCCGGTTCGCGCGGCGCTACCGCGTAGACCGCCAGGCGTGGCGGCGCGCGCTGCCGCTCCACCTGCTCGCGGGCACGGCCTTCTCGGCCGCGTGGTCGGCCTACCACATCGTCGTGGACACGGCCTTCGCCGGCACCTTCTCGACCTTCAAGTGGTCGAACCTCCCGCGCGTCATCTTCGTCAACCTCGACAAGGAGCTGCTCGTCTACGCCATCATCGTCGTCGTCAGCCACGCCATCGACTACTACCAGCGCTACCGCGAGGGCGAGCTGCGCGCCTCGCAGGCGCAGTTGCAGGCGCTGAAGATGCAGCTCCACCCGCACTTCCTCTTCAACGCCCTGCACTCCATCTCGGCGCTCGTCCACACAGACCCCGAGGCCGCCGACAAGATGATCGCGCGCCTCGGCGACTTCCTGCGCCTGACTTTAGAGACCTCGGCCGCGCAGGAGGTGCCGCTCCGGCAGGAGATAGAGTTCCTCAACTGCTACCTGGAGATCGAGCGCATACGCTTCCGCGACCGCCTGACGACGCGCATCGAGGTCGAGCCGCAGGCGCTCGACTGCCGCGTGCCCAACCTGATACTCCAGCCCATCGTCGAGAACGCCATCCGCCACGGCGTCTCGCAGCGCTCGGCGCCCGGCCACGTCGAGGTGCGCGCCGCGCGCTCCGGCTCCACGCTCCGGCTCGAAGTCCGCGACAACGGGCGGGGGCTCCCCGACGGCGCGGGCGCGCGCCCCGGCAAGCAGGGCGGCGTCGGGCTCGCCAACACGCGCGCGCGCCTCCAGCAGCTCTACGGCGGCTCCTACCGCTTCGACCTCGCCAACGCGCCCGCGGGCGGCGCCGTCGTCACCCTCGAAATCCCCCTGCGGGTCGTGGCGGCTGAGCCGGCGCGCCACGCACGCGCCGGCCTCGAAGAGGCGGCCGCCCCCGACAAGTCGCGCCGCGCGGCCGACACCCGCGCCCTCTCCTCCCGCGCCTGAGCCGCGCACAACCGATAGATAAAAAAGGGGGCCGACGCGTTCGGAACGCATCAGCCCCCGACTCTTTACGCGGCGTCCAGGTTAGGGTTCGAGCGGAGGTTTCGTGCCGCCGCCGCCGCTGCTACAGATGTTACTGGTGCAGGATTTTCCCGTAGACGTGTTCGAGCAAGACTGGCCGATGCCTGAGATGCAGGTGTACCCGACCGGCACGTCGTTCAGCGTCGAGGCTTCGCATTTTTGATTCGGACAATAGACCTGGGTCGGCGGCTTCGGCGGCACCCGGTACACCGCCCTCTAGAACCTGACTACGCGCGCCCGCTTCCTGTCTGAAGACATCAGCGGTTGCGCCGAGCCGTCGTCGAACCGTGCTTCGCCGACCGCGACCTGTATGAGGTATTTACCTTGGAGGGCGCCGTCCCGCAGCAAGGGTTTGTAGATGTTGGCGAAAGCGACGACCGGGGTGAAGACCTCCCGCGTCTCGCCGGCTTCGATGCTGCCGCCGCGACGCAGATTGAGCAGTTTAGTCCGGCCCTGCTGCAAAACGTGCTGCGGGCTGTCCTGCGAAGAGAGGTACCACACGAGCCTGACCGCGGTGAGCGTCTTCCCCGTACGATTCTCAATGCCGACCTTCGTCACCGCGATGCCGCCGTCAATCTCAGAAGTCACGGCGGTTACGAGCACGGGCAGAGTTTCATACCCCGCCCCCATGAACGGGCTGCAACTGACCGCATAGTCACCGCGCGGCAACTGGCTCGCGGCGGCCCCGCCGCCCTGCGCGTACGCGCCGGCGCTAAGTGTGAGTAGAGTGAAGAGCACGCCAACGAAGGTGCGCGACCTGAAGTGGTCGATCTTTCCCATACTGAGGTCTCCTTCCGTGGGAATAGGTGTAAGTGAACGTGTGAGGGGGATGGAGGGTTTGGCCCTTTCTCCCTCGCGACAGCCGAACTCTGAGTCTGCGCCCTTGGCGGGGGACGATAGCTTCGTCAGAAGCTATAGCAAAAAGTCAGGGCGGTCAAGAAATTATCAAGGCCCCGAGCGACACTTCGACACCCCGCGTGCGGTTTGGCGCTCGTTTTGCCATAATGCAGGGGCCAGGGGTTAGAGGCTAGAGGCTGGTTCGGGTTGCGTCCGGCGGAAACCGCGCGCGCCGGCGACGAAGGTTTTAACTGGCCCCTAGCCTTTAACCTCTAGCCCCTAACAAATGAACCCGGAACGCATCAGGAACTTCTCCATCATCGCGCACATCGACCACGGCAAGTCCACCCTGGCCGACCGCCTGCTCGAACTCACCGGGGCCCTCTCCGAGCGCGAGATGGAGGCGCAGGTCCTCGACAACATGGACCTGGAGCGCGAGCGGGGCATCACCATCAAGGCGCACGCCGTCCGCCTCGACTACCGTGCGCGCGACGGCCAACAGTACGTCCTCAACCTCATAGACACGCCCGGCCACGTCGACTTCTCCTACGAGGTCTCGCGGAGCCTGTCGGCCTGCGAGGGCGCGCTCTTAATCGTGGACGCCTCGCAGGGCGTCGAGGCGCAGACGCTCGCCAACACCTACCTCGCCATCGGCGAGAACCTCGAACTCATCCCCGTCATCAACAAGATAGACCTGCCCGGGGCGGAGCCCGACAAGGTCAAGGAGCAGATCGAGCACGTCATCGGCCTGCCGACCGACAACGCCGTCCTCGCCTCCGCGAAGACCGGCGCGGGCGTGCCCGACATCCTCGAAGCCATCGTCCGCGACATCCCCGCGCCCTCCGGCTCGGCGGACGCGCCGCTGAAGGCGCTCATCTTCGACTCGTGGTACGACTCCTACCGCGGCGTCATCGTCCTCTTCCGCGTCATCGACGGCACCATCCGGCCGGGCATGAAGATTCGCTTCTTCAACACCGGCCGCGATTACCAGGTCGAGACCATCGGCGTGAACCGCCCGCGACCGACGACCATCGACAGCCTCTCGGTCGGCGAGGTCGGCTTCCTGACGGCCTCCATCAAGACGGTCGCCGACGTGCAGATCGGCGACACCATCACCGAGGCCGCGCGCCCGACGAAGGAGCCCTTCCCCGGCTTCCAGGAGATCAAGCCGATGGTCTTCGCCGGGCTCTACCCCGTCGAGGCCAACCAGTACGAGGAGCTGCGCGACGCGCTCGACAAGCTGCGCCTCAACGACGCCTCCTTCTTCTACGAGCCCGAAAGCTCGGTCGCGCTCGGCTTCGGCTTCCGCTGCGGCTTCCTCGGCCTGCTCCACATGGAGATCGTGCAGGAGCGACTCGAACGCGAGTTCGACTTAGACCTCATCACGACCGCGCCGGGCGTGCGCTACCGCGTGACGACGACCGACGGCGAGGTGGTCGAGGTGGACTCGCCCGCGAAGATGCCCGACGCCGTGCGCATCGCCAAGATCGAGGAGCCCATCATCGAGGCGACCATCCTCACCTCCGACGACTTCCTCGGCGGCATCCTCCCGCTGCTCGAAGAGAAGCGCGGCGTGCAAAAAAAGTTCGAGTACATCGCAGAGAAGCGCGTGATGCTCGTCTACGACCTGCCGCTCAACGAGATCGTGCTCGACTTCTACGACCGCCTGAAGTCCGTCTCGCGCGGCTACGCCTCTCTCGACTACCACCTCGCCGGCTACATCGAGAGCGACCTCGTCAAGTTAGACCTGATGGTGGCGGGCGAGCCGGTGGACGCGCTCTCCATAATCGTCCACCGCCAGAACTCGCAGGCGCGCGGCCGGCTCCTCGCCGAGAAGATGCGCCAGCTCATCCCGCGCCAGCTCTTCGAGGTGCCCATCCAGGCCGCCATCGGCAACAAGATCATCGCCCGCGAGACCGTCAAGGCGATGGGCAAGAACGTCATCGCCAAGTGCTACGGCGGCGACATCTCGCGCAAGCGCAAGCTCCTCGAAAAGCAGAAAGAGGGCAAGAAGCGCATGAAGCGCGTCGGCCGCGTCGAAATCCCGCAGGAAGCCTTCCTCGCCGTTTTGAAAGTCAACGAGTGATGCCTTAACGATGAACCCTGAACTATGAATCGTGCGGCGGTCGCCTCTCACCTTTGAACCGGCGACGCGTAACCCGAAAAGAGACATGCACGTCACGAGGGTCGAACTGGAGAACGTCAAGTCGTACGAGCGCGGCGCCTACGCCTTCGAGCGCGGGACGACCGCCATCGTCGGCCCGAACGGCGCGGGCAAGACGACGATCCTGGAGGCCATCGCCTGGGCGCTCTTCGACGTGCTCGACTACAGCAAGGAGGACTTCCTCCGCCGCGGCGCGAAGAAGGGCTCGGTGCGCGTCACCTTCCAGAGCGACCTCGACGAGCGCCGCTACACCGTCTACCGCGACACCGGCTCCGGCTACTACGTCTACGACCCCGAGCTGAAGGTCAAGCTCCAGCAGGGCAAGGCCGACGTGCGCAAGTGGCTCGACCAGCATTTGGGTCTGGAGCCCGGGACGGACTTGCGCGCGCTCTTCCGCTCGGCCATCGGCGTCCCGCAGGGGCTCTTCACCACCGACTTCCTCCGCTCGGCCGCGGAGCGCAAGGCCGCCTTCGACCGGCTGCTCAAGGTCGAGGAGTACCGCGAAAGCTCGGACCGCCTGCGCGACACCACGAACCTCATCAACGAGCGCGTCACCGAGGCGCGCGTCCGCATCGGCGCCGCCGAGACGCAGCTCTCGCGCTACGAGGTGGCGGTCGAGGAGCACGGGGCCGCGCGCGCCCGCGCCGAGGAGTTGACCGGGGCGCTCGAAGCCTTCCGGCGCGAAGCGGAGGCGCGCGCCGCGGCCGTCGCCGAGCTGGACGAGGCCGAGCGCCGCGTGGCCGAGGCGCGCGCCGTGGCCGACCGGCTCGAAGTCGAGCGCGATTCGGCCGGGCGCCGCCTGCGCGACCTGCAAGGCGGGCTCGCCGACGCGCGCCGCGCGGCCGAGCGCCAGCGCGCGACCGAAGAGGACTCGCGCTCCCACCTCGAAGCGCTCGAAGCCTTACGCGGCCTCGAAGCCGAGCGCGGGGAGCGCGACCGCCTGCGCGCCGAGGCCGCCGACGCCGCGCGGCTGGCGGCCGAGGCGTCCGCGGACGTGCGCCGGCTCGAAGACGCCCTGCGGCGCGCGCGCGGGGCGGCCGCGTCGCTCGCGGAGATAGGGAGGGAGGTCGCCGCGCAGGAGGAGCTTGAGCGCGAGCGCGAGCGCCTGCGCGACCTGCTGGCGCACG
>DASVWB010000402.1:0-10066 GCA_036389815.1 Pyrinomonadaceae bacterium | reverse complement strand
CCGCGCCCGCGCGGGACGTGAAGCCGCTCCCGATCTCCGCGCCCGCGCCGAAGAAGGCCGACGGCGAGGCCAAGAGTTTTAGCGCCGAGCCGACGCGCCCGGGCCCGCCCGCCAACGGCGCCGACCCCGCGCGCCCCGCCGCGGCGCAGCCGACCACGCCCGCCACGCCGCCGCCCGGCGGCGCCAAGCCGTAACCGCCCGGCACACGGCCGCTCGAAGACCCGAAGGCGCCCGCGACTTCCGCAGAAGTCCGGGCGCCCTCGGCGTCAAAGGGCTCAAACCCTTGTAAGTTTGCCGCCCCGCGGGGCGGGTGCTAGAATTTTCGCCGTCCCCCTTTAGTAATTTCTCAGAAGTCCGCAGAGCTTTCCCGCCGGGCGGGGAGGAGCGTTGGAACAGACTGCCGAGGGCACGCGGGGCGAGTTGGAGCGCAGGCACGCGTCGGCCGTGTTGGCCGTGCGCGCGGCCTTCGTCTTCACGCTGCTCCTCGTCGTGCTCGCGCTCTCGGGCGCGCTCGCGGGGAAGATTCGCTTCGACCCGACGACGGCCAACGCGCTGCGCTTCGTCATCGTCTTCATCGGCGTCGGCGCCATCGCCTTCCGCCGCACGCGGTTCTCGGCCATGCGCCTGCGCGACCTCGGGGCCCTGCGCGGCGCGCGCGGCCTGCTCGCCACGCTGCACTCGACGACCGTCACGGTCGCGCTCGCCGGCTGCGTCATCGCGCTGCTCGGCTTCGTCATCAGCGTGATGACGGCGGCGGGGACGGACATGCTCTACCTCGGCGTGATAGCCGCGGCCGTGCTCCTCTACTGCTACCCGCGGCGCGCGGCCTGGGAGTCGGTCGTCCGCGCGGCGGCGGACGGAGAAGGCGACTCCGTCGGCGCCCCGAAAGGAACAACAGTTTGACGCCCTACGTCCGCCCCGCGCCGCGCGCGCGCCTGCTCTCGTTCGCCGCCGCAGCGCTCTGCGCGGCGGCCGCGCCGCACGCGTGCAGCGCGCAGCCCGGCGCGGCCGCGGCGCAGGCCCAGCCGCAGGCGCAGTCACAGACTGCGACGCTCTCGCGCCGCGCGCAGGCTTACGCCAAGCTGCTCGAAGGCCAGCGCTACTTCGAGGGCATCCGCACGGGTACGCTCACGCTCGACTCGCTGCGCAGGGCGCAGGCCGCCTTCCAGCAGGCCGCCGAGCTTGAGCCCACGCTGTCCGAGGCGCGCGCCGCGCTGGCCGAAATCGCGCTCATCCTCAACGACCTCAAGCAGGCCGAGTCCGAGGGGCTCGCCGCCGCGCGCGCCAACCCCGACAGCTACGGCGCGCACCGCACGCTCGCGCGCACGTACACGCTCCAGAGCAACCTCGCCGAGAAGAGCCTCGACCGCGCCGCGGCCGACAAGGCCGTCGCCGAGTTGCGCGAGGTCACACGCATCCACCCGAACGACGCCGAGGCGTGGGCGCTGCTCGCCGAGTTCTACGCCGCCACGGGGCGCGAGAAGGAGGCCGTCGAGGCCCTGCGCAGGTGGGCGACGCTGCCCGCCTCGATGGAGGGGCGCTTCTACCAGGTCGTCACGCAGGGGCGCGAGCTGAGCCCGGACGCGGCCAACGCGCGGCTCGGCGAACTCCTGCTCGGCTCGGGTCAGACGGCCGAGGCCGTCGCCGCCATCCGCCGCGCCATCTCCATCGCGCCCGAAAACCCGCGCTACCTGCAACTGCTCTCCGAGGCGCTGGAGGCGGGCGGGGCCGCCGACCGCGGCGTGGTCGAAGAGCTGGCGCACATCCACGCGCAGAACCCCGGCAACGTGAGCGCCGCCGTCACGCTCGCGCGCGCGCAGGCGCGGGCCGGCGGCGTGGACGACGCCGCCAAGACCCTGCGCGCCTCGGTGGCCGCGCTCAAGCCGGGCAGCGACAACGAGCGCCTCCAACTCACCCTCGCGCTCGCGAAGGTCTACGAGGAGGCCGCGCGCTTCGACGACGCCGCGGCCGTCTACGAAGACCTTTTGAAGTCGCGCAACGTCGGCAACAGGCCGCTCGCCAACGACCGCGACCGCCAGTTCGCCGTCGCGGTGTTGCTGGAGATCGCCGGGCTGCGTGAACAGGCCGGGAAGACGCAGGAGGCGGCCGCGACCTTCGAGCGCATGCGCTCGCTCCTCCCAGACAGCGACCCGACCGCGGACCTCCGGAAGGTCGAGTTCCTGCGCGAGCACGGCAGGAGGGAAGAGGCTTTGCAGGCCGTGCGCGCCGCACGCCCGCGCTTCCCCGAGGACGTGCGCCTGCTCCGGCAGGAGGCTCAGACGCTCGCCGAACTCGGGCGCACCGAGGAGGCGCTCGGGCTGCTCCGCCCGCGCCTGAAAGGGACGGCCGCGGATTTCGAAGAGTACCTCTTCATCTCGAACATCCTCATCGGCGCGGGGCGCGGGGCCGAGGCCGTCGAGGCCGCGCGCAAGGCGCTCGCGCTCGCCTCGGACGAAGACCCCGCGCGGGCCACGAACGCCCTCATCATGCTCTCGTCCGCGCAGGAGCGCGCTGGCGACACGAAGGGCGCCGAGGAGACGCTCCGCCAGGTGCTCGCCAAGGACGCCGACAACCCCACGGCTCTCAACAACCTGGGCTACTTCCTCGCCGAGCACAACGAGAAGCTCGACGAGGCGCTCGGCATGATAGAGCGCGCCGTGCGCGCCGAGCCGCAGAACCCCTCCTTCCTCGACAGCCTCGGCTGGGCCTATTTCAAGCTCGGCAAACTGAAAGAGGCCGAGCGCTATCTAAGTGACGCGGCACGTCGAAACCCGACTTCGGCGGCGATCCAAGAGCACCTGGGCGACCTCTTCAAGAAGCTCGGCCAGGAGGAAAAGGCTAAAGCCTCCTGGCAAAGAGCCCTCTCCCTGTCGGCCGACGCGTCGGACGCGACCCGGATCAAAGCCAAGTTAAACGGCGAGAACAAATAAAGGTTGATTGTCCCGCCCGCACAGGCTAAAGTGTGCCCGGCCTGAACCGCTCGCTCCCCTGCGACGATAAGGCCGAGATTCTCTCCTTTAAGTCGCGAATTTCCGTCTTAATTGGGATAAGTGTTTGATTCATAGTGGCTTGACGTCTGCCCTACGTGTGTCGATTCTGTTTCGACAATTTTAAGGATTGACGTCATCCAAACGGTGTTTTACAATTGCCAACGTGTTGGCCGCTTGCCCAGTCTGGCCAATTTGAAGGCATCCTCTGGCACCGGGTTCTTATAGTTCAAGGAGTTCCCCCAATGTTTTTAGGGCGGTTCCCCCGCAGTGCGTCTTTCAAGAGGGCGGCGCAAGGCTTTATCCTTCTGGCTTCGTTGAGTTTGGCGTCCCCGGCGGCCTTCGCTAACGGCGGCAAGGGCACGCCGAAAGGCGGCGGCGAGCAGCAGCGCCCCGTCGCGCGCCTCATCGGGACGGTCTACACGGAAATCCCCGAGCGCCCGAGGGAGCGGCAGGTGGCGCGCGCCTCGGTGCCCGCGGCACCGGCTTCGTACACGGCCGCGGCCGCCGCGGCGACGGGTGACGAGCGGCGCGCCTTCGACCTCATCAACGCGGAGCGCCAGCGCAGGGGCCTGCGCCCGCTCGCGTGGGACGGCGGCTTGACCCGCCTGGCCCGCTACCACTCGCAGAACATGGCGCGGGGCGGCTTCCTCAGCCACGTCGACCGGGACGGGCTCGACCTGAAGGCGCGCGCGCAGGTGCTGGGTCTGCACGGCTGGAGTACGCTCGGCGAGAACATCGCGTATAATCAGGGCTTCAACGACCCGACGGCCTTCGCCGTCGAGCGCTGGATGGTCTCGCAGAAGCACCGCGAGAACGCCCTGAACGGCGAGTACACGCACGCGGCCGTCGGCATCGCGCGGGCAGCGGACGGGACTTACTACTTCACGCAGGTTTTCATGAAGCGTTAGCGCCGCGGGCCCACGGGCCCGCCGCCGTGTTTCCGGGCGGCCGGCGCTTCCGAAAGGGGAGGCGCCGGCCGCTCTCAGTGTCAGCAGATAAACTCACCGTCCCGGCCTTCGCCAAGATAAACCTCGGCCTGCGCGTCCACGGCCGGCGCCCCGACGGCTACCACGAGATCAGCACGGTCTTCCAGACGGTCTCGCTCCGCGACACGCTGACCTTCCGGCCCGCGCGCGACGCGAGCCTCCGACTCTCCTGCACGGACGCGCGAATCCCCGCCGACGAGACGAACCTCGTCCTGCGCGCCGCCTCGGCCCTGCGCGAGCGCTTCGGCGTCCGCCGCGGCGCGCGAATCGAGCTCGAAAAGGTGATACCCGCGGGCGGCGGGCTCGGCGGCGGCTCGGCCGACGCGGCGGTCGCCCTTGCCGCGCTCGCGACCCTCTGGGAACTCGATACGGACGCGGGCGAGTTGGCCGAGCTGGGGGCGCGTTTGGGCGCCGACGTGCCCTTCTTCCTGACGGGCGGGACCGCGGCAGGGACGGGCACGGGCACGGACATCGAGCCCCTCGAAGACGCGCCGAAAATGCACCTCTGCGTGGTCACTCCGGACGTCCACGTCTCGACCGCGGAAGCTTACAAAGCGCTCGGCGCTCCCGCCTTGACAAAGGATGACACGGCGGCTAACCTTTTTGTTTCGCGCGCGGAGGCTGGATTTACCGATTCACTCTGTGGTGTGACGTCGAACGATTTCGAGGCCGTCGTGGTGCGGCTCCACCCCGAGATAGGCCGCGCGCGGGAGGCGCTGGAAGAGGCGGGCGCCGCCGGCGCGTCGCTCTCCGGCAGCGGCGCGAGCGTCTACGGAGTCTTTGAAAGCGAGGGTGAAGCGGGGCGCGCGCGCGCGCGGCTGGCGGCCGCCGGAGAGGGCTGGCAGGTCTTCGCGTGCGAGACGCTCACGCGCGCCGAGTACCTCGCGGCGCTCGGCGCGTGCGCGGCGGTTCTCCGACCCGTCCGCGGGGCTTGAAACCGGGATTGGGGAGTCGCCAAGTGGTAAGGCACCGGTCTTTGGAACCGGCATTCGTAGGTTCGAGTCCTACCTCCCCAGCCAAGCTCAGGTGACAGGCGACAGGTGACGGGCGACAGGTAAGCAGCTTGTCCTGACTCGTCGCCCGTCGCCCGTCACTCGCCACTTAAACGATGAGTACCACCGGCGGCATCAAAGTCTTCTCCGGAAACGCGAACCGGGCGCTGACTCAGGAGATATGCAACTACCTGAGCTGCGACCCCGGGCTGGCGACGACCGACAGGTTCTCGGACGGGGAGTTCAACTTCCAGATCACCGAGAACGTGCGCGGCGCCGACGTCTTCATCGTGCAGCCGACGTGCCCGCCGACGGACGCGCACCTGATGGAGCTGCTCGTGATGCTCGACGCCTTCCGGCGGTCTTCGGCCGAGCGCGTGACGGCGGTCATCCCGTACTTCGGCTACGCGCGCTCGGACAAGAAGGACAGGCCGCGCGTCTCCATCGCCGCGAAGCTGGTGGCGAACCTCATCAACACGGCGGGCGCCGACCGCGTGCTGACGATGGACTTGCACGCCGCGCAGATTCAGGGGTTCTTTGATATTCCCGTCGACCACCTCTTCGCCGCGCCGGCCTTCATCGGCCACTACCAGGACTACAAGCTCCCGAACCTGACCGTGGTCGCGCCCGACACGGGCGGCGCCGAGCGCGCGCGCGCCTACGCCAAGCGCCTGACCTCCGAGGACGGGAGCCCCGCCTCGCTCGCGCTCTGCGACAAGCGGCGCGAGAAGGCGAACGTGGCCGAGGTGATGAACGTCGTCGGCGACGTGAAGGGGCGCAGTTGCCTCATCGTGGACGACATGTGCGACACGGGCGGCTCGCTGACGAAGGTCGCCGCCGCCCTGCGCGAGGCCGGCGCCGAGCGCATCCACGCCTGCTTCACGCACCCGGTGCTCTCGGGGCGCGCGTGCCACCTGCTGGCCGAGTCCGAGATAGAGCGCGTGGTGACGACCAACACCATCCCCCTGCGCGACTCGGCGTGCAGGGAGAAGAAGATCAACGTCCTGAGCATCGCGCCGCTTCTGGCGAAAGCGATTAAGTCGATCCACGAGGAGACGAGCGTCTCCTCGCTCTTCGTGTGAGGCGGGGGGCAAACACTTAAGGGGCTGTCAGCGGTCAGCATTCAGCACCCGGCTTTTGCCGGCCACGGCGGCTACGCGCGGGGGCGGGACAAAGGCGGGGAGGGTTTGGCTGAGGGCTGGCCGCCGAATGCTGAAAGCTTAACTGGAGTAACCATGGCAGAGAGACAAGAGATAACTGTGCGCGCCGAGCTGCGCGCCGGACGCGGCAAGAACGACGCGCGGCGTTTGCGCGCGCGCGGCATGGTGCCGCTCACGATTTACGGCGGCGAGGGCGAGCCCGTGTCGGCCGCCGCGCCGCTCGCGGAGCTGGCCGCCATCCTGCGGTCGGGGGCCGGCCACAACGCCATCTTCACGCTCGACGTGGACAGCGTCGGCCCGAGCGAGGTGATGTTCCTCGACCGCCAGATCGACCCGGTCCGCAGCCGCCTCGTCCACGCCGACCTGCGCCGCCTCGTGCGCGGCCAGGAGATCGAGGTCTCCGTCCGGCTCGAACTCGAAGGCGAGCCGGCGGGCGCGGCCGAAGGCGGCGGCATCCTCGAACAGCTCCTGCGCGAGGTCGAGGTGCGCTGCCGCCCGAGCCTCATCCCCGACTTCATCCGCGTCGACGTCTCACACCTCGGCGTCCACGAAGTGCTCCACGTCTCCGACGTGAAGGTCGACGAGGGCATCACCATCATCACCGACCCCGAGACGGCCGTGGCCACGGTCGCCGTCGTCCGCGAGGAGCAGGTCGAGGAGCGCACGCCCGAGGAGGAGGTCTCCGAGCCCGAGGTCATCGGCAAGGGCAAGAAGGAAGACGAGGAATAGAATTTTTGATTTGCGATTTTTGATTTGCGATTTGAGTCGTCGGCTACCGGCTTTCACTCTTCAAATCAAAAATCGAAAATCTAAAATCTAAAATTCACTCATGCTGATCGTCGGCCTCGGCAATCCGGGCGAGCGCTACGAGTGGACGCGCCACAACCTGGGCTTCATGCTCGTAGACCTCCTGGCGCGGCAGGCGAACGCGCCGGTGAAGCGTTCGGAGTGCCGCGCGCTCGTCGGACGCGCCGAGCTTGAGGGGCGCGCCGTCGAGCTGGTCAAGCCGCAGACCTACATGAACCTGAGCGGCGAGTCGGTGGCGTGCCTGCTGCGCAAGCGCGCCGCCCTGAAGCCGGCCGACGTGCTCGCCGTCAGCGACGACATCGCGCTCCCGTTCGGCTCGATGCGCCTGCGGCCTTCGGGTTCGAGCGGCGGGCAGAACGGCCTGAAGAACATCATCTCGGCGCTCGGCACCGACCAGTTCCCGAGGCTGCGCGTCGGCATCAGGCCGGAGCACCCGGTCTCAGACACTGCGGCCTTCGTCCTCGAACGGTTCCCGAAGGGGCAGCGCGCAGAGGTCGAGAAGATTTTAGAGCGGTGCGCCGAAGCGCTCCGCGCCGTCGTCCGCGACGGCCTTGAAAAGGCGATGTCGCAGTACAACAGTTAGTGAATGGTGAATAGTAAATGGTAAATGGTTTTCTCTATTTACCATTTACTATTCACCATTCATTAGCCCATTTCCTTCTTGCTTCTGCCTTCATGGCAGAGGCTAGACATCCAAAAGGAGGATGGTTTTGGCAGAACAGAGAGTTTACGAGGTCGTCTTCATCGTCGACCCCGGCACGCAGGAAGAAGATTTAACCCGCCTGACGGAGAACCTCCGCACCATCATCACCGACCAGGGCGGCACGGTCACGCGCTCCGAGGTCCTGGGGCGGCGCCAGCTCGCCTACCGCATCGGCCGCAGCAACGAGGGCATCTACGTGCTCTTCGAGGTCGAGGGCACGGGGCACGAGATCAGCGAGATGGAGCGCCGCATGCGCGTCAGCGACCAGGTCATGCGCTACCTCACGGTGCGCGTGGACGAAGACCGCCAGCGCGCCGAGAAGCTCAGGGCGCGCCGCCAGCGCAAGGCTTCCAAGCGCCCGATGGCGGCGGCCGCCGCGGGCGGCGGCGCGGCGTCGCGCGGCGGCGGCGACGAGGAGTAAGGGGCGCGCGCGAGAAGCGCCCCCCTTCGGAAAGGGTTTGCGGGCGGGCGGCGCGCGCCCTCTCACGGCGAGAGGTGAGCCGCGCGGCCCCGCGTTGAGAGAGAGGGAAGAAAGCAATGTCGAGAAACATGGAGAGAGGCGACCGGGACTTCGACCGCGACGACGACGGCGGCGGCGGGCACGAGAGGCGCCCGCAGGGCGGCGGCGGGCGCGGCGGCGGGCGCGGCCGGATGCGCCGCCGCAAGGTCTGCCGCTTCTGCGTCGATAAGGTCGACCTCATCGACTTCAAGGACGTGAAGCTGTTGCAGAACTTCATCCCCGAGCGCGGCAAGATTCTGCCGCGCCGCATCTCGGGCGTCTGCACGGCGCACCAGCGGATGCTGACCGAGGCGATCAAGCGCGCGCGCAACATCGCGCTGCTGCCGTACACCGCGGACTAAGGGAGGTTACACGACAGATGGCAACGACGAACGTACTCTTGCGTGAAGACGTGGACAACCTCGGCGCGCGCGGCGAGATCGTCAGGGTGAAGGCCGGCTACGCGCGCAACTTCCTGCTCCCGCGCAAGCTCGCCGTGGAGGCGACGCCCGGCAACGTCAAGCAGATCGAGGCCGAGCGCGCCGCGCTGCTGAAGAAGGAGGCGAAGGAGCGCGCCGGCGCCGAGGCGCAGGCCGGGCAGATGGGCGGCCTCAGGCTCAACTTCGAGCGCAAGGTCGGCGAGCACGGCATGCTCTACGGCTCGGTGACCGCGATGCACATCGCCGACGCGATCAGGGAGAAGGGCTACGAGATAGACCGCCGCCGCGTCCATTTGCCCGAGCCCATCAAGGAGACGGGCGAGTACACAGTGACCGTGCGCCTCCACCGCGAGGTGACGGTCGAAATCCCCGTCACCGTCACGGGCGAGGGCGGCGCGCACTCCGGCGGCGCGGTTGACCAGATAGCCCCGGCGGCGGCGCCGCCGCCCGTGCTGCCCGGCGACGGCCCGAACGAGGCGGCCCCCGCGCCCGGCGACGGCCCGAACGAGTAGGCGGCAACTCGGAAGCGGAACGCGGGACGGCGAACCGAAGGCATCCGGCTTTCAGTTCGCCGTCCCGCGTTCTTTCTGCTTCACGGTTCGGCGTTCCGAGTTCCGGGTTCCGAACGCGTCAACATGATTGTTGTCGCGCCCGGCGGCATGTAGTATAAAGGCCGGCGGCGCGACCCCTCCGCGCTCCGCGCCAACCTGCGCGGCGAGGAAGGGGACGCGCCGTTTCCCTGTCTAGACCACGTCAGTTTTCCACAGGCCGGACTCCCGATGGCACAGTTCATAGCCGACCGCACGCGCGAACAGATGTTGGAGCGCCCGCTGCCTCACAGCGCGGACGCCGAGCGCGCCATCCTCGGCGCCATCGTCTTAGACAACGCGCTCGTCAACCAGGCCATCGAGCTCCTGCGCCCCGAGGACTTCTACGTCCGCGCGCACCAGTTCGTCTTCCGCGCCATGATCTCTCTGAGCGAGCGCGGCTCCGAGATCAACCCCATCCTCATCGGCGAAGAGCTGCGCCGCGAGGGCGCGCTGGAGCAGACGGGCGGCATCGCCTTCATCTCCGAGCTGACCTACGGCCTGCCGCACTTCACCAACGTCGCCGCCTACGCGAAGGTCGTCAAAGACCACTCGCTCATGCGGCAGCTCGTCAAGGTCGCCAACAAGATCACGAGCGAGGCGCTCGAAGGCGAGGACGAGGCCAGCCTCATCCTCGACCACGCCGAGCAGATGATCTTCGCGCTCGCGGACGAGCGCACGCGCCAGGGCTTCGCGCACATCAAGCCGGTCGCCGACCAGCTCTTGGAGAAGGTGCAGGAGATGGCCGGCCGCTCCGCGATGCTCACGGGGCTCACCACCGGCTTCACCGAGCTGGACACGATGACCTCCGGCCTCCAGCCCTCAGACCTCGTCATCGTCGCCGCGCGCCCGTCGATGGGCAAGACGAGTCTCTGCCTGACGCTGGCGCAGAACGCGGCGAT
>DASVWB010000401.1:0-4634 GCA_036389815.1 Pyrinomonadaceae bacterium | reverse complement strand
GCCGGCCGTGGACTACTCGGAGGAGGACTGGGCGGCGGTCATTGAGGTCAACCTCAACGCCGTATTCCGGCTCTCGCAACTGGCCGGGCGCCACATGGTCGAGCGGGGGTCGGGCAAGATCGTCACCGTCGCCTCGCTCCTCTCCTTCCAGGGCGGCGTGACCGTGCCGGCCTACGCGGCGTCGAAGGGCGGCGTGGCGCAGCTCACCAAGGCGCTCGCCAACGAGTGGGCGTCCAAAGGCGTCTGCGTCAACGCCATCGCGCCCGGCTACATGCGGACGGACAACACGGCCGCGCTACAGTCGGACGAGACGCGCAACCGCCAGATACTCGAACGCATCCCGGCCGGCCGCTGGGGCGAGCCGAAGGACTTGGCCGGCGCGGCCGTCTTCCTCTCCTCGCCCGCCAGCGACTACGTCAACGGCCACGTCCTCGTCGTGGACGGCGGCTGGATGGGCCGTTAGGGCGGCGGGCGGCAGGCGGAATTGATGGCGTCATCCGGCAGGCGGGGTTACAATGAAAACGCCGGGAGAGACCAGGCTACCGCCCGTTGCTACGCCGAACAACTAATACAGATAGCCCCCGAAAGTTTTAATGAACAGGGTCGGCACCACGCCCCGAGCCTCAGACGAGCGGCACCTTTATGAACCCACCGAATAAGAAGCGGCCGGAAGCGAAGGACACGCGGCAACAGCCCGCGCCGCGAACCGGCCCCGCGCCCCCCCTCAGGCCTTCGGCGGCCCAGGCGAAGAGGCTTGTCCCGGCGCAGACGAAGACCAACGCGGTCGCCCCCGCCGCGTACCGCCCGCAGCCCGCCCACGAAGTTTTGCAAAGGAAGACGGCGCACCCGCAACAGGGTTCGGGCAAGAACCCGGAGGGCGCGAAGCGCCCGGCCGCGCCCCCCGCGTATCGCCCGCAGCCGACGCCGAAAGTTTTGCAGTTGAAGACGGCCCACGGCCAGGCCCCGCCGGTCAACAACGTGGAGCGCAAACCCGTCGCCCCGCCCGCGTATCGCCCGCAGCCGGCGCCGCTGGTCTTGCAGAGAAAGGCCGTCGCCGGGCGGCCCGCGCCGTCGGCCGCCCGGGCAAGACCGTCCCCGGCCGCGCCTCCGGCCTACCGGCCTCAACCCGAACCGAGGGTTTTACAAAGGAAGGCGTCGGGCGTTCATAAAGCCCCGGCGGGTGCTGCGAACATTCCGCCGTCCGCGCCGCCGGCCGTCCGCCCGCGGCAAGAGTCGAACGCTTCGCAGCGGGGCGGCCGCGTCGCCGTCATACAGGCGAAGCGCCTCAACGTTATCCAGCGGATGGAACATGCCCACTTTAGCGATAACAACAATAACAACAATAACAGTTCGAGTTCGGGCGGCGGGGGGAACACGGGCGGGCTCGGTTACAACCAGCAAGAGGTGGCCCCTTTCCTGGTAGACAGGTCGAGCAACTTGAAGTCCGAACCGATTTCGAGAAAGGACCCGACGAAAGAAAAGATAATGATGTACCACACGACGTCGTGGAAGAATCTCGTCACCATCAAAGCGGTCGGGCTCAACCCGGCGTTGGGGGGAAAGTCCGGCGGGTCGTGCACCATCGGCGGGGGCGAGGAACTTCAGAAAAGCTCGATCAAGAACACCACGGGCAAGACCGCCGCCGGGTCGAGCAATCAGGTGGTCGCGCCCTACATCCACCAGCGCGGGGCGTGGGCCGACCTCGTACTGGATACCCCGGCGGCGAATTTTGAAGTGTTGCTTCGCTTCCCCTGCACCGTCGCCAAAGACTGGGTGATTGACCCGGACCATCCGAACGGCGCCTGGCACACCAAGACCAAAATCGCCCCGGGCGATATCGAATGCCTGCTGCTCGACGGGTGGGTGCCGATACAGAACGTGCCGGTCGAGCAATTGTTCGAGCAGTCGGGCGGTTCCAACTCTAATTCTAATTCCAGTTCCAGTTCTTCAAGCTCGGGTATAAATATTTTCCCGACCTCCGGGCCGAACCAGGGTATCTTGTCGCTCGCGTTCACGCTCGCCGAGTTTCAAAACACATTCCCGAGCACGCGCAGTCTCAACACCGACGACTCAGGCAAGCTGTTGGAGCAGTTGAAGGAGATGTACAAAGAGCTGTGGGCCGACGGGATTTCTTTCGTGTTCAAGGGGGCTACGGCGCATCCTATCTCCACACCGTCGGACTGGCTCTTCGTGGTTCAAACGGAGAATTCGGGGAACCTCGCGCAGAAGTTCGCGACCCAGCTTCAACGTTACATCGAAAAGATACACAACCCGGGGTGGGGCGTCGGGCAACAAACGTCGTCATCCTCCGGGTCGGGAAAGAAGGGGAATAAGTGAGCCCGGCGCAAACCGACACCGGCGCTGCACACGGCCGCCAACCTCCGGCGCCGTCTACCGTCCGCCGTCCACAGTTTTAACTTCCTCTTTCCGAATCAGCGTATGACGACTCTGAGCCAGAGACTTTTACCTTTGGAGCCGCAGTACCGCGAGCGCGTGTGGGGCGGGCGGAGGCTGAAGGAGTGCGAGCCGCCCGTGGGCGAGGCGTGGGTCGCCTTCGAGGAGAGCCGCGTCCGCGCGGGCGCGCACGCCGGGAGCACTCTCGCCGAGTTGTCGGAGCGCCACGGCGCGGGGCTGCTCGGGCGCGAGGTCGCCGCCGAGTACGGCGCGCGCTTCCCCCTGCTCGTCAAGCTGCTCGACTGCGCCGACTGGCTCTCGGTGCAGGTGCACCCGGACGACGAACAGGCCGAGCGGCTTCTGGGGCCGGGGCAGCCCGGTAAGACCGAAGGTTGGTACTTCATCGAGGCCGAGGACGGCGCGACCATCTACGCGGGCGTCCGCCCGGGCACGACGCGCGAAGACCTGGAGGGCGCCATCCGCGGCGGGCGCGTCCTCGAAGTGACGCAGCGGCACGAGGTGCGCGCCGGCGAGACCGTCTACATCCCCGCCGGCACGCTCCACGCGCTCGGGCCGGGGCTCCTGCTCTACGAGGTGCAGCAGTCGAGCGACACGACCTTCCGCGTCTACGACTGGGGCCGCCCCGCCTCTGCCGGGCGCAAGCTGCACGTCGAGGAGTCCGCGGCCGTCGCCGACCCGAGCAGCGTGGTCGCCGTGCGCGCGCCGCTCGCGCTCGGCGGCACCGCCTGCGGGACTGTACTCCGCTGCAAGTTCTTCGAGCTTGAAGTCGTCTGCGTCGGCGACGAGCCCTTCGCGTGTGACACCGAAGGGCGCTCGTTCCAGGTCTTCACCGTGACGGAGGGCGCGGCCGAACTCTCCTGCGGCGAAGAGTCTGTCCGCCTCGGCCTCTACGAGACGGCGCTCGTCGCGGGCGACGCGGGCGCGTACCGCGTGGCCGCGCGGGAAGGCGGCGCGAAGATGCTGCGCGCGACCGTCCCGCCCCGCGAGCCCGATGCGCAACCGGGTCGGAGCCGCCCGCGGTAGCGGGTGGGTCGTTCGTAAAGTGCGGCGTCTAGTAGCAAAGGGCCACAAGTTACCGCGGGCGGTACTGACCGCTCCGGCGCTCAAGTCGCGTTTTTTGACACGAATTTGAGAACGTCTGCGCGCACCGGATTCGTGCGTTCATCCTGCCTTCCGCGGCTCAAAATTCGTGCCCGCAAGTCCGGCAAGCGTTGAGGTTGCGCCTGTCAAAAGAGGGACGGCGGCCGACGCGTGAAACTTATTAAAGGCGGCACGCGGGCGGCGCGCGATACAACTTCGTGACACGCTCGCGAATCAAATTCCTGTCCGAGTCATTGACGAGAACGCGCGGGCGCGCCGCCGCCACTCAGAGTTGAAAGTTTTCCCGAGCATCTCCCCCGTCGTTTGAAACGCCCGACAAAAAGTTTCCGCCAACAGTCCTTCGGAGGGTTGATGATGAATTATAGCCGTAACCCCTTGCGCAACGTCGCCGCCTCGCTGTTCGCCGTCCTCCTGCTCTCGGCCGCCGCTTACGCGAAGGACGCCTCATACGCCGCGTTCCCCAACGTCCACATCAAGAACTTCGGCCAGATGGACGAGCGCTTCTACCGCGGCGCCGAGCCGAAAGGCATCGAAGACATACGCGCGCTCAAGGAGATCGGCGTCAGGACCGTCATCGACCTTCAGGAGAAGCCCGAGCCCGCCGAGCGCGGCGAGGTCGAGTCTCTGGGTATGCGCTACGTCAACATCCCGATGGTGGACAAGGCTTACCCCCGCCCGGAGTGGGTCGCGGCCTTCCTGAAGACGGTTGACGACCCCGCGACGGGCAAGTTCTACGTGCACTGCGCGGGCGGGCGCCACCGCACCGGCTCGATGGGCGCGGTCTACCGTTTCGAGAAGTACGGCTGGGGCTACGAACAGGTCTACGCCGAGATGAAGCAGTACGACTTCTACACCTCCTGGGGCCACGGCGACTTCAAGACCTTCGTCCAGGACTACGCGAACAAGATGCAGGCGCGCCACGCCGCCCCGGCCGCCCACCCCGCCGCGATGGCCGCACACGCCGGCTCCGTCGAGGGCATCTTCTCCGGCAACCACTGAAGCCCCTCCGCCGGCACCAGGACTACTCAAAAGGCCGCCCTCCCCGGGGCGGCCTTTCCCTTTCCGACTCCTCCGCCGTCATCTCCGCGCCCGCGGACGCCTAACGCGCCCCGCCACCA
>DASVWB010000400.1:0-11169 GCA_036389815.1 Pyrinomonadaceae bacterium | reverse complement strand
CCGGGGGCCGAGTCGCGCCGTCTCTGTATTCCTACTGTCTACTGTCTACTGTCTACTGTCTACTGCTACCGTTCCCGCCCCCTCTTCATTCTTCCGGATGACACGGCGGCGGCCGACAAGATACAATCCCGTTTCCCGGTTCTAGTTTCAGTTTGGGCGGACTCGCGGGGCAGGGGTTTATCTACCGTCTTGCACGTCCAAGGTCGCGGCTTTTGAATGCTTTACGACTTCGAGCTGGCCGGCAGGCGCGTGCGGCTGTGGCAGCGCGGCGGCGAGACGTACGGCCACGTGCTCATGAAGGCGCTCGGCTTCGCGCTGTTCGTGGGCGAATACCCGAACCTCGAAATCGAGCTGCCGGTGGGCTTGCGCTACAAGCCGGACATCGTCGCGCTGAACGAGGCCGGGGGCGGGCGGCCCCGCGCGGGCGCGCGCTTCCTCTTCTGGGGCGAGTGCGGGGCGGTCTCGATGCGCAAGGTCGCGTGGCTCCTCAAGCACGGCGACACGGAGCGGCTGGTGCTCTTTAAGATTGACTGCGGCGTCGGGCCTTACACGCGCGAGCTGCGCGACTCGGTCGAGCCGCGCTACCGCGCGGGCGGCCGTCTGACCCTCGTCAACTTCGGGGCCGACATCGCCGAGCGCGCTTCGGGGCGTCGCGTCGAACGGGTCCCGGAGGACTGGTACAGGATGGTCGAGGTTTAGGCGGGACGGCCGTGCGGCGGGCACGGGTTGAGTAAGGGGCACGAACCCCCGCAGGGTGCCGCGGGCGATGTACGTCAAATTCGATTACACCGAGGACGACCTGGTGGACGCCGCCGAGCGCATCCTGGCCCGCTCAAAGACGTTCCGCTCCGCGCGGGTCAAGTCCGCCGTCTACTCCGCCTTCTTGTACGCCCTGATCGTCTGCGCCCTCTTCCTCTACGGCGGTTACAAGTGGGCGGCCCTCGGCGCGTTCGCGGCGGTGGTCATGGCGGCTTACCAGCAGTTATTGTACTGGGACGGCGTTCGCAAAAGACTGCGGAAGAGCATCCGTGAATATCACGGCCCGTTCGGAACCGGGGTCTGCGAGGTGGAGTTGACGCCGGTCGGCGTCCTCACGAGGCAGAGCAACGTGCAGGTCACGTACGAGTGGGAGGGCGTCTCGGAGGTGGTGGAGTCGCCGGATTCGATAGACATCTACACGCGCCACGGGGGCGGCGTGATAGTGCGCGCGCGGGCTTTCCGGGACGCAGCCGAGCGCGCTCGCTTCAGGGGGCTGGCCGAAGGGTATCTCGAACTTTCGAGCGCGGGCCCCGCGCCCGCCCTCCCCGGGGCGGGGGGCGGCCGGGGCGCGCAGGAGGGCGAAGAGGTTGGGGGCGAACTCGGACACCGGCGTTGAGATCAACGTGCGAGAGTGCACGACGGTCGAGGAGTTCGACCAGTGCGTGCGTTTGCAGCGCGAGGGGTTCGGGCTGCCTGACCTGGAGCTTTCGCCGCGCCGCCACCTGATCGTGGCGCGCAGCGCGGGCGGCTTCACGCTCGGCGCGTTCGACGGCGGGCGGATGGTCGGCTTCGTGCTCAACCAGGTGGCCGTGCGCCGCGACCCGCGCACGGGCGCCGACGAGGTCATCGGCTACTCGCACATGATGTCGGTGGCGAAGGAGTACCAGAACCGCGGCGTCGGCGCGCGCCTGAAGTGGGCGCAGCGCGCGCGCTCGCTCGCCGAAGGGCGGCGCTTCATCCGCTGGACGTGGGACCCCGTGCAGTCGCGCAACGCGCACTTCAACATCAACCGCCTCGGCGTCGTCGTCCGCGGCTACGCCGAGAACTACTACGGCACCGACTACTCGACCGTGACGGGGCGCTTCGCCGAGCCGCTGGGGCTCGACAGCGACCGCCTCGCCGCCGAGTGGGAGCTGGACTCGGCGCGCGTCGAGGCGCTCGCGCGCGGCGAGAGGCCGGAGCCTTTGGGCGACCCCGCCGCCTCGGTCGCCATCCCCTCGGACTGGGGCGCGCTCGTCACGGAAGATCCGTCGGCGGCCCGCGCCGAACTGCTCCGCGTCCGCGGCGAGTTCCGCGCGGCCCTCGCCGCCGGCCTCGTCTGCGCCGGCTTCGAGCGCGACCCGCCGCGCCCGCGATACCTTTTTTACAGTGACGAGTGATGAAGGGTAAGTGATAAGAAAATACGGGGCCCGCTTTCTTCTCTTATCACCCGTCGCTCGTCACTCGTCACCCGGAAGATATGGCTTTCACCCGCTTCGACCGATACGTTGACCGGCACGCGCGCTCGTTCACGGAGCGCTTGCAGGAGCTGTGTCGGATGCCCTCGGTGGCGGCGCGCGGGACGGGGATGCGCGCCGTGGCCGAGAAGGTCGAGCAGATGTTGCAGCGCGTGGGCGCGGGCACGCGCGCCTTCAAGATCGGGAGCGGCTTCCCCGTCATCTACGGCGAGTGCGGCGCGGGGCCGCGCTGCTTCCTCGTCTACGGCCACTACGACGTGCAGCCCGTCGGGCAGTTGACCGAGTGGTCTTCGGGGCCCTTCGCGGCGGTCGTCGACGACGGCAAACTCCGCGCCCGCGGCGCGTCGAACAGCAAGGGCGACTTCGTCGCGCGCGTCGCGGCCGTCGAGGCTTACCAGAAGACTTACGGCAAGCTCCCCGTCTGCCTACGCTTCGTCGTCGAGGGCGAGGACGGGCTGGCGAGCCCCAGCCTCTACCGCTTCGCCGCCGAGCACACGGAGCTGCTGCGCGCCGACGGCTGCGTCTGGGACGACGGCTACAAGGACACGAAAGACCGCCTCGTCATCAACCTCGGCTTCAAGGGCATCTCGTTCCTTGAGCTGCGCGTCTACGGCGCGCGCACAGACCTCCACTCGAAGTGGGGCGGCATCGTGCCGAACCCCGCGTGGCGTCTGGTGCAGGCGCTCTCGACCGTCGTCTCGCCCAAAGGGGTCATCACCATCGACGGCTTCTCGTCGCACGTCGCGCCGCTCACGTCCGAGGACAGGCAGATGCTCAAGACGGTCGAGCTGGACGAGGCGGGCTTGCGCCGCGAGTTCCGCATCGGCTCCTGGGTGCACGGGATGACGGGGCGGGAACTCGCCAAGGAATTGATATTCGGCCCGACCTGCACCATCTGCGGCATACGCACCGGCCACACCGAGGCGGGCGCGAAGACGGTGCTGCCGGGCGCGGCCACGGCGCGCCTCGACTTCCGGCTCGTGCCCGACCTCACGCCGGGGCTGATCGTCGAACTCCTGCGCCAGCACCTCGACAAGCGCGGCTTCACGGACGTGGAGATCATCGAGCTGGGCGCGGCGCCCTACGCCAAGTCGTCGCCCGCCTCGATGGTGGCGCGCGCGGCCATCGAGGGCGCGGAGGAGGTCTACGGCCGGCCGCCGGTCGTCTACCCGCTCGACCCGGCGAGCGGCCCCGTCGGCGCGGTCTGCGGCGCGAACCAGCCGCCGACCCCGGTCGTCTCCTTCGGCGTCAGCTACTTCGGCTCCAACCCGCACGCCCCCGACGAGAACATACGCCTCGACGACTTCATCCAGGGCGTCAAATACTTCGGCCGCGTCATCCACCGCCTCGCCTCCCTCGAAGACGGCGCCGCGCCGAAGGGCGCGACGGAACCGGTCGTCCAGCTCAAGCGGTAACATTCGGGCGGCCTCCGAAACGCTCACGCCCTCTCTGTTGCGCGCCCCGACTGTTGACCTTATGATGAGCGCGACCGTTCTCGACATCAACTTCTTCAGGGTGTAACAGCCAACTTGCCGACCGCCGCGAAAAGCATCGAGGCCGAAATCAGGAAGCTCCGCGAAGAGGTGCTGAGGCACGAGGAGCTTTATTACGTCCACGACCGCCCGGAGATTTCGGACGCGGAGTACGACGCGCTCGTTGAGCGCCTGCGCGCGCTCGAAGAGGAGCACCCGGAGTTCCGGACGCCGGACAGCCCGACGTTGCGCGTCGGGGGGCGGCCCGCCGAGGGGTTCGCGGAGTACGTCCACCGCCGGCCGATGCTCTCGCTCGACAACAGCTACAACATCGAAGACCTGCGCGCCTTCGACGAGCGCTGCCGCCGCCTGGCCGACGGCCGCGCCTTCGAGTACGTCGCGGAGCTGAAGATCGACGGCCTCTCGCTCTCCGTCCACTACGAGGGCGGCCTGCTCGTGCGAGGCGTGACGCGCGGCGACGGGCGCGTGGGCGAGGACGTGACACAGAACGTGCGCACCATCCGCAGCGTCCCGCTTCGCCTGAAGGGCGAGGGGCGCGGCGACACGGAAGTCCGCGGCGAGGCTTACCTCTCCCGCAAAGCCTTCGAGCGCATCAACGCCGAGCGCGAGGAGTCGGACGAGGCGAAGTTCGCCAACCCGCGCAACGCCGCCGCCGGCACCATCCGCCAGCTCGACCCGAAGGTCGTCGCACGCCGACGGCTCGACCTCTTCGCCTACGACGTGCTGCGCGGCGAGCGCAAGCCCTTCGCCACCCACTGGGAGGCGCTCGAATGGCTCGAAGCCGCGGGCTTCTCCGTCAACCCGCACCGCGAGAAGTGCCCGGACATCCAGGGCGTCATCGACTTCTGCAACCGGATGGAGGCCGAGCGCGACCGCCTCGAATACGAGATAGACGGCGTCGTCGTCAAGGTCAACTCGACGGCCTTGCAGGACGAGTTCGGCGCGACGGCGAAGTCGCCGCGCTGGGCCATCGCCTACAAGTACCCCGCGCGGCAGGCGACGACGCAGGTCGAGTCCATCGTCGTGCAGGTCGGGCGCACGGGCGCGCTCACGCCCGTCGCCAACCTCACGCCCGTGCAGCTCGCAGGCACCGTCGTCGCGCGCGCGACGCTGCACAACGAGGACGAGATCAAGCGGCTCGACGTGAGGGAGGGCGACTGGGTCAACATCGAGAAGAGCGGCGAGATAATCCCGAAGGTGCTGAGCGTCGTCAAATCACGCCGCCCGCGCAAGACAAAGCCTTATGTGTTCCCGGCGGAGTGCCCCGTGTGCGGCGGTGTCGTCTCGCGCCCCGAGGGCGAGGTCGTCTCGCGCTGCGTCGCGGCCGACTGCCCGGCGCAGTTGAAGGCGCGGCTCCTGCACTACGCCTCGCGCCGCGCGATGAGGATCGAGGGGCTGGGCGACGCGCTGGCCGAGCAGCTCGTGCAGAAGGGGAGGGTGCGCGACGTGGCCGACCTCTACACGCTGAAGCCCGAGGAGGTGTCGGCGCTCGAACGCATGGCCGAGAAGTCGGCGTCGAACCTGATGGCGCAGATAGAGGCGAGCAAGTCGCGCGACTTGCCGCAGCTCGTCTACGGCCTCGGCATCCGACACGTCGGCGAGCGCACGGCCGCGCTGCTCGCGCGCCACTTCCGCGCGCTCGAAAGGCTGAGGACGGCGACCGTCGAGCAGATTGACGACATACACGAGATAGGCTTGACCGTCGCGCAGTCGGTGCGCGACTGGTTCGACGACGAGGGCAACGTCCGCCTCTGCGAGCGCCTGCGCGAGTTCGGCGTGCGGACGGAGGCGGCCGGCGGCGCGGAGGGTGGGGGCGCCGACGAAGCTTTCGCCGGCAAACAGTTCGTCCTGACCGGGAGGCTTGAGACGATGACGCGCGACGAGGCGCGCGCCGCCATCGAGGCGCGCGGCGGCCGCGTGACCTCGACCGTCAGCAAGAAGACCGACTACGTCGTCGCCGGCGAGGAGGCCGGCTCCAAGCTCGACAAGGCTCAGGCGCTCGGCCTCAACGTCATCGACGAGGCCGGGCTGAGGGCGATGCTCGGCTCAGCTTGAGTCGCCCCTCCGCCGGCCCTTCGCCGCCGCGCCGCGCAAGACTCGGAGGACAACCCGATGGACTTCGAAGCCGCCCCCGCGGACTTCCGCGAGGATGTCGGGCGCGCGCTCGCGGACGGCAGGCGCGGCGACCTCGCCCTGCTGGCGATTGAGACGCGCGGACTCCGCTGGGGCGTCGAGGGGTTGCGCGTCGTCGGGCGCGCGCAGCTCGAACTCCGCGACTGGGAGGGCGCGCGCGAGAGCTGGGAGGGCGTGCGCGAGGCCCGACCCGAAGACGCGGAGGCCGCCGCGCGCCTCGCCGCCGTCCGCGGGAAGCTGCGCGAAGCCTCGGCCTCCGCCGTGCGCGCGCGGCGGCACGTCTTCGTCTTCACGGGTCACCGCATTGACGCCGCAGACCGCGTAGCCTCGGGCGCGGGCGCGCGCTTCCCGGCCGAGATGGAGCCCGTCGCGCGCGGGGCCGTCAGGAGGGCGCTGGTCGAAGAGCTTGGGCGAGGCGACGAGGAGGCCGTCGGCATCGCGGGCGGGGCCAGCGGCGGCGACATCATCTTCCACGAGGTCTGCGCCGAGCTGGGCGTTAAGTCCTACCTCTACCTCGCCGTGCCGCGCGAAGAGTATGTCGCCGCGTCCGTGCGCGACGCGGGCCCCGTCTGGGTGCGCCGCTTCGAGAGGCTCTACGACGCGCTCGAAAGGCGCGTCCTCTCAAGCTCGGAGGGGCCGCCCCGCTGGCTCCGCGAGAAGGGGGAAGGGTACAGCGTCTGGCAGCGCTGCAACCTCTGGATGCTCGCCAACGCCGTCGCGCTCTGCCGCGAGGGCGGCGGCTCCGACCTGACGCTCGTCGCCCTCTGGAACGGCAGCAAGGGCGACGGCGCGGGCGGCACAGAGGACATGATACGTCAGGCGGAAGGGCGCGGCGCGCGCACCGTCATCCTCCACACCGGCCAGCTCTTCGGCCTCGGCGGCTGACCCCGGTGCGGCCGCAAAAGTCGCCGGCCGGCGGCGCCGCCGCGCGAGAGTGCGCGCGCACGCCGCCGCGGGGTAAACTGTCGCGCGGCCCGCGCCCGGGCCGCGTCCGTAGGCGCGGAATCACAGAAGGGGCGACGATGACGAGAGACAAAGGGGACGGGCCGCAACTGAACTACACGATCTTCTGCGACGACGTGCGTCTGGAAGTCGGCAACAAGCTGTCTCTGATGGGCGTCTTCCATCAGATAGCGGTGCAGCAGTTCCCGGTCAGCGTTTTGAAGTTCGCCGTCGTCAGCCAGTGGCGCGGCGACGGGCGATACCTTTCCGAGGTGCGCATCCTGACCCCCGACGGCCAGGAGGCGGTCGTGCTCGCGGAGCCTTCGCCCTTCGAGATCGCGCCCGGCGGCGTCGCCAACAACATCAGCTTCTTCTTCAACGTCGTCTTCCCAGCGCCCGGCCTCTACCGCGTCCAGACGCTCATCAACTCCACCCTCGCCGACGAGCAACCGCTCGCGCTCATCCAACACGGCCCCGCCGGCGTAGCCCCGGACGCGACCTCCGAAGCCGTAAATTAAAAAAGGCCGTAAGACGAAAACCGCGAACCGTGACGGGAAAGGACTCGGCCCCCACTGTCACGGTTCGCGGTTTTCGTCTTACGGCCTTGAGTGCGGATGAGTGGACTCGAACCACCACGACCTTGCGGCCACTAGCTCCTGAGGCTAGCGCGTCTACCAATTCCGCCACATCCGCGTGCGGGAAGTGAGATATTAAAGGCGGCGTTCGAGGGGTGTCAAGCGGGCCGCCCGGGAAGGGGGCGGGGATAGAAAATGAGGCCCGGGCGGCGACGCGTCCGGGCCTCATTTTGTCCCCCCCTTGCTCGAAACCCTGCGGCGTTTAGTTGCCGTTGAGGCCGTCGTTGTAGCCGTTCTGGAACCCGCGGCGGAAGTACTGCTGGTACTGGTAGCGGTCGCCGTAACGCGAGTTGTAGTCCTTGTCGGCGTTGCGGTACGCGCCGAACTCGTTTAGGTCGCGGTAACCGCGGTTGCGATCCTTGCGCCCTTCCTTGATGCCCTCGTTGTAGCCGGCGTTCAGCGCCGTCTGCTGCGACTGCGTGTAGTTGCCGCCGTAGCCGTAGTTGCCGTAGCCGCCGCGGTTCCCGTAGGTGCCGTAGCCGCCGTTGTTGCCGTAGTAGCCGCCGTTGCGCTGCTGCTGCTGGATGATGTAGGCGTCGCGCTGGTCGTAGTCGCCGTCGCCGTCGCGGTCGCGCGGGTCGCCGTAGCCGTAACCGCCGCTGCGGCGCTGCTGCTGCTGCTGGCGGCGGATTTCCCGGTCGCGGCGGTCGTAGTCGCCGTCGCCGTCGCGGTCGCGGCGCGCCTCACGCCGCTGGCGGCGCTCTTCCTGGCGCTGACGATTCCGATCCCTGTTCCACCAACCGTCCTGAGCGCTCACCGCGCCCGCCGGCACCAGCAGGAAGAGCCCTAGCGCCAGCATAGACGCCCTAGTCACTAAACCTTTGCCGTTACCCCTCATCTGTAACCCTCCTCAGCATTCGTCGCCCGATTCACATTATTTTCAGTGCGAAACCCGCCGGATAGGGTTACAAGCACCGTGCCACGAGGTTGCGGGGCGGGAAGCGCCGGAAAAACCCCCGAGCGACAGACAGTTGGCCGCCGCTCCGCACACGATACAGTATCGCCGCCTCCTGTTTGGTGTACGGAAAGGTGCGCGCGCGCGGCGTGGTTTGAGACGGCCGCGTACGGGTCGGTTGCGGGCGGCGGCGGGCGCTTGTTATAGTCGTGGCCGTTCACAACGGAATCACAACAATGTGTGCTGAGGCGGTGTCAGACGGGTCGGGTTTGGGCGCGCGCGCCGCGGACGTTCTCGGGCGCATCGGCTCCGCGGCCCGGCGCGCGGGGCGCGAGCCTTCGGAGGTCACGCTCGTCGCCGTCAGCAAGACGCACCCGGCCGCGCTGGTGCGCGAGGCCGCGGCCGCGGGGCTCACCGACTTCGGCGAGAACCGCGTGCAGGAGGCGGAGGGGAAGGTCGAGGAGTTGAAGGATGTGCCGGGCCTGCGCTGGCACCTCGTCGGGCACCTCCAGCCGAACAAGGCGCGCCGCGCCGCGCGCCTCTTCGACCTGATCCACTCCGTCGACTCGGCCGCGCTCGTCGAGAGGCTCGAACGCGTCTGCGCCGAGGACGGGCGCGCGCGGCTCGACGTGCTCGTGCAGGTCGACCTCGCGGGCGAGGAGACGAAGAGCGGCGCCTCGGAAGCGGAACTGCCCGCGGTCTTCGGGAGTCTGGGCGCGTGCGTGCGCGTGCGCTGCCGCGGGCTGATGATTCTGCCGCCGTTCTTCGAGGACGCCGAGCGCGTGCGCCCCTACTTCCGAAGGCTGCGCGAGCTGCGCGACGACCTGCGCGCGCGCGGCGCGTTCGCCGAAGGCGTGGGCGAGCTTTCGATGGGCATGACTCACGACTTCGAGGTCGCCGTCGAGGAGGGCGCGACGCTCGTGCGCGTCGGGACGGCGCTGTTCGGCGGCAGGGGCGGCGCGCGTTAGCCGGGAGGGTAGCGAGGGACGATGGACGCACTCGGGTTCTTTCAGCCTCTGGACGTGTTCGGCGGGCCGGGCGGCCGCGCCCTCGTGATACTGGGCGCCGTCTTCCAGCTCGTCTGGTACGCGGTCGTCGCCGTCATCGTCGGGGTCATCGCGCTGATGGTCGTGCGCTTCGCGCTCAACTACGCCGACCTCAACCCCTTCAGCCGCCCCGTCATCTTCGTGCGCAGGCTGACCGACCCGCTGGTCAACCCCGTCCGCCGCGCGCTGCTCGGCTTCGGCATCCACGCCAACGGCGCGCCGCTCGTCGTCATCCTCCTCTCGATCCTGCTGGGCTACTTCGTGCTGCTGCTCTCGGCCGGCGTGCTCGACACGGCGGCGGGCGTCGCGCTGAGCGTGTCGAGCATGAGGCCGGGCGGCGCGCTGGCGCTCGTCGGCTACCTGCTGCACGGGGCGCTGACGCTCTACATGCTGCTCATCACGGTGCGCATCATCTTCTCGTGGGGGCAGGTGAGCTACACGAACCGCCTGATGCGCCTCCTCGTCAACGCGACCGAGCCGCTGCTCGCGCCGCTCAGGCGCACCGTCCCCCCCATCGGCGTCTTCGACATCTCGCCCATCGTCGCCTTCATCGTCATCTGGCTCTTCCAGGCCGCCATCCGCATGACCCTGCTGCGGGGCTGGCAGGTCTACTTCTTCATGTGAGCCGCGCGCCCGAATACACCGAGGGCGGCGGCGCGCTCACCTTCCGCGTCCGCGTCGCGCCGCGCGCCTCGAAGATTGAGGCGGCGGGCGAGCACGGCGGCGCGCTCAAGGTGAGGGTCGCGGCCCCGCCCGTCGGGGGCGCGGCCAACGAGGAGCTGGCGCGCTTCCTCGCCCGGGCGTTCGGCGTGCCCACGCGCGCGGTCGAAATCCTGGGCGGCCGCTCGTCGAAGACGAAGCTCGTGCGCGTCGAGGGCGCGGGCGGGGAAGACCTCAGGCGGCTCGCCGGCGCCGCGTGAGGCGCCCCGCGCGACACGCGCCGGGGCGTTGTGGTATATTTCCGACCCGCTTCCAGTTCAGCTTAAAACTCAAGCCAAGGAACTCATTCAGATGTCAGGACACTCGAAGTGGCACACTATCAAACACAAGAAGGGCGCGCTCGACGCCAAGCGCGGCAAGGTTTTCACCAAGCTGATTAAGGAGATTCAGGTCGCCGCGCGCGTGGGCGGCGGCGACCCGGACGCCAACGCGCGGCTGCGCAAGGCCGTCTCCGACGCTAAGGGCGCCAACATGCCCAACGACACAATCGCGCGCGCCATCCGGCGCGGCACGGGCGCGGAGGAGGGCGTCTCCTACGAGGAGATCACCTACGAGGGCTACGGCCCCGGCGGCGTCGCCGTGATGGTGGACTCGATGACCGACAACCGCAACCGCACCGTCGCCGAGATACGCCACATCTTCGGGAAGAACGGCGGCAACCTCGGCACCTCGGGCGCGGTCAACTGGATGTTCGAGAAGAAGGGCTACATCGTCGTCGCGAAGGCCGACAAGCCCGAGGACGAGCTGTTCGAGATAGTCACGGACGCCGGCGCCGAAGACCTCCGCGACGACGGCGACAACTTCGAGGTCATCACCGCGCCCGACGACTTCGAAGCCGTGCTCGCCGCCGTCAAGGGCGCAGGCATCGAGCCGCAGGTGGCCGAGGTCGAGATGGTGCCCAAGGAGTACAAGAAGCTCGAAGGGGCGGAGGCGCGCCAGATGCTCAAGCTGATGGAGGCGCTCGAAGACCACGACGACGTGCAGAAAGTCTCCGCCAACTTCGACATGGACGAGGCCGACATGGCCGGAGCTTAAAGCCGTGATAAGTGATGGGTGACGGGTGATAAGAGGGACGAGTCCCGCCTGCTC
>DASVWB010000399.1:0-12841 GCA_036389815.1 Pyrinomonadaceae bacterium | reverse complement strand
CTCGGGGCCGCCCGAGCCGCCGCCCTGCTGCGCGATGGTGCGGAACATGTTGGCGAGGTCGCGCGGGTCGTAGCCGGCGCGCGCCATGATCTGCGCGCCGAGGATGTCGGCCTGCGTCTCGTACTTGCGGCTGTACTTCAGGGCGCCCGCGCCGAAGCCGATCTGGCTGGCCGCGCCGACCACCTGCCCGGCGCCGCCGCCGATGACCGCGCCCGCGATCTGGCCGAGCACGGAGCCGATCTGGAACTTCTGCGTCTCGGTGGCCTGCGCGGTGGCGTGCCTGAGCGCGACGTGGCTGATCTCGTGCGCCATCACGCCGGCCATCTCGCCCTCGTTGCGCGCGGCCTCGATCATGCCGCGGTTGACGAACATCGGGCCGCCCGGCAGCGCGAAGGCGTTGATGTCGCGCGCGTCCACCACGTCGAACGAGTAGCGGAACTCGGGGTGCTGGAACTCCGGCGGGATGGCCGCGACCAGCCGGCGCCCGACCGCCTCGACGTAGCCGTCCACCGCGTTGTCGCGCATGATGGGCATCTGCTGGTAGACCTGCTGCGCGGCCTGCTGCCCGGCCTGCACGTCCTCCTGAATCTGGTACTTGTTCTTCGGCACCTCGATGCGCGTCTGCCCGAGCGCCGCCAGCGGCACGACGAACACGGCGGCCGCCAGCGCGAGCGCCGACAGTCCGCGCGACCTGTTTCTTCCGATAGTCATCATCTTAATCTCCCCCGCGGCGCGCGCCCCTTCACAGGAGCCGCCGCCGACAATCATGACGCAAAAAGTACGAGCGGCACGTCCCCCAATTTCCGAATCAGAGGGCGCGCCGCTCGTACGGCAAATTTTTGACTCCCTCTGAACACTCGCTGTCAAACGCCGACCCGCGCGGCGCAATGGAGAGAGCGGGAGAGAACTTAAACTTTTTCGTCCGGCGCGCGGCGCATACGGTGCGCCTGCGAGGCGCGTCGGACTCTCTTTAGATGAGCCGCGGGCGCGGGCTGTGGCCTCGCGATTTAACCTCTCCCCCTGCGCCGCCTCGCGCCGCGGGCGCGAGGTCTCACGTTTCTGTTGCGTTCCTGTTGCGGCGGCTCGGCCGCGCCGCCCCCGCCCGCGAAACGCGCGGTCGCGCCGCTCGGCGGCCGCGGTATCGAGACGGCGACGAAGGGCGACGTGATGACCTGCGTTGTAAGACTTCCGGACGCGGGCCGCCGCTCATTGACGGTGACTGCAAGCACAGTGCCAGTGCGCTTGATGTCCGTGATCTCGACGCTGTAGCCGCCCGTGCTCTGCTGCCCCTGGTAGGCGACGACTACGGCGCGCGTATCGAAGCTGACCTCGGGCAGGGGGCGCCCCGCGCCCACCTTCTCCCACGCGCGCCGCCACGCCGCCTCGTCCGTTATCAGCTCGACGGCGCGGCCGCCCTCGTGCGCGCTCATCGCCCCCGTCGCGAGCAGCGAGAACTCGACCGGCTTCGCCTCCTCGGTCTGGCCCTGCGCCTCGGCCGCGACGGCGCGCGCGGAGGCTTCGCCGAGCATCGCCATCCGCAGAATCTTGACGGGCGGCATGCCGTAGCTGAGCAGGCGGTCGTGGAAGTCGCCGAGGCGGAAGGATTCTCCGAGCTGGCGCCGCCACTCGTCGCGGAGCTTGAGTATCTCCATCTTGCCGAGCGTGTAGACGAGGTAGGTCGGGTCCATCGTCCCGCGCCGCGCCTCGCGCTCGGCGTTGGTGCGCGCCTGGTAGCCCTCGCGCACGAAGAACTCGACCGCCTCCGGGTAGGTCATCCCGGCCGTGTGCAGCCTGAGGCCGACGACGTAGCGGCACAGACCCAGCAGCGCCGCGTCCAACTGCGCGAGACGCAGCTTCGGGTTGTTCCCGCCGAAGCCCTCGTCGAGCATCATCTGCTCGCAGTAGTGCGCCCAGCCCTCGACGAAGCCGGCCGAGCCGAGCGCCGCGCGCACGCGCGAGGGCGACTGCCGCGCCTTCAAGAGCTGGTAGTAGTGGCCGGGGTACGCCTCGTGTATGGAGGTGATGGTCAGGCCGTAGCGGTTGTAGTGGCCGAGGTGCTCCTCCTGCTGGCGCGGCGTCCAGGCGGGGTCGGCCGGCGTGACGTAGTAGTACCCTTCGGTCGCCACGCGCTCGAAGGCGCCGGGCGCGTCGAGCGAGGCGAAGGAGAGCGAGCGCGCGTACTCGGGCGTCTCGGCCACCGCGAGGTTCTCGCGCGCGGGCGGCGTCAGAATCCCCTCGGTGCGGACGAAGGCGCGGATGCGATCCAGCTCCGAGCGCGCCTCGCCGACGAGGCCGTCGGCGGTCGGGTGCTCGCGCGCGAGCAGTTGCAGCGCGGCCCCGACGCCGCGCCCCGGCGCTATCTCGTCGGCCACGGCGCGCATCTGGTCCTGCGTCTCGCGCAGTTGGCGCTCGCCCTCGCGCAGCAGCGCCGCGAGCGGCGTCTCGACCATCTCCTCGTAGAGCAGCTTCTTCCTGTAGTTCTCGGCGCCGAGCGCGAAGTCGCCGTTCGAGCGCGGCAGCAGGTCGCGCTCCAGCCAGTCGCGGAAGGAGCGGACGGCCTCCGCGGCCTGCTGGTTCGCCTCGTGGAACTGCGCGCGGGTGGCCGCGTTCAACTGGCTCCCGCCCGCGCGCTCGAACATCTGCGGCACGACGCGCTCGAAGAAGGCGACACTGCCCGACGCCTGCGCGACGGCCGTCTCGGTGTAGAGGCGCGGCGGGTCTTCGAGGTTGAGCCGCGCCTCCGCGAGCAGGCGCGGTATCTGCCGCTCGCGCGCGAGCACGGCCGGCAGGCGCTGCTCGACGGGCGCGTAGGCGCGCTTGAGGATGTTGTCGACGGAGGAGGAGACGAGCCGGATGTAGACGTTCGGGTCGCGCCGCCACGCGCGCACGTCTTCGAGTTCGAGGAGCTGCGCGCGCGCGTGCGACTGGAGCACGAGGTAGTCGTAGCGCGCCTCGGGCGAGAGGCGCCACTCGGGGACGCGCGCGAGTTCCGCGAGCACGCCCCGCAGCCTCCGCGCCTCGTGCGCCACCGCCTCGGCGTCGCGCCCTTCGAGCTGCGGGTCGAACTCGTGCAGCCCGGCGGCCGTCGCCTCCGACGGGTTGAAAGTGTAGTAGCCCCGCAGGTACGCCTCGCCCAACTGCGCGACGCGCGCGTCCGTCGCGCGGTTGGCGGCCGAGGCGCGCGTCGCCGACGCCGACGCCGCGGCGCCGCCGCCGCGCGCCGGCCTCCGTCGGCGCTGCGCCGAGACCTCACCCCACGGCCAGAGCGACGCGCAGACTAAGAGCGCGAAGAGAGACGCGGCAAGCTTCCTTCTCATGCAGCCGAAACACCCTCGGATGAGTACGGGCCGAAAAGCCTTACGCCCGATGAAGGGAGACGAAGAGCGGGAACGAGATTAGCATAAAACAGTAGACAGTAGTCAGTAGACAGTAGTCAGTAGCGCTCCGCGCCGCCACCGCCGACTCTGACATCCAGACGGCTTATTAACGACGGCTTTTCTACTGTCTACTGTCTACTGTCTACTGTCTACTTTCCGGGCGTGATTCGTTCGCCGAGCCAGCGGGCGGGCTCGTCGAGGGGGGCGATGTGGTGGGGCTTGCCCTGCCAGACGCGGACGATGGAGACGATGAAGAAGACGGTGGCGGCCGTGCCGAAGAGCGCGGCGCCGAAGGTGCTGCCCGAGGCGAGCGTGACGAACCGGAAGAGGAGAGAGAGCGCCAGCACCGCCAGGTGCAGCGCGAGCCCCTGCGCGGCGTGGAAGCGCGTGCGCGTCTCCTCGCGCGGCACGACGGCCAGCTCGATGATGGACGCTATCAGCCCGACGTAGAACGGGACGTAGGGCAGCACGACCGCGTACTTCTCCGGGAGCCCGAGCCGCGCGACGGGGCGGTCGGAGGGGCCGGCGGCCGCGCCCGCGTGGTACGCCGGCCTGTAGGGCGAGGAGGGGCCGGGCGGGGGCGCTGTGGTCTGCGCGGGCGGCTGGTGCGGGCCGGCGCCGAAGGCGGCGAACGGCTGCCCGCCGTAGGGCGGCGGCTGCGTCGCCTGCGGCGGCCTGTAGGCGGGCGGGACGAAGACGGACGGGTAGGTGTCGGCCGCCTGCTCGTCGAAGCGCCTCGTCTGCTCCTCGGTCACGGACGGGGGCGGGAGCCGCTCGGTCTCTTCCGCGCGCGGCGCGCGCGTGGCGCCCCACAGTGACTCCTCCGCGCGGCGCGCGAAGTCCGGGTCGAGCGGGTCGGTGTCGTACTTGCTCCTCTTGTCCGTCATGCCTCTTTTTACGTCGCGCGCGCGGCGCGGGTTTCCCTTCAATCCTCGACCCTGAAGGCGGCGCGCTCCCACCGCCCCTCGCGCTCCGAGATGCGGAAGGCGCCGAGCACGCACGCGCCCCGGGGGTCGAAGCCGATTATGAAGTAAATCGCGGAAGGGTAAAAGGCGAGCCGCACGTCCGTCTTCGAGGGCACGGGGTCGGCCGAGCGCGGGTGCGAGTGGTAGACGCCGACCAGACTCTCTCCGCGCGCGCGCATGCGGCGCTGCGCGTCGAAGAGTTCCCCGGGCGCGGCCTCGTATGCGACCTCGGGGCGCGGCGCGACGTTGCGCAAAGGGTAGACCGTCCGCGCCTCGCCCGCGTCCCCGCCGAGCAGCCCGCAGCACTCCTCCGGGGCGCGCTCGCGCGCGTGCGCGAACATCTCTTCGGCGAGCGCGCGCGGCAGGTGGAATTCCGGCGGCGACACTTCGGAGGCTACTTCCGCGCGGCTTCGAGGGCGCGGCGGAGGGTGACGAGCGCGCCGAGGTGGTAGGCGTTGTGGTCTGCGACGAGCAGCGCCTCGCGTAGCAGCGTCTGACCCTCGCCGTGCGGGATGCGCGCGTAGAGGTCGCCCGCCTCGTCCTCGACGAGCGCCTCCATCCGGCGCAGGTCTGCGCGGAAGCCCTCGACGCTCCGCCGCCAGTCCTCCCCGGTCGCCTCTTTGGACTTGTCCGGCCAGTAGCCCTCGGGCCAGTCGGGCGAGACGTGCGCGGCCGTGCGGCTGAACTCGACTATGTCCCACTGCGCGATGCGCATGTGTTCGAGCAACTGCCACGGCGTGTAGGGCACGCCCTCGGCCCGCGCGTTGACGAGGTCGGGGGGGAAGTCCTTGAGCGCGTCCTCAAAGTTGACGTGCGCGCCGCCGCCGCGCAGAAGGTAGAGCAGGTGCTCGCGCAAAAGCCGGTCTTTCTCTTCGCCGCTCATCTCTGGCTCACTCCTCGACGACGCGAATGTAGAGCTCGTCCAACTGGTGCGGGTCTATGGGGCCGGGGGCGTCGATCATCAGGTCGGCGGCCGAGGCCGTCTTGGGGAAGGCCATCAGGTCGCGTATGTTCTCGATGCCGGTGAGCGCCATCAGGGTGCGCTCGATGCCGGCGGCGATGCCGCCGTGCGGCGGCGTGCCGTATTCGAGCGCGTCGAGGAAGAAGCCGAAGCGCTCGCGCGCCTTCTCCTCCGTGAGCCCCAGGGCCTTGAAGACGAGCCGCTGCACGTCGCGCCGGTGGATACGGATGGAGCCGCCCGCGACCTCGATGCCGTTGACGACGGCGTCGTAAGCCTTCGCGCGTATCTCGCCGAAGAGGTGCGTCTCGCCGCCCTCGACGGCGCGCTCGAACTTGGCGAGGTCTTCGTCCACGGGCGAGGTGAACGGGTGGTGCATCGGGTAGTGGCGGCCGTCCTCCTCGTGGTACTCGAACATCGGGAACTCGGTCACCCACAGCGGCGCGAACGTGTTCGGCCTGATTAACTTCTCGCGCCGCGCGACCTCGCCCCGCAGCGCGCCCAAAGAGGCCGCGACGACGGAACTCTTACCCGCGACGACGAGCACGGCGTCGCCCCTCTCCGCCCCGGCCGCCGAGGCGAGCCGCGTCACGCCCTCTTCGCCCAGAGCCTTCAGCAGCGAGGACGAAAGCTCGTCGCCGAGCTTCACCCACGCGAGCGCGCCCGCGCCGTAGCGCTTGGCGACCTCCTGCAACTCGTCCAACTGTTTGCGCGAGAGGTGCGCGCCGCCTTTCACGACGAGCCCCTTGACCTCGCCCCCCTTCTCCAGCGCCGACGCGAAGGGCGCGAACGCCGCCCCTTCGGCCCCGCCCCGCAGGTCTTGCAGCTCCATCCCGAAGCGCAGGTCGGGCTTGTCGCTGCCGAAGCGCCGCATCGCGTCCGCGTAGGAGAGGCGCTGGAAGGGCGTCGCAAGCTCCGCGCCGACCAGGCGGAAGACGCGCGCGAGCAAGCCTTCGATCAAACGGTAGACCTGCTCGCGCGTGGCGAAGCTGAACTCCACGTCGAGCTGCGTGAACTCGGGCTGGCGGTCGGCGCGCAAGTCCTCGTCGCGGAAGCAGCGCGCGATCTGGTAGTACTTGTCGAGCCCCGCGATCATGCAAATCTGTTTGAAGATCTGCGGCGACTGCGGCAGCGCGTAGAAGCGGCCGGCGTGCAGGCGCGAGGGCACGACGTAGTCGCGCGCGCCCTCGGGCGTGGACTTGATGAGGATGGGCGTCTCGATCTCCGTGAAGTCCTGCCCGTTCATGTAGCCGCGTATCTCCGCCACCACCCGGTGGCGCAGCCTGAGGTTGTGTTGCAGGTAGGGGCGGCGCAGGTCGAGGTAGCGGTACTTCAGGCGCACCTCCTCGGCCGCGAGCTTGTCGGGCGGGGCGTCCAACTGGAAGGGCGGCGTGCGCGCCTCGTTGAGGACGAGCACTTCGCGCGCGCGCACCTCCACGTCGCCGGTCGGGAGCTTCGGGTTGCGCGCCGACTCGTCGCGCAGCGCGACCTCGCCGCGCACCGCGATGACGTACTCGCCGCGCACCTCCTTGGCGCGCGCGTGGGCGGCCGCCGCCTCCTCGGCGTCGAAGACGATCTGCGTCAGCCCGTCGCGGTCGCGCAGGTCGACGAACGTCAGCGGCCCGAAGTCGCGCCTGACCGCGACCCAGCCCATCAGCACCACGGTCTGCCCGGCGTGCTCCGCCCGCAAAGCCCCGCACGAGTGCGTGCGCTCCAACTCCCCAAGGTGGTCAAGAACTGCCATTAATCCTCATTCCCCGCCGTTCAAATTTTGCGTCCGTAAAGTCTTTCCGAGAGCAACGCCGCGGCCTGCGCGCGGCCGGCCGTCTCCTGCCCGCCGGTCTTCATGTCCTTGAGCGCGACCTCGCCGCGCGCGCGCTCGTCGTCGCCGATGACGGCGACGACGGGGACGCCGCGCGCGGACGCGTACTTGAGCTGCTTGCCGAGCTTGTCGGCCTCCGGGTAGACCTCCACGCGCAGGGCCGGCGCGGAGCGGCGCAACTCCGCGGCGAAGGCGAGCGAGTCGCGGACGGACTCCTCGCTCCAGACCGTCACCAGCACGTCCGCGGCGGCGCGCTCCAGGTCTTCGGGGAACATCCCGCGCTCGGTCATCACGACGATGATGCGCTCCAGCCCCAGAGAGAAGCCGCAGGCCGGGATGTCTCTTCCGGAGAACATGCCGACGAGGTTGTCGTAGCGCCCGCCGCCGCCGAGGCTGCCCGCGAGGTCGGGCACCTTTATCTCCATGATTGCGCCCGTGTAGTAAGACAGTCCCCGCGCAAGTGATGGGTCGAGTTCAACTTTTCCTTTTGCCTCTGTGTTATTAACAAGTTCAAGTATTCGTTTTAATTCATTAAGTCCTTTCAATCCCTCATCATATCCACCTATAAATTCACTAATCTTCTTCAGTATTTCTTCATTAACTTCATTTCTTTCTTTTTCGCTGAAGTCTCCCCGCGCTTGAATTTCTACGCTCTCAAGACTTTTGGTGATCCAAGTGAACATTATCTCTAAAAGGAAGTCGAAAACCCTTTTGCCTTCCTCAGTCGAGAAAACTTCCCGTTCTTCAAACTCTTGGATAACACCTTCACGCCCAATCTTATCAAGCTTGTCGAGGGCGATGAGCGCATCCACATGCTTGTCGCGTGCTATCCCTGCGGCGTCAAGCATACCTGCGAGCACCTGCCGGTGGTTCAGGCGAATCGTGAAGTTGTCGAAGCCGAGTGTGCGAAGCACGTCGTTCGCCGCGGCAATAATTTCCGCTTCGCCGACCGCGGAGCGCGTGCCAATCACGTCAACGTCGCACTGGTAGAACTCGCGGAAGCGGCCGCGCGCGGGGCGGTCGGCGCGCCAGACGGGCTGAATCTGGTAGCGCTTGAAGAACTTCGGGAGCCGTTCGCCGTACTCGGCGACGACGCGCGCGAGCGGCACCGTCAGGTCGTAGCGCAGCGCCAGGTCGGCCTCGCCCGTCCGTTCGTGCTCGCCGCGCCTGAGGATTTTGAAGATGAGCTGGTTGCCCTCCTCGCCGTACTTCCCCGTCAGCGTCTCGATGTTCTCGACGGCAGGCGTCTCCAGCGGCTCGAAGCCGTAGCGCTCGTACACGTCCTTAATAACGCGGATGACGTACTCGCGCCGCCGCACGTCGGCCGGGAGGAAGTCGCGCATGCCGCGCGCCGGTTGTGTCTTTGCAGGCATAGAACAGTAGATAGTAGACAGTAGACAGTAGACAGTAGACAGTGGAAAACCCTTCGTCAACGAGTCGCTCGGGTGTCAGAGTCAGCGACGGCGGCGCGGAGCGCTACTGTCTACTGTCTACTGTCTACTTCATCGAAAGATGGAAAAGCCGACGTAGAAGAGGTTCGTGTCGAAGCCCGGGTTCACGTCGGCGCGGTAGCCGTTCGAGACGTGGTGGTAGCGGTAGCCGAACGTCCACGCGCGGCGCGCGCCCGTCTTCCACTGGACGCCGCCGCCGAAGTCGGCCGCGAAGTTGAACTGCGCGCCGCGCTCTTCGGGGACGCGCTCGCCGAAGTAGAGGAAGCCGCCGGAGCCTTGCGCGAAGGGCTGCACGCGCTCGCGCCGCCGGAAGTTGAGCTGGAAGCCGACGGGCGAGAGCCCCGCCCCCGTGATGGTCTTCCGCACCTCGCGCCCGCCCGCGGCCGCCGAAGGGTCGAACGAGGGGAACGAGAGCGCCGCCAGCGGCACCGCGTCCACCGTGTACTTGAGCGCGAGGCTCTCGCCGCGCGCGAGCACGCGCGCGTAGCGGAAGGCGAGCAGGCCGAAGCGCGTCCCCTCGGTCTTCCCGATGAAGGTCGGGCTGCCGAATGAGCCGCCGCCCCAGAAGCCGTACTCGTTGGCCGCGCGCTCGAACCCGTAGACGCCGCTCTGCGCCGCGCCCGAGCCTTCCGGCTCCCCCGCGGCGGGCGCCGACTCCTGCGCGCGCGCCGCCGCGCCGGCCAGGAGCAGGAGCACGAAGGCGGCGCCGGCCGCACGTCTCTTGTGGCGCATCGCTCCCGAACCTCCTCCCACGCGCGGCCCGCGCCGGCCCATCTCACACGATGCCGTACTCCTCGCGGTAGACGCGCGTGTACTCGACGTAGTTCTTCCAGAAGACTTCGAGGTCGGCCACCTCCGCGTCCGTCAGCGGCCGCTTGACCCTCCCGGGCACGCCCATCACGAGCGAGCGCGGCGGGATGACCGTCCCCGGCGAGAGCAGCGCGCCGGCCGCGACCAGCGAGCGCTCGCCCACCCGGCACCCGTCCATCACTATCGAGCCGATGCCGACGAGGCACCCGCGCTCGACGTGGCAGCCGTGCAGCGTGACGTTGTGGCCGACCGTCACCTCGTCTTCGAGGACGGTGGCGTGCGTGCCGTTCGAGACGTGGATGACCGTGCCGTCCTGCACGTTGGTGCGGTCGCCTATGCGGATGTGGAACACGTCGCCGCGCACGACCGCGCCGAACCAGATGGAGGAGTGCGCGCCGACGTGCACGTCGCCGACGACCTGCGCGCTCTCCTCGACGAACGCGGTCGGGTGAATCTGCGGGTGGATGCCGCGGAACGGTCGAATCATGTCGGTCAGCCTGGACGGCGGCGGCGGGCCGCTCGCTTATTGCCTCGGGGAAAGCATAGCCGAACGCCCCGACGCCTCACCTTTCCCGAAGGCGAAAACGGTAGCACGGTGGCCGAACGGCGGGCAAGCAAGCCGGCTGTGCTACAATCCCCGCGCTCAGTTTGAAGGAGTGAGGCCGAGACTTGCCGACAGAGACGCCGCCGCCCTACTTCCCGCAGAACCCGCTCTCGCCCGGCGACGAGAAGACGGCGCGCAGGATGCGGCTCACCTTCTACGGCTGCGCCGCGCTCGCCCTGCTCGCCGCCGCGGCGCTGATAGTCGGCGCCGTCTACCTCGTGCGGTCGCTGCTCTGAAGGCCGAACCGTCCCGGCGCTCCTTGCATCAAAGCTCTTCCGGCCTGACTCCCCGGCGCCCCCGCGCGCCCGAACCGTCGAGAGATGAGAAGGCTTTTCCCCCTGCTCGCCCTCCTGCTGCTCGCGCCGGCCGCACGGCCCGCGCGCGGCGCGGGCGCGGAGAAGAAGACGCCCCCGGCCGCCGGCTGGGTCGGCGTCCGCTCGCGGAACTTCCTCGTCGAAGGCGCGGCGCGCGAGCGCGACCTGCGGCGCGTCGCCGCCCGGCTCGAAGAGTACCGCGCGGCCTTCTCGCGCCTGCTCTCGGGCGAGCACTTCGACGCGGGCGTGCCCACGGTCGTCATCCTCTTCCCCGACGACGCGGCATACGCGCCCTTCCAGCCCGTGCTGAGCGGGCGCGCCGCGCGCGGCGTGGCCGGCTACTTCCAGCCCGGCGCGGACGTTAACTACATCACCGCCGTGCTCGACTCGGGGGCGGAGCGCGACCCGACGCTGCTGCACGAGTACGCGCACCTGCTCATCAACAACCACTTCAGCGCCGCGCCCCTCTGGCTCAAGGAGGGGCTGGCCGAGTTCTACAGCACGGCGCGCGTCTCGCGCGACGGCCGCCGCCTGACGCTCGGCGACCCGCCCGCCGAGCGCGTGCGCGCTCTGCGCGGCGGCGGGTTCATCCCGCTCGCCGCGCTCTTCGCCGTCGACCAGGCTTCGCCCTACTACAACGAGCCGGCCAAACGCGGCCTCTTCTACGCCGAGTCGTGGGCGCTCGTCCACTACCTTTCTGAAGCGCGCGGCGGCGGGCGCGAGGCGCTGGCGCGCTTCACGTCGCTGCTCGCGGGCGGCTCCCCGGTCGGCGAGGCGCTGCGCGGCGCGTACGGCGCCGGCACCACGGAGATGGAGGCGGGGCTCGCCGCGTACGTCCGCGCGGGGCGCTACCCGTCGGCCGCGTCGGACTACGCCCTCCCGCTCGACTTCGAGGCCGACCTGAGCGCGCGGCCGCTTTCGGAGGCCGAGGTGGCGGCGCGCCTCGGCGACCTCCTGCTCCACACCGACCGTCACGACGAGGCGGAAGTTTATCTCGCGCGCGCGGTCGGGCTCGAACCGCGCCTCGGCGCGGCGCGCGTCTCGTTCGGCGCGCTGCGGCTGCGGCAGGGCCGGCACGCGGAGGCGCGCGAGCAGTTGCGGCTCGCGACGGAGGCCGACCCGTCAAGCCACCTCGCGCACTACCTCCTCGCCGACGCGCTCAACCGCGAGGGCGTGACGGGGCAGGCCGACGAGTTCACGTTCAGGGAGTTCGAGGAGCGGACGGAGGCGATACGTGCGGAGTTGCGCCGCGCGCTGGAGCTGGCGCCCGGCTTCGTCGAAACCTACAAGCTGCTCGCGGCCGTCGAGCTGGAGCGCGGCGACCGCGCCGACTTGGCGGCCGAGCTGCTCCGCCGCGCGACGAAGCTCGCCCCGCGCCGCGACGACCTCGCGCTCATGCTGGCGCAGGCCGAGATGCTCTGCGGCCGCCTGGACGAGGCGCGCCGGCTGGCCGACGCTTACGCCGTGGGCGGCGCGGACGAGCGGCTGCGCGCGCACGCCGCCGCGCTCGTCTCGCGCATCGAGGCGCGCCGTCGCGAGGCGGAGGCCGTGCGCTCGCGCCCGGAGGAGGCGACCGCCGGCGCGCCCGCGCAGCCCTGCGACATCCCCGCGCGCGGCGCGCCGCAGCAGAAGCGGCTCCGCTTCGAGGGCGCGCAGGTCTGCGGCCGGCTCGAAGAGATAGAGTGCGACGGGCCGGGCGTCGTCTTCCGCGTCGAGACCGAGGCGGGCACCCTGCGGCTGCGCGCCGAAGACCTGCGCGGCGTCCGCTTCGTCACCTACACGACGGCCGTCAAGACCGGCCGCATCGGCTGCGGCCCGCGCGAGCGCGCCGACCACGTCCTCGTCACCTACCGCTCGAAGCGCGACCCCGCCCTCCCCTTCGACGGCGAGGCCGTCGCCGTCGAGTTCATCCCCGAAGACTGGAAGCCCTGAGGAGAGGTTGAAATTTCAAATTTGAAATTTCAACCTCTGATGTATAAGCACGCCCGATGACTCGTCACAATAACGACGCGGACAGCCGCGGGCTCGCGCGGCGGCTGGGGCTGTTCGACGCGACGATGATCGTGATGGGCGGCATCGTCGGCTCCGGCATCTTCATCAACCCCTACGTCGTCGCGCGGCAGGTGCACACGCCCTTCCTCATCCTCGCGGCGTGGCTCGCGGGCGGCGCGGTGGCGCTGGCCGGCGCCTTCGTCTACGCCGAGCTGGCCGCGCGCCGCCCCGAGGTCGGCGGGCAGTACGCCTACCTGCGCGAAGCCTTCCACCCCGGCGTCGCCTTCCTCTACGGCTGGGCGCTGCTGCTCGTCACGCAGACGGGCGGGATGGCCGCCGTCGCCGTCACCTTCGCGCGCTACTTCAACGAGCTGACGCGCCTCGCCCTGCCCGACTGGGCGGTGGCCGCCGCCGCGCTCGCGCTGCTCACGGCCGTCAACTGCCTCGGCGTGCGCGCGGGCAGCAACGTGCAGAGCCTCCTGATGGTCTTGAAGATTCTGGCGGTGGCGGCGCTCGTCGCCTGCGGCCTGTTCGCGGTCGCGGGGGCG
>DASVWB010000398.1:0-6650 GCA_036389815.1 Pyrinomonadaceae bacterium | reverse complement strand
TAAGGAGTAGGCAGTAGACAGTAGACAGTAGACAGTAGAAATACAGGCGGCGCGCCCGGCTTACGGCTTAGGCGCGCCGCCTTCTCTTTCCTACTGTCTACTGTCTACTGTCTACTGCCTACTGTCTACTGCCTACTGTCTACTCCTCATCCCCCTACTTCTTCTTGCGCGCGGCGGCCGCGACGGACTTCGCCTCGCGGTCGAGCGCCGCGCCGACGGTCGCGTCCGCGCCCTCCTCCTTGACCGTCACGTTCAACTCCAACTGCGTGCCCGCGCCGCCGACGGGCACGAGGCGGAAGTCTACGCGCGCCTCGTAGCGGTCGGAGCCCGTGACGGCCCCCACGGCGCGTCCGAACATGCCGCCCACCTTGCCCGCCGCCGACTGCTTGAGCGAGGTGATGTCGGTGAAGAGCACGAAGTCGCACTCCTTCTGCCTCGCCTCGGCGTCGGCGGCCGCGGGCTCCGCGGCGTCGAGCGCGACGGCCTCGACGCCCGCGCCCTCGACCGCGTTGACGAGCCGCACGCGCAGCGAGTCGGGCGAGACGGCCGCGCCCGCGCGGTTGCCGATGGCGACCACGCCGACGCGGACGGCGCCGGGCTGCTTCGGCCTCGCGGGCTGGGCCGCGGCGGCGGGCCGTGCGGCGTTGTCGGCGCCGCCCGCCTCCGCGCCCCCGGCCTCGGCGCCGGGCTGCGGGCGGCCGTCGCTGACGATGTGGTGCATGCTCGACATGTCGGGCGCGCCGTAGAGTTCCTGCACGCTCGCGGCCTGCGCGTAGCCGGCGGGCACGTCGAAGAGCGCCGGGTCGAGCGTCACGGTCGAGATGTCCGTGACCTCGACGGTGCTCGTCATCGCGCCCCTCATCATCGCCGCGGCCTCCGCGTCCGCGTCGTCGTCCTGCCCCGCGCCCGCGACCTTCATCCGCGTCGTGACCTGGACGGGGAAGCCGAGTTTGGCCGTGCCGACCTGCTTGTAGCGAACCTCGTCCTGGCAGTCGGGTCGCGCGCCGCGCGCGGCGGCCGCGTCGGGCCGCCCCGCGTCGCAACTGAGGCCGCCGTCGGCGAAGTCTATGTACCAGCCGTCGGACTCCATCTCGAAGCGGCCGGGGTTGCACGCGCCCTGCGGCGCGTCCATGACGACCGTGGACTTGATGCGGCGCGCCGTGCGGCCGAAGACCTGCTTGCGCTCGCCCGTGTCGTTGACGGTGACGGTGTGTGTGACGACGGCCCCGCGGCGGGTCGCGCGCTGCGGCGCGGCGGGCGCGGCGGGCGCGGCTTGCGCGGGGGCGGCGTCGGCGCCCGCGTCGGGGACGACGACGTACTTGCGCGTGCGGTCGTTGATCTGGATGGTGCGGCGCAGGTCGCACTGCCGGATGGTGGTCATGCCGGGGCTCTCGGTGCGCTCGCGCGAGCCCTTGATGTAGACGGTGCTCTGGCTCTCGTGGCCGCCCGCGCCGGCACGGCGCGTCACCTTCAGGTCGGCGAGCGCGGCGGTCGAGGCGCAGAGCAGCAGGAAGAAGGCTGCGATGATTCTCATGCTCTCTCTCCTTGAAGAGTCTTTAAATTGAAGCTTCACGATAAAGTCATTAAGAAAATTCCTGACTAGCCCCGCCGCCTTTCAAACCGCGCACGATGTCCACCAGCGCGTCCAGCCTCCGCTCGCCGTGAGCCTGCGCTTCGGCGAGCCGGGCGAGCGCGTCCTCCGTCCGCGTGTGCGCCTCGGTCAGCTCGACCATGGCGGCGCCCAGGTGCTCCACCTGCCTGGCGGTCGTGGCGCCCAGTAGCTCTATCTGCCGGGCGGCGTCCTCCTGCGCCGCTTCGACCCGGGTTATGTGCTCCTCGGCCCGGGTCATGCGCTCCTCGGCCTCGGCGTGTTTGACGGTGAGCTGCGCCTGCTGTTCGAGGATGAACTGCATCGTGCGTTCCATCTCTTCAAAAGTCATGTCCGTCCCGTCCTTCCTTCGTTGAAGTTGGTGACTGCGTCCGATCGGTTAACGGGCAGCGGGCATCAGTAGGGCCGTCGCATTGTGCCGCGCCGGGCTCGCGCGCGCAAGACCTTCCTCCGCCGACTTCAGTCCCGGCGCTTGCGGGCGGCGCGCTTCTTCGACGGGGCGGACTTCGCGGCGGCGCCTTTTTTGGACGGGCCCTTCTTCGGCAGGCGTTTCGGCGGCGGGGCGGCGCGCTCGGCGTGCGCGGCGCGGAGGTAGGCGTCGAGGTCGAGGCCGAACAGCTCCTTGACCTTGGCGGAGATGGTCGGGAGCACGACCTCCGCGAAGCCGGACAGCTCGGCGACGACGTGCTCGCCCTTGGTGACGGTCTTGCGGCGGCCGCGCGGGCGCGGCTCCTCCTTCTCGTCGAAGGCGCGCGCGATGCCGAAGCCGACGAGGATGCCGACCGAGACGGCGCCCGCGCCCCAGACCAGCGGGTTGCGCTCGAAATCCGTGCGCCAGTCGAGCACCTCGCCGACGCCCTCCTTCACGCTCTCGACCGTCTCGCGCACCCCCTCGTACTGGTGCGTGACGACCGACTTGATCTCGGCCACGGTCTCGCTGATGGAGTCGCGCGTCTCCTCCATCTGTCGCTTGAGCGACGCCTTGCTCTCCGGCTCCTCCGCACGCCTCTTGCTCATCCGCCAAGTCCCCCTCGAACGTCCGGGCTGGAAAAACTCGTCCGGCAGTATAGCAAGTTTCGCGCGGCGCGGGCCGCCGGCCTTCCCGCGCGGAAAGCGCTTTACAGCCCGCGGCGCGATGAGTATCTTAGTCACAAATCCCCTTAAAAATTCTGCCCGCCGAAACCCCCGCGGCGGCCGGCCGTGAAAACTTGAGGAGGGATAAGTATGGAGAGTAGGGCCAAGGCGCTCGGGCACCCGATCCACCAGATGTTGATACCGTTCCCGTTCGGGCTGCTCTCGACGGCGGTCATCTTCGACATCATCTACATGTTCGTCTCAGACCCCGGGACGGCCGACACGCTCTCGACCGTGGCCTTCTGGATGACGGCCTCCGGCATCGTCGGCGGCCTCGTCGCCGCGCCGTTCGGGCTCATAGACTACATCGCCATCCCGACGGGGACGCGCGCCAAGTCCGTCGGCCTGCTGCACGGCGTCGGCAACGTCTTCGTGCTCATCCTGTTCGCCGTGAGCCTCTGGATGCGCTACAACTCGGCGACGCCGGCGCACCGGCCGACGACCGCGGCGCTCGCCGCGTCAATCGTCGGCTTCCTGCTCGCGGGCGCCACGGGCTGGCTCGGCGGCGAACTCGTGGACCGCCTCGGCGTCGGCGTCGACGACGGCGCGCACCTCGACGCGCCCAACTCGCTCACCACCGACAACGCCCGCGGCGACGCGCGCGGGAGCGTGGTTTAAAAGAGTAGACAGTAGGCAGTAGACAGTAGACAGTAGCGCTCCGCCTGACAGACGTTGACGCCGGTAGGCGGGCGGCTCGTTGATGACGGTATTCCTACTGACTACTGTCTACTGCCTACTACCTACTGCCTACTTCCCACAGACTTCCCCATGTCCAGACGCGACTACCTCGTCCGGCTGCGGCCGCGGGACGACACGCGCTACGTGAGCGAGGGGCGCACCGTGCTGGCGACGGGGCGCGACGGCTTCGTCAAGGAGGGCGCTGACCACGGGCTGTTCGCCTACCAGACCCGCCTCCTTTCGCGCTACCGCTTCCTCGTCGACGGCGAGGAGCCGTACCCCGTGGCGCTCTCGAACGTCGAGCAGAACTCGTGGCTCGGCTACTACATCACGCTCGCGCCCGGCGTAGACCCGGGGCCGCCAGACGAGGGCAGCGGGCTGATGGTGCCGCAGACGGAGTACAGCCTTGAGCTGCGCGTCTCGCGCCACGTCGGCGCCGGCGTCCACGAAGATTTAGACCTCACGAACTTCACGCGCCAGCCCGTCAGCTTCACCTTCGAGGTCGAGGCCGAGTCCGACTTCGCCGACCAGGAGGAGACCGTCCGCCGCCGCCTCCAGCACGGCACCATCGAGCGCGCGTGGCGCGCGCGCGGCCCCGCGTGGGAGCTTTCCTTCGACTACCGCGCCGCGCACACCTACGCGCACCGCGGCGAGGCCGGCACCGCGCTCCTGCACCGCGGCCTCGCGCTGCGCTTCAGGAACTTCACGTCGCCGCCCGCGTTCGACCGCGCTGCCGGGCGCGTCCGCTTCCGCGTGGAACTCGCGCCGCAGGGGAGCTGGCACGCCTGCGTGGACATCGCGCCCTTCATCGACGGCGAGTGGATGGAGCCGCAGTACGACTGCCGGCAGTTCCGCGGCGTCCACAACGAACTCGACCGCCGCAAGCAGGTCTTCATCGAGGAGGCGACGCACTTCGAGACGCCCGGCGCCGACACGCTCTCGCAGGCGGTCGCGGGCGCGCTGGAGCAGGCCAAGCGCGACCTCGCCTCCCTGCGCCTGCACGACCTCGACCTCGGCCCCCGCGCGTGGATGGCCGCCGCCGGGCTCCCCATCTACACGGCCGTCTACGGCCGCGACGCGCTCACCTCCTCGTGGCAGGCAGCGCTCGCCAGCCCCGACCTGATGAAGGGCACGCTGCCCGCCATCGCCTCCCTCCAGGGGCGCGAGGCGAACGACTGGCGCGACGAGCAGCCGGGCAAGATGATCCACGAGGCGCACGCCGGGCCGCTCTCCGCGCTCGGCTACACGCCGCGGGCGCGCTACTACGGCTCCATCACGACCTCGGGCTTCTTCCCCGTCATCCTCACGGAACTCTGGCACTGGACGGGCGACGAGTCGCTGGTGCGGCCGCTCATCCCGGCGGCGCTCCGGGCCCTGCGCTGGCTCGACGAGTACTCCGACCGCGACCACGACGGCTTCTACGAGTACAAGACGCGCTCGCCGCAGGGCACGAAGCACCAGGCTTGGAAGGACTCGCCCGACGCCGTGGTCTACGAGGACGGCACGCCGGTCGAGCCGCCCGTCGCGACGTGCGAGGAGCAGGGCTTCGCGTACCTTGCGAAGCTGCACATGTCGGAGATGCTCTGGTGGCTCGGCGAGGGCGAGACGGCGCGCCACCTCTTCCGCGAGGCCGGCGAGCTGAAGAAGAGGTTCAACGAAAAGTTCTGGATGGAGGAGGAGGGTTTCTTCGCGCTGGGGCTCGACGGAGACGGCCGGCAGATAAAGTCCATCAACTCGAACCCGGGCCACTGCCTCGCCACCGCGATAGTTGACGAGTCTCTGGTCGCGCGCACGGCCGAGCGCCTGATGCGCGAAGACCTCTTCTCGGGCTGGGGCGTGCGCACGCTCTCGGCGGAGAACCCGGCCTTCAACCCTTACAGCTACCACCGCGGCTCGGTCTGGCCGGTCGAGAACGGGACGTTCGCGCTCGCCTTCATGCGCTACGGCCTGCACGACCGCGTCGAGCAGCTCGCGCGGGCGCAGTTCGAGGCCGCGACGCTCTTCGACTTCTACCGCCTGCCGGAACTCTTCGGCGGCCAGCGGCGCGACCACGCGCACCCCTTCCCGGCGCTCTACCCGCAGGCCAACACGCCGCAGGCGTGGTCGGCCTCGGCCGTCTTCACGCTCTTGCAGTCGCTCCTCGGCCTCTACCCTTACGCGCCGCTCGGCCTGCTGCTCGTAGACCCGCACCTGCCCGAGTGGCTGCCCGAGATAACGCTCAGGGGGCTGCGCGTCGGCGGGGCGAAGGCGAGCCTCCGGTTCTTCCGCGACGCCTCGGGCGCGAGCACCTACGAGGTGCTGGAGAAGGAGGGCACGCTCCGCGTCCTGCGGCAGCCTAGCCCCTGGTCGCTGACGGCCACCTGGGCCGAGCGCCTGAAGGACGCGCTGACGAGCCTGCTGTGAGGGGGGAAGTAGACAGTAGACAGTAGACAGTAGACAGTAGACAGTAGGGCTCCGCCGGTCGGAGGTTGAGGGCGGCGCTCTGACGATTCACTAACAACAGTATTTCTACTGTCTACTGTCTACTGTCTACTGTCTACTGCCTACTGCCTACTTCCTCCTACAATTTGTATCCGATTTGAAACAAACGCGGGTTACAATGGCCGGCAAAGAATTCCGAAGAGGGAGCAGTCAGATGGGTAACCCGACGAAGAGGCCGGAGGTGGTCGTCATCACGGGCGCGTCCGCGGGCGTGGGGCGCGCCGCCGTCCGCGAGTTCGCGCGCCGCGGCGCGCACGTCGCGCTCATCGCGCGCGGCGGCGACGGGCTCGAAGCCGCGCGCCGCGAGGTCGAAAGTCTGGGCGGCCGCGCGCTCGTGCTCCCGCTCGACGTGGCGGACGCCGACGCGGTCGAGCGTGCGGCCGAAGCCGCGGAGCGCGAGCTGGGGCCGATTGACGTGTGGGTCAACAACGCGATGGTGTCGGTCTTCTCGCCCGTCAGGAAGATGAGGCCGGAGGAGTACAGGCGCGTGACCGAGGTCACCTACCTCGGCTACGTCTACGGGACGCTCGCGGCCCTCAGGCGGATGCTGCCGCGCGACCGCGGCTGCATCGTGCAGGTCGGCTCGGCGCTCGCCTACCGCGGCATCCCGCTACAGTCGGCCTACTGCGGCGCCAAGCACGCCATCCAGGGCTTCATGGACTCGCTGCACGCCGAGCTCATCCACGACGGCTCGGGCGTGCGGGTGACGATGGTGCAGCTGCCGGCCGTCAACACGCCGCAGTTCTCG
>DASVWB010000397.1:0-10047 GCA_036389815.1 Pyrinomonadaceae bacterium | reverse complement strand
CCGCGCAGGAGCCGAACATCGGCGGCGCGGGGGCGGGCGCGAACGGCGGCGCGGGCATGAACGGGGTGGGCGTGAACGGCGGCGGGCCGGGCGTCATCCCGGTCGCGCTCACGGCCACGGCGCTGGCGCCGCGCGAGGGCGCGGGGCGGCGCGGCGTCGTCCTCGTCATCGAAGACCTCTCGGAGCTGCTGGCCGCGCAGCGCGCCGCCGCGTGGAGCGAGGTCGCGCGCCGCCTCGCGCACGAGATAAAGAACCCGCTCACGCCCATACAGCTCTCGGCCGAGCGCATCGCGCGCAACTTCCGCAGGCTCGGCGGCGAGGTTGACGAGGGCGCCGCCGCCGCCGCAGCACGGGCGCGCGGCGGCAACGGCCACGCGGGCGAGCAGGAGCGCGTGGCGCGCGTCGTCGAGGAGTGCACACAGACCATCTGCCGCGAGGTCGAGGGACTGAAGGCGATGGTTGACGAGTTCACGCGCTTCGCGCGCCTGCCGCACGCGCGGCTCGAACCCGCCGACCTGAACGAGGTCGTCCGCCAGGCCGTCTCGCTCTACCAGGAGCGGCTCGAAGGCGTGCGCCTCGACGTGCTGCTCGCGCCCACACTGCCCGGCGCGCTCCTCGACCCCGAGCAGATCAGGCGCGTCTTCGTCAACCTCATCGACAACTCGGTCGAGGCGTTCACGGACGGCGACGGCGACCGCCGCATCACCGTCGCCACGGGGCACGACCCGGCGCGCGGCCTGCTCATCGCGGAGGTCGCCGACACCGGCCACGGCATCGCGCGCCACGACATCGCGCGCCTCTTCCAGCCCTACTTCTCGACCCGCGGGCGCGGGACGGGGCTCGGCCTCGCCATCGTCCACCGCATCATGGCCGAGCACGGCGGCCGCATCCGCGCCGAGTCGAACAGGCCGAGGGGGGCGAGGATGATTATCGAACTGCCGGTGGCCGACGAGGCGCACCAGAGGGCGCAGCCGTGAACGACAACGCCGTGACGGTCGTCACCACCTGCGTCGGCCTGCTGGTGGTGATTCTGAGCAAGCCGCTCGGGGAGTCGGGCTACCGCAGGAGCCTCGACTTGGGCAACAGGGACTACGGCGTCTGGTGGTACCGCGGGCCCATCTTAATCGTGGGCGTGCTGCTGGTCCTGATGTCGTTTATCTACGAGTGATGACCGACACGATTCTCATCGTCGACGACGAGCGCGGCATACGCGAGACGCTGCGCGCCGTGCTCGAAGACGAGGGCTTCGAGGTCGAGACGGCCGCGTCGGGCGAGGAGTGCCTGAAGGCTTTCGAGCGGCGCGCGTTCGGGTGCGTGCTGCTCGACGTGTGGCTGCCGGGGCTCGACGGGCTGGAGACGCTGGCGCGGCTGCGCGAGCAGGGCGCCGACGCGGCCGTCGTGATGATCTCGGGGCACGCCACCATCGAGACGGCCGTGCGCGCGACCAAGCTCGGCGCGTTCGACTTCGTCGAGAAGCCGCTCACCATCGAGAAGACCGTGCTCACGGTGCGCAACGCGCTCAGGCAGCGCGAGCTGGAGCGCGTCAACGCCGCCCTGAGCGAGGGGCTGCGCGACGAGTGGGCGATGGTCGGCGAGTCGGTGGCGATGAGGGCGCTCCGGAAGCAGATAGGGCTGGTCGCGCCGACCGACGGGCGCGTGCTCATCTACGGCGAGTCGGGGACGGGCAAGGAGCTGGTGGCGCGCGCCATCCACGCGCGCTCCCTGCGCGCCGCCGCGCCCTTCGTCGAGCTGAACTGCTCGGCCGTCCCCGAGGAGCTGATCGAGTCGGAGCTGTTCGGCCACGTCCGCGGCGCCTTCACCGGCGCGACGGGGCCGAAGCGCGGCAAGTTCGAGGCGGCCGACGGCGCGACGCTCTTCTTAGACGAGGTCGGCGACATGAGCCCGCGGATGCAGGCCAAGGTTTTGCGCGTGCTCGAAGAGCAGCGCTTCGAGCCCGTCGGCTCGACCTCCTCGATGCGCGTGGACGTGCGCGTCGTGGCCGCGACCAACAAGCGGCTCGAAGTCGAGATCGAGCGCGGCAACTTCCGCTCCGACCTCCTCTTCCGCCTCAACGTCATCCCGTTCGAGGTGCCGCCCCTGCGCGAGCGCACCGAAGACGTCCCGCTCCTCGTCGAGCACTTCAACCAGAAGTTCTCGCGCTCCTACAACAAGCGGCCGAAGCGCTTCGAGCCGGAGGCGGTCGAGGCGCTGCGCGCCTACCCGTGGCCGGGGAACGTGCGCGAGCTGCGCAACACGGTCGAGCGCGTCGTCATCATGCACACCGGCATGAAGGTGACGGCCGCGGACCTCCCGCCGCTCGGCGGCGAGGAGCCGCCGGCTGCCGCCCCGCGCTTCTCCTCCTTCCGCGACGCCAGCGAGGCGCACCAGCGCGACTTCATCCGCGCCCGCCTCGCCGAGGCCGAGGGCAACGTCTCCCGCGCCGCCGAACTCATGGGCATGGATCGCAGCCACCTCTACCGCCGCATGAAGGCCCTCGGCATCAACGTGCGCGAGGAGCGCGCCTCCACCTCCTGAAGCCCCCAACTGTGGGGGCCAGCCGCCGGAGAGATTCAGAGGTTGAAGACGGGGGACTGCTGCCTGAATGGCGGGGAGAGCGGCACGCCGAGTTCCGGCTCGATGAAGGGGCGGGGCCCGCCGAGGGCCGCGAGCGCAGGGCGCTGGCCGATGCTGTCCCTGAAGTCTTCGTAAGTACCGACGAACTTGCCGTCGTCCCAAACGTCGAGTAGCGCCTGCGTGAAGACGCCGTGCGCCAGGCCGTCGGGCGTGTCGAACCCGTCGGGGCAGGCGGCCAGGTGGATTAAGCTGGCTCTGATGTCGGCCGCGGCCGGGCGTCTCTTCAACAGGTTTCCGTAGAACGAGGGGAACTTCCTCACGTGCGCCACCCTCGCATCGTCGGACAGAAGGCGCGGCGGCCCGGGCGGGGGGGAGGGCACGGCCGCGACTACCGTGACCTCGGTCGTCACCGTCACCACGCCTTCGGCCACGCTCACGTTCTCGCTGACGCTCACCCCTCCCGAGTTGAGCGCCAAGGCCAGCAGTGAGCCGTTGGTGCAACTGTCCGTCAAGAGGATGACGCGAACCCCGGGGTTGAACTTCGGCCAGTAGCGCAGGTGCAGTTCGTCGTCCAGCAGGAGGCGGTCGTGTAGGACCATCGCCTCGTCGTCGCCGCCCTCGAAAACCTCGTGGTCGTGGTCCGTCACCTGTGCGCCGTGCCCGGCGAAGGTGAAGAAGAAGACGTCGCCCTCTCCCCCCAACTGCCCCGCTGCGTAGAGTATCGCCTCCGTGACGTTCTGATACGTCGCCTGCTTGTCCGTCAGCAGCAGGCGCTCTTCGAAGTTGCGCGTCTTCGCGACGTGGTACATGGCGGCTGCGTCATTCACGCAGCCGCTGAGGCGCTGGAAGCCGAAGCTGTCGGGGTCGGTCTCGTTGACGCCGACGTGCAGCGAAATGCCGGTGGGCATGTCTCCTCCTTCTTGCGTTTCATTGTGAAGCCCGCCCCGTGACGCGGCGCCGCCGCAGGGCGCCGCGTGAGAGGCCGCGGGCGGCATTCAGCCCTCACCGAGGAGGGGCATGCAAGGAATTCTCGGCGAGCCGCGGAGGGGGTCGGGCCCCGGCGGGGGATTTTGCGGCCTCTTGAGGATGAACTGCTCCCGGCGGGGTACGCCCGGGTGTATCCTGTAATACTCCTTCAGCTCGTCGTGTGTGAGGGGGGGGTTGTCCTCCAACGCGCCCGGGTCGAAAAGCGGGTCGTTCGAGACGTAGACCTCGTAGGTGAATAGATCCCTCGGCGGCGCAGGCGGCGACGGCGGCGGCTGCCTGAAGGTCAGAGTCCGGAGACGGCCGTCGATATTCCACTGCATGACGACAATCTGGTTCTGCGTGGCGTAAATGTTGGCGCCGACGAGGCTCGCGAACTGGCGGAGCTGCTGCGGAGGGTCGCCGCCTTTTACGATCTCGAACTGGCCGGCCGAGCGCTCGGCCGTGTAAAGGGTTGCATGGTTCAGCAGGACGCAGGGCCGCCCGGCCTCCTTGTCTATGGTCAGGTCAACGGCGGGCGACGGCGGCTTGTGAATATCCGCCAGACTCAGGGCTTCGGCCAAGGTGCAACCCTCCGAACTCGGCGCGCCGTTGTAGCCCCTGACGCCCTGCGGCTCAGGGTTAGACCCCCCGCCGGGCACGATGCCGACGAACAGGCCCGTGTCGGGCGCGCCGTGGATGGGCGTGTCGATGGGCGAGAGCGGGCCGGCGTGCCGCATGATGAGCACGTCCGGGTGGTTGGCGCGCTTCTGCCTGACCTCGACCGAGAGGTGGTGGCCGACGGCGGCGCGGTTGACGAGCACCTCGCAGTTGCGCTCGCCGCCCGACGTTGAATCGGCCGGCGTCAGGATCAGTTGGCCGCTGAAAAAGACCCTGACCAGCGGGTTCGGGGGCAAGTCCGGCGTCTGAGTGAATGGCATGGCTGAATCTCCTCACGTTAAAAACTCGTCTGCCCGCCGACGGCGAGGAAGGCGGCCCAGTAGAAGGGGTGGCGGTAGCGCGGGTCGGGGCCGCGCGCCATCTCGGATTGGGCGCGGGCGAGGGCCTGCGCGGCGTTGAGCCGGTCGCGCGTGCGGTGGCGGTGGAAGCTGACCATCAGGGCGGCGGAGGCGTCGGAGTCCACCGGCCACAGGCTCGCGACGACGAGGGGGACGCCCGCGGCCAGGAACGGGCGCGTGACGCCGACCGCGCCCTCGCCGGCGTACTCCTGCTCGATGCCGGTCTCGCAGGCGGAGAGGACGACGAGCCGCGTCCGCGGCATCTTCAGCCCGTACAGCTCGTGGAGCTGTAGGAAGCCGTCCGCCTCGGGGCCGCGCGCGCCGCCCGGCTCCGGGGCGAGCGGGAAGCCCGAGAGCATCTCCGAGCCGCCGTCCGCGACGTAGTGCAGCGCGAGGTGCGCGACCTCCGACCTCGACAGCCCGTCCCTGACCCGGCGCTCCGTGGCGTCGTCGCGCAGCAGGACGCTGCGCCGCCCGTAGAAGCCCGAGACCCCCTTGGCCTCGCGCGCCGCCGCGGGGAGCCCCGGCACGGAAGGGAAGGCCGACGCGCTGAAGCTCGGGTCGCCGACGCTGAGCAGCCCCTCGTCGCCCGCGCCGGCCTTCGCCGCGGCCGCCGCCGAAGTGCCGGCGAAGAGGGTGGAGCTGGGCGCGACGCCGACCTCGTAGTCATCGAGGACGTACCGGCCCGACCCCGGCGACAGGAGGGCGGGGAACGGGACGTAGTGGAGCACCTTGTCCGGCACGACGCAGAGGTACTTCGACCTGTCGAGGTACCGCTCGGCCGGCGCGATCAGCGTCCGGTAGAGCTCTTCCGAGAGGCGCGCCGCCCCGCCGTCGCCGTCGCCGTCGCCGGCCGGCGGCCTGCGCACGGCGGCGAGGTAGGCGCGCACCTTCTCGGTCAGCGCCGCGCGGCCCACGCCGACCTCCTCCTGGCGCAGCCCAGACCTGGTCACGACCCAGACGAGGAGCCTGTCTTCGAGCACCGCGTACTGTAGAATCTGCGCGCCCTCCGGCATCCTCCCACGCACCTCCGCGAGCGATAGCGGGAGCGCCGCCTTCGGCGTGCTCACGTCCGGCCCGTACTCCTTCTTCAGCACCTGCGCGCCGCTCTCGACGGCGTCGTTCAGCGAACGCGCGCGGCTCTCCTCCGAGTACTCGAAGGCCCTCGAAGGGTCTCTGACCCGCTCAGCTTCGTAGCCGATGGCGAGGTCGTAAACGTCCTGCTCGCGGTCGAAGAAGCTGACGCGCTGGGTCTCGGCCGTGATCTTCTTGCGGTAGTCCTCGGAGAGCGCGAGGACGGTCTTCAGCTCGTCGCCCAGCGCCCCGTCGTCGGGGCCCGCGGCCAGGCAGAGGAGCTTCCCCTTGTGCGCCGTGTAGGGGAAATACTCGTCTTTAAGCTCGGCGTAGAGGCCGAGGCTCCTGTCGTAAGCCGCGAGCGCACGCGCGCAGTCGCCCGACTGGCGGAGGATGTCGCCGAGCTGGAGCGAGGCGTTCGCCATGATGCCTCGCGCGGACGCGTCGTCGGGCACCCCGGCCGCCACCGCGTAGGCGCGCGACGCGCTCTCGGACGCCTCGGCGTACTGCTTCAGCGCCGCGTAGTCCGCGCCCACGTAGCCGTACGAGAGGGAGACGAAGAGCGGCCCGCGCGAATCGAGCGCGAGGCCCAGCGCCTCCTTCTGGAATGCGAGCGCGGTCGAGTAGAGGTTCAGCGATTCGAGGTTTAAGCCCACGGCCACGAGGAAACCCCAGCGTTCGGCCGGCTGCGCCTCGGCGGCGAGCGGGAGCCCGCGGCCCAGGTAGCCGAGCGAGCGCCCGATCTGGTTGAGCGACTGGTTGATGTCGGAGAGTTGGATCAGGCACTGCAGTTCGCCGTAAAGGTCGCCGCCGGCCTTGAAGGCGTCGAGGGCGCGGGCGCTGTAGTCGGCCGCCTCCGAGTAGTCGCCGCCGGCCACGGCGACGTGGGCCAGCCCGTAGAGGCTGCTCGCGGCGACCCAGCGGTACTGCTTCGCCTCGCAGGCCGCGTAGAGGCGCCCGTACGCGGCGCGCGCCTTCGCCAAGGCGCGCAGGGGGATGTAGGAGTGCGCCAGCCTGGATTCGGCCAGCGCGGCCCCGGCCACGTCCCCCGCGCGCTCGTACGCCTGCCTCGCCGCCTCGAACTCGCCCGCCGCCCCCGCGTTTTTCGCCGCGGCGAAGAGCGCCTCGCCGGCCTTCATGTGCCGGCGCGCCTCGGCCAGCAGCGGACGCCCTCCGGGCGGCGTCCGCTCGTAAAGGTCGAGCAGGTCCGCGACGAAGCGGTCGCCCGCCCTCTCCGATGCGAGGCGCGCGATGTATGAGAGCGCCGACCGCGCCTCGTCGGCCGCGGCGGGCGCACCGTCCGTGGGGGCGAGCAGCGAGTCGAGCAGCCCGTTCACGACCTCGTTGCCCGCGAACGTGTAGCTCCGGCCGACGACGTTCCAGGCGGCGGGCTCGTCCCCGGCGCGCCACGCTTCGAGGAACTCACGCGGGGCCTGTCCGCCGCCGCGCGAGGTCGCGCGCCCCTGCTCTTCAACCAGTTTGAGGTTGGCGCGCGCCTCGTCGGCCCACGCCGAGGCGGGGTCGCGCCGGAGGTAATCCTTCCAAGCCTCCTCCGCCTGCCGCGTCAGGAGCATGTTCTGGTAGGCGAGGGCGAGGTTGAAGCGCGCTTCGAGGAAGGAGTCGTCCAGCTCGGCCGCGCGCTTGAAGTGTTCGGAGCTGCGCGCCAGCGCCAGCATGTCCACCCCGCCGCCCCCGGTTCGCGCGCCCATGCCCTTCTCGAAGAGGGCGACGCCGAGGTCGTTGTGCAGGCGCGCGTTCCGCTCGTCCGCCCTGAGCCCCGACTCGAACAGGGCGACGGCCTGGTCGTACTGGCGCTTCGCGAGGTAGAGGCTGCCGAGCACGTGGTCGGCTTCGGGGCCGGGGTGCTTCTTGGCCGCGTCCCGCAGGAGGACCTCGGCGCGGTCGAGCGTGACCGAGTCGGCCAGAGGGGCGCGGCCGTCCCTTGTCACCGACCAGCGCGAGTAGCCGAACCCCGCCATCCGAGCCTCGGACGGCCGCCCCCCGCGGTAGGCCGCACGCAGGTCTGCGAGCCCCTCATCGAACGCCGCGCCCGACCTGACGTAGGCCAGCCACGCCGCAACCCCGCAGCCGACCATGAGCAGCGCGAAGGCCGCGGCGAGCGCCGGCCGGCCCCAGGGCGCGCGGAGGAGGTCGCGCACGCCGCGCCGCGCCGCGCCGCCGGCGGCGGGACGCGGCGCGGACGAGACGTAGCCGTCGAGGGCGCGCGCGAACCTGAACTTCCGCGCCCGCGCGGGCGAGCGCAGGAAGTAGCGCTCGAAGGCCGCGCGCTCCTCGCCGCCCAGCTCGCGCGAGATGTACTGGTCAATCAGCTCGTCCTCGGCGGCGAGCAACTCTTCGTGGAAACCCGGCTCGGTCAGCACGCGCTCCTCGACCCGCTCCGCCAGTGGCTCGGGCTGTAAGAGGCCGAGCAGGTAGAGTTTTATGTCCCGCCGGTCTTTTGGGCTCAGTGCCATGAAGTGTTCGCAGACCCGGGGGCCGGGGGTTTTGCGCCCGCGCCCCTGCTAGAGATGGGTCAGGGTGCCGATACGTTTCGCGCCGCCCCGTGGCGCTCAAGGCAGGACTCGACGCACCGCTGGAGCGCCGCCCTGATGCGGTAGGCGCGTATCCTGAGCGCGTTCTGGTTGATGCCCAGCTCGCGCGCCATCCGCCTCCGGTTGTTAATCTTCGCGCGCTTCTCCCCCTGGTAGTAGGCGACGACGAGCCGCCTCTGCCCGGGGTCGAGGGCCCGCATGCACTCTTCGAGGCAGGCGTACTCCTGCTCCACCCCCTCGTGTACGCACGCGGGCGGGGCGACGGGGGCGGGCCTGAATTTCCGCTTCTCGTACTCCTGCCGCACCCTCTTGGCCACGCCGTAGAAGTAGAGCGCGGGGTCGCCCTGATAGCCTTCGGCCACGTCCGCCAGCCGCGCGGCCACGCGGTTGATAGTCTCGTCGGCCAGGTCTTCGGCCTCGGCGCAGCCCCGGCTGTTAAAAATCGTGACGAGCCGCGTGCGTATCGCCTCGTATTTCATGCCCGCCTCGTCCCTGTCGGGCGAGAGCCACGCCAGCAAGGCGTCTAAAGTCGGCTGGGTCAGAACCCACTCTTTTTTCATCAGGGGTGGTGCGCCGGCAAAACAGTCGGGCGGGGCGTCGGGGCGGGGCGAAAACCCCCGGCCGCGGGGGCTCTCGCGCGGCCGGGGCCGCGCGCTTCAGGGCTGAAAGCGACTTCCCGTCCGACGCCGAAAAACTTCCGGTATCAATTCCGGATGATGATAGCGCGTGTGGGCGTCGAGCGGGTAGAAGAAGATGCCGGCACAGCGTAGGTTAAGGTCGTTGCCGCGGGCTGTCAAATCAAATTTCCCCGGCCCCGGCCACACGCGCGAGCCCGGGCCGCATCAAAGTCGGGGCGGTGTGGCCGCGCGGGCGCGGCACGTTGACAGGGTTGGGGAAATGCCGTATCAGTTAAATTTGATTCTCTCCCGCGGGAATCGGGGCGGGGCCGCCGTGGGGGCCGGGTTTGAAGGAATTTTATGGACTATACGACCAGGGAACTTTTAAAGCGGTACGCGAAGCTGGCGCTGGGGCAGCCTTTCGCGCCGGTGCTCTTGAACATTCTGGTGACGAGCGTGTGCGACATGCGGTGCACGCACTGCTTCTTCACGGACGAGCTGGACGACCGGCCGCGCAAGAAGTTGCAGATGAAGACGCACGAAATAGAGAAAATTTCCGAGACGCTCGGCGGCAACCTCGGCGTGCTCATCCTCGCCGGCGGCGAGCCCTTCACGCGCAAGGACTTGCCCGAGATCGTCCGCGCCTTCCACAAGAACAACCGGCTCGAATCCGTCTACCTGATGTCGAACGGGCAGATTCAGAAGCGCATCATCCCCGACGTGACGCGCATACTGGAAGAGTGCCCCGGCCTCAACGTCACGGTCGCGCTCGGCATCGACGGCCTCAAGCAGCAGCACGAGAAGATTCGCCGGAAGCCCGGCTCCTGGGACATCGCAATTGACACGGCGCGCCAGCTACAGGGCATCAAGCGCGAGCACCCGCGCCTCGACATCCAGACGTGCACCTGCTTCATGCACTCGAACCAGGAGACCATCTTCGACTGGTACGACTTCCTGAAGTACGAGCTGAAGCCCGACAAGGTCAACTTCAACTACATCCGCCCGCCGTCGGCCGACCCAGTCGAGCTCGACATCGACCACGAGCGCTACGCGCGGCTCGCGCGGATGATAGACGAGGACTCGCGCCACGCCGCGCTCAAGAACAGTTACGGCGGCGAGGCCGGCTTCTTCAAGGCCGCCATCGACATCTACATGCACGGCCTCATCGACCGCGCGCAGCGCGAGCAGAAGGCGCAGATGACCTGCTACGCGGGCACGGCCGGCGCCGTCATCTACGACGAGGGCACC
>DASVWB010000396.1:0-27237 GCA_036389815.1 Pyrinomonadaceae bacterium | reverse complement strand
AAGGCTATCTCGCCGCCCGCGCCGCCGAAGTAGGTCGAGTAGACGAGGGCCGAGCCCGTCGCGTTGAGCTTGGTCAGGAAGGCGTCCTGCGTGATGATCGTGCCGCCGTTCGCGGGCTGGAAGGCGTTGGCCGTGGGGAAGTTCGTCGAGTTGGTCTGCCCGACGACCACGGGCAGGCCGGCGGGATCGACCGCGACGGCCTGCGCGACTTCGACGTCGCCGCTGCCGCCGAGGTAGGTCGAGTAGAAGAGCGCCGACGCGTTGGCGTTGAACTTCGCGACGAAGACGTCCGAGCCGCCGCCCCTCGCGCACTGGATGGCGTTGGCCGTCGGGAGCGTGTTGGTCGAGGCGGTGGCGCCCGCGACGTAGGGGTTCCCCGCCGAGTCCACGGCGACGCCGAAGGCTATCTCGCCGCCCGCGCCGCCGAAGTAGGTCGAGTAGACGAGGGCCGAGCCCGTCGCGTTGAGCTTGGTCAGGAAGGCGTCCTGCGTGATGACAGTGCCGCCGTTCGCGGGCTGGAAGGCGTTGGCCGTGGGGAAGTTCGCCGAGTTGGTCTGCCCGACGACCACGGGCAGGCCGGCGGGATCGACCGCGACGGCCTGCGCGACTTCGACGTCGCCGCTGCCGCCGAGGTAGGTCGAGAAGATGAGGCCCGAGCCGTCGGACTTCACCTTCGCCACGAAGGCGTCGCGGCCGCCGGCGTTGGCGGCCTGGAAGGGGCTGGCCGTGGGGAAGTTCGTGGACTCCGTCTCGCCCACGATGTAGGCGTTGCCCGACGAGTCGGCGGCGACGCCGAAGCCCGAGTCGTTGGCGTTGCCGCCGAGGTATGTCGAGTAGATGAGCGCGTCGCCGGCCGGGTTGAACTTGGCCAGGTAGGCGTCAACCGAGCCGCCGCCGAAGGTGCTCTGGATGGGGTTGAGCGTGGGGAAGTCGTCCGAGAAGGTGATGCCGGCGATGTAGGCGTTGCCGGCGGAGTCGACGGCGACGGCCTGCCCGAACTCCGAGCTTTCCCCGCCGCCGAGGTAGGTCGAGTAGACGAGCGCGTTGCCCGCCGGGTTAATCTTCGTCAGGAAGGCGTCTTCGTTGACGGCGCCCTTGGTGGCCTGGACGGGGTTGAGCGTGGGGAAGTCGGTCGAGCCGGTCTGCCCCGTGACGTAGGCGTTGCCCGCGGCGTCGACCGCGAGGCCGCGCGACTGCTCCGAGTCGGAGCCGCCGAGGTAGGTCGAGTAGACGAGCGCGTTGCCCGCCGGGTTGATCTTCGTGACGAAGGCGTCCTGGAAGCCGCCGTTCGTGGCCTGGAGGGCGTTGGCCGTGGGGAAGTTGGTCGAGCCGGTGAAGCCGGCTATGTAGACGTTACCCGCGGAATCCAGGCCGACCCCGTTCGCCTGGTCGGCGTCGGAGCCGCCGAGGTAGGTCGAGTAGACGAGGACGGGGTCGATGACGAGCGTCGCGCCGCGGTCGTACACGCCGACCGAGAAGCCGACGCGGCCGTCCGGGCCGACCTCGTAGCCGCCCTCGACCTCGCGCCGCGCGCCCGCCACCTCCTGATAGACGAAAGGCTTCGGCTGGCGGACGACCGCCTCGCCCAGCCTGAGCAGCAGGTCGCCGTTGGCGTCCACCTCGACCTTGTCCGCGCCGTCGAAGCGCAGGCTCACGGCCCGCGGGTCGCCCCAGGGCGCGACGCGGAAGTCGTACTCCAACTGCCGCTGGTTGCCGTAGTAGACCACGTCCACGCCCGGGTAGACCCCCGCGTAGCGCACGCGCCCGAAGACGGGGACGTTCGTCAGCCACTTCGAGGGGTCGGAGCCCATGAAGTAGTTGGCCTTGCCGGCCGACGCCTCCAAGCCTTCCGCGGCCGCCGCCGCGTCCGCCCCGGCGAGTTTCATGCGCAGCACCCTCGCCTGCGAGTCGCGGTTTAAAGAGAAGACGGCCTCGTCCGGCTTGAGGAAGAGCGCGTAGCCCGCGCCGCGCGCGAGGAAGTTGACGGACGAGTCAGCCTGCCCCGCGTTGGCCTCGAAGCTTAAGGGCAGGCGCCCGTAGCTCTCGCGCGCCTGCGCGTCCGGCGCCTGTTTCGCCGCGGCGGGGGCGGCCGGTGCCGGCGCGTGCTGGCGGCGGCTCAACAGCAGGGGCGTGGCGAGTAAGCCTGCCGACGACGACAGGGCGAGTGAGAGCAAAAGCGTACGGCTAAGACGTGCGGTGGGTAACCTCATGGATTCCTCTTTCCTTGGACGCTGGGTTCCTTGAACGCTGAAGCCTTCGGGGCCCGCGCCGGCGGCGGACGATTGTTGGGGCGGGGCATTATATGCGCGGGCGTTCGCCCCGTAAACCTTTTTGTCAGAAATCTCTGCGCGGGCGCGTCGGCGCGGCGTCGGCGGGAGAAGTTGAAATTCTCCTCACCCTCGTATAATGTGCGCGCGCCGGGCTCCGGGCGGGGCCTTTTCGTCCCGCGCCTACATCGCTGGCCGGCGCTTCATCCACACACGCGGGAACCGTCCCGCGGAACTCCCATCCCGGCGAAATTTTTTTGGGCTGTCCGTTTTCCGCCGGCGAGACCGCGTGTAAGGAGGTGAGGGGCGGTTGGACGAGTCCTCGCACGACGTGACGCGGCTGCTCCTCGAATGGGGCGCGGGCGACCCCGCGGCGGCCGAGCGCCTGATGCCGCTCGTCTACGGCGAGCTGCGGCGGCTCGCGCGCGACTACCTGCGGCGCGAGCGCCCAGACCACACCCTCCAGCCGACGGCGCTCGTCAACGAGGCTTTCCTCAAGCTCGTCGACCAGCGGCGCGGGTGGCAGAACCGCCACCACTTCTACGGCATCGCCGCGCAGGCGATGCGGCGCGTGCTCGTAGACCACGCGCGCGCACGCGCCACGGAGAAGCGCGGCGGCCCGCTGCAAAGGCTCTCGCTCGAAGACGTGAACGTCTCGACGGGCGGGCGCGCGGCCGAGCTGGTCGCGCTCGACGAGGCGCTGAGCGGGCTCGCGCGGGTCTTCCCGCGCAAGGCGCAGGTCGTCGAGCTGCGCTTCTTCGGCGGACTGAGCGTGGACGAGACGGCCGCGGTCGTCGGCGTCTCGGACAAGACGGTGATGCGCGAGTGGGAGTCTGCGAAGCTGTGGCTCTACCGCGAGCTGGACAGGGGGACGGCGGGGGGCGGGGCGGGTGGAAGGCATGACGGAGATTGAGCGGCTGCGGCGCGCGGACGAAGTAGTCCAGGCGGCGCTCGCGTGCGGCGAGGGCGAGTGGCCCGCGCTGTTGGAGCGCGAGTGCGGCGCCGACGAACGGTTGCGCGCGGAGGTCGAGTCGCTCCTCGGGTACCGCGAGCGAGCGCGCGCCTTCATCGAGACGCCGGCCGCGGCCTTCGGCGCGGCGCTCTTCGCGGGTGACGACGACGCCGAGGAGGCCGCCGGCCGCGCGGTCGGCCCCTACCGCATCGTGCGCGAGCTGGGGCGCGGCGGCATGGGCGCCGTCTACCTCGCCGAGCGCTCCGACGGCGAGTTCGAGCAGCGCGTCGCGCTCAAGGTCGCGCGCCGCAGCTTCGCGGACGCCGACCTCAGGCGCCGCTTCCGGCAGGAGCGGCAGATTCTCGCCTCGCTCAACCACCCGAACATCGCGCGCCTGCTCGACGGCGGCGTCTCGGCCGACGGCGAGCCGTACCTCGTCATGGAGTACGTCGAGGGCGAGCGCGTGGACGACTACTGCGAGGCGCGCCGGCTTTCGACGCGCGCGCGCCTCCGCCTCTTCCTCGGGGTCTGCCGCGGCGTCTCCTACGCGCACCGCCACCTCGTCGTCCACCGCGACATCAAGCCCGGGAACATCCTCGTCACGCCCGAGGGCGTGCCCAAGCTCCTCGACTTCGGCATCGCCAAGCTGCTCGGCCCCGCCGAGTCGGGCGAGCAGACGCTCGCCGGGATGCGCGCCTTCACGCCCGACTACGCCGCGCCCGAGCAGATGACCGCGGGCGGCCACATCACGACGGCGACCGACGTGTACTCGCTCGGCGTCCTGCTCGGAGACCTCTTGGGCGGTTCGCGCCGCGGGCGCGGGGCCGCCGGCCGCCGGCGTCACGGGACGCCGGCCCGCACCGTCGCCACCAACCTCCCGACCGACCAGGACGGGGCGGGGAAGGGGCGCGCGGGCGCGCGGAAGGCGGCCGACTCGGAGCTGGACAACATCGTGGCGATGGCGAGGCGCGAAGACCCCGCGCGGCGCTACGCGACCGCCGACGAGCTGGCCGACGACGTGGGGCGCTACCTCGAAGGCCGACCCGTCCGCGCGCAGAAGGACTCGCTCACCTACCGCGCGGGCAAGTTCGTGCGGCGCAACCGGGCGGGCGTGGCGGCGGCGGCGCTGGCCGTCGCGTCGCTCGTCGCGGGGCTCGGCGTCGCCGTCTGGCAGGCGCGCGCCGCCGCCCGCGAGCGCGACCGCGCCGAGCGCCGCTTCGACGACGTGCGCCAGCTCTCGAACGCCCTCCTCTCCGACATCGCGCCGAAGATAGAACGCCTCCCGGGCTCGACCCACGCGCGGCAGTCGCTCGTCGGCCAGTCGCTGAAATACCTCGACTCGCTCGCCGGCGAGTCGGCGGACGACCGCGTGCTTCAGGCCGAGCTGGCCTCGGCCTACGAGAAGGTCGGCGCGTCGCAGGGCGCGCCCGAGAGGCCGAACCTCGGCGACTACCCCGGCGCGGTCGCCAGCTACCGGAAGGCGCAGTCGATACGCCGCCGCCTGCTCGAACTCGACCCGGCCGACGCCGAGAACCGCCGCCGCCTCGCCGCCAGCTACAACGACCTCGCCGCCGTCCTCTACTGGACGAACGACTACGCCGGCGCGCTCGAAGCGCACGCCGAGGCGCTACGGCTCTACGAGTCGCTGGCCGCGGAGCGCCCGGCCGACCTCCGGCTCAGGCTCGCGCTGGCCGAGACGCGGCTCGACCTCGGCCAGACCCATTCGCGGAACCAGCGCTACGCCGAAGCCTTCCCGCACCTGCGCGCCGCGCTCGCCTCGCTCGAAGAGGCCGTGCGCGCCGAACCCGGCGACACGGAGGCGCGGCGACTCCTCGCCAAAGGCCACACGCTCCTCGCCGCCGCGCTCTCCTGGAGCGAGGCGCAGGCCGAGGCCGAGGCAGAGATGGCGAAGGCCGTCGAGGCGGGCGAGGCGCTCGTCGGGCAGAGCCCCAACGACGTGATACTGAGGCGCGGGCTCTGGTTCACGTACCTGCAGGCGTCGAGCATCTACGAGGAGCTGGGAGACGCGGCCAAAGACGCGCTCTCGGAGGAGTACGCGCGCAAGGCGCTGCGGCTGGTCGAGGGGACTCTGGAGAAGGACCCGGCCGACGTGCAGGCGCGGCAGAACCTCGCGCAGAGCTATTCGAAGCTCGCCGTCTCGGCGGCGAACCGCGGGAAGCTCGACGAGTCGGCGCGGTACGTCGAGGGGGCGCTGGCCATCTTCGCGGAGCTGGAGCGCGGCGAGCCGAACGGCCTGACCTTCAAGCGCAATATCGGCATCGGCTACACGCGCCTCGGCATCGCGAGGCACAAGCAGGGCGACCTGCCGCGTGCGCTCGAAGCCTTCGAGCGGTCGGCCGCGAGCTTCGACGCCATCGCCCGCTCGGACGCGCAGAACATGGTGTCGCTGCGCGACGAGGCGCAGGCGTTCAAGAACATGGCGCGGATTCACGAAGAGATGGCGCGCGGCGGGGCGGCCGCGGCGCGCGAGGCACACCTGCGCGCCGCGCGCGAGAACTACCAGCGCGCGCTCGACCTCCTGCTGGGCTTGCAGTCGCGGGGCGCGTTCGCGCAGGTTGACCGCGAGTTCCTCGAAGAAATGCGGGACGGCGTCCGCCGCCTGCGCTGACCGTGCGCCGTGACGGCGGCGGCTACCGCGGCATCTTCGCCCTGTGCGCGGCGAAGAAGGTCGGCGCCGCGCGGTGCGCGCCGAAAAGCGTGTTGACAGCGCGGTGTGTCGGGGCTATCCTCGGCCGCGTCAACGAGCCCGGAGGGTCTCACCGGTCTTCTTGCCCCGGAGCCGCGCGCCCTCTCCGCAGTCCTTGAAACCCTTTTGAGTCAGGGAGGTCAGTAGTATGCGTATAACGCGCGTGAAAGTCTTCGCCCCGCTCCTGCTGCTCGTCCTCTGCTCGGCCGCGGCCGAGGTGCGCGCCGACCCCGTCCAGGTCACCGGGTACATCAACTTCGATTCCGCGAACCACAACTTCAGCCTCCAGGGCAGCGGGCTCTCCGTGCAGGGGTCTGCGGACAGAATCTTCCTCGGGGGCACGTCCCTCGACACCAACTTCGGAGCGACGGCGTCGCTCTCCAGGTTCCTCGACCACGACGACCTGATAGTGCACGCCCCCCTCACGGTCGGCGGCGTGCAGTACACGCAGTGGGCGGGGCTCGACGACTTCATCACGCTCGACATCGTGGCCGCACAGTTCGCGTTCCCCGTAGACCCTTCGGTCATGACGGCGACCTTCAGCAGCACCTTCTCGATGACGGGACAGATAGGGCTCTCGCGCTCGATTCACCCCGACGACTGGCAGACGGTTCAGATCGCCGGGCAGGGCCTCGCCACGGCCGTCTACGACCGCAACCCCTTCCTCCCGAACCTCTGGACGCTCCGCAGCCTGAACTACACCCTCCAGCCCGCGCAGACGCCCGAGCCGGCGACGCTGGTGCTGCTGCTGACGGGCGTGGGCGGCGTCGCGGCCAGAGTCCGCCGCGGCCGCAGGGGCGCGCGCGGGGCTTGAGGGAATCTCGGCGGGCGCGGCCGCCGCGCGTAATCGAAACTCCACAAGTTCAATAGTCAGAAACTCGAAGGGCGACCACTCGGTCGCCCTTCCTGTCTAATTGCCCCTTCGTGTTGTGCAGGCGGACGCGTCGGAGCGGGAGACGCCGCAAATGATTATTAAATTCGCCGGGCGGAGGCGCGGCCGTCGCGACGCCCCGCGGCGTGACGAGTGAGGCGCGAAGCCCGGGCGCGCGCCCGCGAAAAGCTAAAAAATGTACGGCCGGGGGCGCACGCGTGCGGGGCGCGTGGGGCGGGTAGAAGGCTATTGCAAAATCGCGCGGGCGCGGGTAGATTGTCGGCGGCGGTTGAGCTTTAGTTAAGGAGTGGAGGTCTCTCCCAGGCGGTCGGGCCCGGCCTCTGCGCCAACCAGCATCCAGGAGGAAACGAACTGTGCCGGTAGGAACGTGCCCAGACTGCGAAGCCGAAGTCCACGTTGACCTCGACGCCGACAAGGGCGACACGGTCAGCTGCGACGAGTGCGGGACCGAACTCGAAATCGTCGGCCTCGACCCCGTCGAGCTCGACATCGCCGAGGAGGACCCCGACGACGACTACGAAGACGAAGAAGCCGAAGACGAGTTTTAGTAAGCCAGGCGATGGGCGGTGGGTGATAAGTGATAAGGGGAGGCGAGCGCGCTTTCTTAGCACTTATCACCCATCACTTATCACGGCTCTTATAGTTTGTGCGGTTCTGGCGGACGTTGAGGCCGCGCGGGACTTCCACACGGACGGTGTGGAGGCGCCCGTCGCGCCTTTTTTCTTCGGGCGGGTAGAAGGCGAGGACGTAGGCGGAGGTCACCTCCTCGGCGAGCGCCTTGAAGAGCGGCTCGTAGTCGCGCGCGGTGGCGTAGAAGTTCGTGCCGCCGGTCTTCTCCACCAGCCCCGACACGTCGAGCGGGGTGGGGAGCGGCGCGCGCTGCGGCGCGGCCGAGGTCAGCAGGCGCGTGTAGGACGGGAGCGTGACCGTGTAGACGCTCACCTCGGCCTGGTTGGCGCGCTCGATGACGGTCGAGGGCGCGACCGTGTCGCCGACGGGGAAGCCGTCGGTGACGACGACGACCGCGCGCTTCGTCAGGCGGCGGTCGAGCGTGCGCGGGGCGCCGCGCGCGAGCAGGCGCACGGCGTCGTCCACCGCGTCGTAGGCGTGCGTCGAGAGCCCGTTCTCCTCGCGGGCGAGGCGCCCCAGCGCGCGGTCGAGCTTGCGCGGGTCGCTCGTGAAGTTCTGGATGACGCGCGCGCTCATGCCGAAGCTCATCAGCGCGAACGAGGCGGGGCGGTTCGAGAGCTTCTCGGAGAAGGCGCGCATCGCCGTCTGGAGCCGCGCCATCTCCTCGGGCGTCATGCTGCCCGACACGTCCACCGCGAAGACGACCGCCACGGGGCGCTCGGCGCCGCCGCGCCGCTCGACGTTGAGGAAGGCGACCGCGCGCTCCTCGCCGTCCTCGTAGAGCTTGAAGTCCTCGGGGCGCAAGCCCTTCACCGCGCGCCCCTCGGCGTCCGTCACCGTCACCTCGACGAGTATGAGGTCGGTGTCTATCTTCAAAACCTCCTCTTCGTCCACTTCGACGGGCGGCGGCGCAGGGCGCTGCGCGGCGTCGCCCTGCTGCGCGCGCGGGGCCGCCGCGGCCACGAGCAGCAGGAAGGCGAGGGGCGCCGCGTAGAGCGCGGCGCGCGCGGGCGACTTTCCGTTCTTGACCGTGGGAGGCTTCATAAAAACTTTCAGAAGGGCGGCCGGCTGAGGGGCGGCCGGCCCGCGGATTATACTTTCCCGCGGCGGCCGCGCGCCAGAACCGCCGCGCGGGCAACAGCGCCGCCGCCCGCACGCATCAACCTTCCCTGAGGCCGCGTGTTATAATCAACGGCCGCGAGCCCTTTAGATGCGCGGCCGGTTCGAGGAAGAACCCCTTTGAAGAACTCAGGAAGAAAATATTTAACGCTCGCGCTCGCCGCGATGTTCGCGCTCTCGGCGGCGGCCGGCGCGTCGGCGCAGAAGAAGTCGAAGAAGCAGGAGCCGACGACGGGGGCGGTCGTCGGCCGCGTCCGCGTCGAGACGGGCAGCCCCGCGGGCGTGAGCGTCGTCCTGCGCCGCGGCGACGAGCGGGTCGCGGAGGCCACGACGACGGCGAAGGGCGAGTTCCAGTTCGAGTCGGTCGAGCCCGGCTCCTACGGCCTGACGCTGCGCAAGGCCGGCCTCCAGGTCGGGAGGATGGAGGGCGTCGAGGTGCGCGCGGGCAAGACCGTCTCGCTCAAGGACGGGCTCTACCTGCCGGTGGACGAGGGCACCATCGCCTTCATCCGCGGGAGCGTCTTCACCGCCTCAGGACGCAGCTTCGGCGCGGCGCGGGTGGAGCTGGCGCGGGTCGAGGCGGACGGCTCGCTCAGGAAGCTCGACAGCCGCGTGTCGAACTCGGCGGGGCAGTTCGCCTTCAAGCTCGCGCCCGGGCGCGCTCGCTACCGCGTGACGGCGAAGGCCGACGGGATGGAGACGGCCGCGCAGGACGTGGAGATCGAGGGCGCGGCCATCTACCGCGTCGCCCTCTCGCTCAGCCCCGCGCAGAAGTAGGCGGGCACGGGTCGAAGGATGTGAAGGACGCGCACCAGAACAGGGGAGAGGGGCGCGAGGAGTTTTTGACGGCGCGCCAGCTCGCGGAGGTCTTGCAGGTGAGCGAGTCGACCGTGCGCCGCCTCGCACGCGACGGCCGCATCCCTTGCGTCCGCCTCACGCCGCGCCTGCTGCGCTTCAACCCGAAGGCGGTCTTCCGCGCGCTCGACGGCGGGGGCGACTCCGGCCCCGCCGCGCGCAAGCGCCGCCAGGCGGAAGACGGCGAGCGCGACGAAGCGCAGTTGTCATTCACCGAGATGCTCTGAGCGCACGCGCGCTCCGCCCGCCTCTTCTTCGTCTTCCGCTTCCGCTTCCGCTTCCGCCTCGACCTCGCCCCGCGGCCGCCAGTCCCTCCGGCCGACCTTCACCAGATCGTGTTTGCGTATGAGGCCGGCGCGCACGTTGAGGAACCAGGCCGAGGCGGCGAGCACCGCGACGAGGAAGGCCGCCTGCGGCCTGCGTAGGTAGAGCAGCGCCGCGGCCGCCGCGAAGAGCCCGTAGGCCGCGAGCCTCAACACGCGCGCGCGGTCGAAGCCCGCGCCGCCCCCCTCGCCCCTTCCTTCGGCCCCACGTCCCACTTTCACTAGTTGACCGTCAGGGGGATGGTTACGTCGAGGTCGCGCGGGTTGAGGCAGGTCTGGTCGTTGCAGGGCTGCACGCGCACCCTCGCGCGGAAGGTGTGCGCGCCCTTCGCGGCGGACTTGTCTGCGCTGAGCGGCAGTTTAATGACGGGGCTCCCCTCGTATATCGAGAGCGGCTTCTCGGCGAAGCCGAGCTTCCTTTGCAGGCCGGGCGGGTAGACGGGCCTGCCGGGCGTGACGCCCTCCTGCGCCTGCGCGCTCAGCTCGGTCGCCACGTAGAACTTGTCGGCGGCCGGGTTGGCCTGAACGTGGTAGCCGGGCGCGATGTCGAGCCGCACGGAGGCTTCGACCGCCCCGCCCGCGTCGAGCCGGGTCTCCTCGGCCTTCGCGGTCACGACCTGCGCGGGCGGCGTCGGCGCGGCCGGCGCCTGCGCGGGCGCCGCGGGCGTCGGCGTGGCGAGCTGCGCGCCCCCGTCACCCGCCTGCCCGCCGCACGCGCCGAGCGCGAGCGGCGCGAGGAGTAGAACCGTCGCGAGAAGTATCTTTCGTCGCATGCCTCGGAGTCTAAAGCTATTCACGGCCGCGCGCAAAAGGGGACAGGTTTGAACCGCGGAAGCACGGCCTGAAGAATTTGAGATTTGAGATTTCAAATTTGAAATCTCAAATCTCAAATCTCAAATTTGAAATTGCTTCAGTCAGCGCCTCCGCGACTGCGGCGGCTCAAACCGTCCCTGCTAGACGTGCGGCGGGGGCGGCTGAAACTCCTGCGCGGGCGGCGGCGGGGCGGGGCGTCGGCGCGCGCGGCGGACGAAGAAGCGGATGAGGAGGTAGAGCGGCAGCACGATGAGGAGCGCGACGGGCAGGAGCGCCAGCACGAGTTTGATGAGGAAGAGCGTGACGGCGGCGGCGATGTCGAGCCCCTCGCCGAACGCGCGGCCGATGCTGCGCAGGAAGCCGGTCGTGCTGACGAGCGGCGCGGGCGGCTCGACGGTGACGTTGATGGTCGAAAGGCTCGACTGGTTTTCGAGGAAGCGCCGGCGCCCCTCCACCCGCTCGATCTCCGCGCGGACGTTCGCCAGCTCGCGCTGGACCGACATCGCGTCGGCGACCGTGTCGGCGCGCTTCATGATTTCGAGCATCTGCGCTTCGAGCGCCTGCTGCGTGCGCAGGCGCGCTTCGAGGTCGATGTACTCCTCGGTCACGTCCTTGCCCGTGATCTTCTGCGCGGTGACGCCGCCGGCGGCGGCGCGTATGTCGGCGAGCGCCGCGTCGAACTGCGCGGCCGGGACGCGCATCTCGACCGTGAAGACCTCGTAGCCCTTCCCGCCCTTCTCGCCCGCCTGCTGCCTCGACTCCGACGTGACGACGAAGCCGCCGCGCGCCTCCGCCACCGAGGCGACGCGCTGCACGGCCTTCGAGGGGTCGTCGGCCTCAAGCGTCAGCGTCGCGTTGCGGATGATCTTGCGCCCGGCGGCCGCGGGCGCGTCCGCCTGCGGCGCCGGCGCGGCGTTCTCGGTCTGCTGTAGCGAGACGGTCTTCATGGCGGCGTCGCCGCCGCCGGCCTGCGCCGCGGGGGCCGCGGAGTCCGGCGCGGAAGAGGCGGACTGCGGTGCGGCCGGGCGCGAGCCGCCGCCGCAGGCCGCCAGCCCGGCGAGCGCCAGCGCGAGGATGAGAACGGCGAATGACCTCATAAATAATCTCCCTGCGAACTGGTCTGTAAGTGCGTGTTATGAACGAGGGCGGCGGCCGCGGCTTGCGTGCGGGCCGGCGTCGGGCGTGTGCTGTGCGGCGTGCGCGTTACCGCGCGTCTTCCTTCTCGAAGTAGGGCGGCGTCTCGCCGGGCTTGAGCCGGCGGAGCGTAACGTCCTCGGGGAAGTAGCTCACGCCCGCGCGGCGGAGGGTCTGCCAGCGGAGCCGGCCGCCGCGCACGGTGAGCCTGACCGCGGCCGTGCCGCCGAAATTGCTCCTGAGTCGGAACTGCGCCGCGCCGTTCCTGACCGTGGCCGTGAAGCCGCAGTCGTCAACCCTCGCGAGGTAGTGCGCGACGACGCCGCACGTCGCGCTCAGCCGGCTGCCGCGCTGCCTGACGGTCAGGTCGATGGCGAACAGCGGCACCTCCTCCGGCTTCATCCCGCGGTAGGCGGGCGGAAGCTCGCTCGCGTCCTTCGCGTAGATGGCGTAGTTCCAGTCGCCGCGGAAGTCCGCGGCGCGCCCCTGCGCGCGGGCTCCGGCGGCGCAGGCCAGCGCGGCAAAGGCGAGCAGGGCGAGCGAAAGGGGAAGGGGCGGTCTCTTCATCGAACGTCCTCTCAAGAGGGCTCGGCAATAAACGTCGGAACCGGGGCGCGCGGCTGAAGTCGGGCGCTACTCCTCGCCGCCCTCCTCCTCCTCCTCGTCCCTCCCGCCGTGCCTGTCCGGGCGCTTGATGCCGAACTTCTCAAGGCGGTACTGGAGCGTGCGGAAGGTGAGGCCGAGGAGCTTGGCGGCCTTCGTGATGTTGTGGTCGGTGCGATCCATCGCCTGAAGTATCAGGTTGCGCTCCACGTCCTCGAAGTTGACGCCCTCGGCCGGGAGCCTGAAGCCCGCGCCCTCGGCCACGGGCCGGGTCTCCTGCCGGACTTCGAGCGGCAGGTCTTCGACCGTGATGTAGTCGGCCTCGGCGAGCAGGATGGCGCGCTCGATGGCGGACTCCAACTGGCGGACGTTGCCCGGCCACGCGTAGTCGAGCATCACCTTGCGCGCGTCGGGCGTCAGGCCGCGTATGAGGCGCGAGGTGTTGCGCGTGTGCTTCTTGAGGAAGAAGTCTATGAGGACGGGGATGTCCTCGCGCCGCTCGCGCAGCGGGGGCACGTCGATGGAGAGGACGTTGATGCGGTAGTAGAGGTCGTCGCGGAAGCGGCCGTCCGCGACCATCGCGCGCAGGTCGCGGTTCGTGGCGGCGACGACGCGCACGTCGATCTTGATGGGGCGCGCGCCGCCCACGCGCCGAATCTCGCGCTCCTGCAGGGCGCGCAAAAGCTTCGCCTGCATCGACACGTCCAGCTCGCCTATCTCGTCGAGGAAGAGCGTGCCCTTGTCGGCGATCTCGAAGAGCCCCTTCTTCTCGGCGTGCGCGCCGGTGAACGAGCCCTTCTCGTGGCCGAACAGCTCGGATTCGAGAAGGTTCTCGTTGATGGCGGCGCAGTTGACGGCCTGGAACATCTCGGAGACGCGCGGGCTCTGGGTGTGGATGGCGCGCGCGATCAGCTCCTTGCCCGTGCCCGACTCGCCGCGGATGAGGACGGTCGAGTTCGAGCGCGCGACCTTGAGGATCATCTTCTTGACGGCCTCCATCTCCGTCGACGCGGAGATGATCTCCTGGTCTAAGGCGTCGAGCTTCGAGAGCGCGCGGCGGATGGTGTCGAGCAGTTGCTCGCGCTCGAAGGGCTTCTCCAGGTAGTCGAACGCGCCGCGGCGCAGCGCCTCCTTCGCCGACTCGATGGAGCCGTGGGCGGTGAGGAGGATGACGATGATCGAGGAGTCGAAGGCGAGGAGCTTCGAGAGCAGCTCGATGCCGTCCATGCCCGTCATCTTCAGGTCGGTGAGCGCGAGGTCGAAGCGCCGCTCGCGCGCGATGCGCAGCGCGGCCTCGCCCGACGCGGCGGTCGTCACGTCGTAGCCCTCGCCCGACAGAATCATCTCCAGAATCTCGCGCTGCGACTTCTCGTCGTCGACGACCAGGATGCTTTTGCGTGACATGTGAACCTCAGAGGTCGGAGGTCGGAGGCCGGAGGGTAGTGAAGGCGTTCGCTTCTACTAACCACCGGCCTCCGACCCCTAACCTCTCTGTATTGGTATTTCGACCGTGAACGTCGTGCCCTCGCCGGGCTTGCTCTCGACGCGGATGGAGCCGTCGTGCTCGTCGACGGCCTTCTTGGCGATGGCGAGCCCGAGCCCCGTCCCCGTCTCCTTCGTCGAGAAGTAGGGCTCGAAGATTTTGGGCAGCGCGTCGGCTTCGATGCCGACGCCCGTGTCCGAGACGCGCACGCGCGCCCGGCCGTCCGCGGCCGACAGGCTCACGGTCAGGCTCCCGCCGCGCCCCTCCATCGCGTGCATGCCGTTAATGATAAGGTTCGTAAACAGCGAACGTAAAGCCTCGCGGTCCCCGAGCACGGGCGGCACCGCGCCGCCGCCGTCCTCCACGAAGCGCGTCTCGACGCCGCTCTCGGCCGCCTGCATCTCGACCATCCCGAGCGCGTCGCGCAAAGTCTCGCGCAGGTCGAGCGGCTTGAGGTCGAGGTTGGCGGGGCGCGTGTACTTCAAAAACTCCGTGATGCGCGTGTTGATGCGCGCGACCTCGGCCTTGAGCTGGAGCGTGAGCTTCTCGACCGTGGCGCGCTTCTGCGGGTCGGAGGGCGCGAGCGAGGTGCGCAGGTGGTCGAGCGTGAGGTTGATGTAGTTGAGGGGGTTGCGTATCTCGTGCGCGATGGCGGAGGCGAGGCGCCCGACCATCGCCGACTGCTCGGCCTGTTTGACCTGCGTCTCCAGCTCGCGCATCCGGCCGAGGCGGGTGACCATCTCGTTGAAGGTCTCGGCGAGGCGGCCGACCTCGTCGCGGCGGTCGGCGCCGGGGACGCGGAAGGAGAAGTCGCCGGCGGCGACGCGCTGCGTGGCGTGCGAGAGGTCGCGGACGGGCTGCGTGAAGCGCCAGACGAGGACGGCCGCCGCGGCCGTCGCCAGCAGGAGGACGGCGAGCGTCGGCAGCAGCGGCTTGGCCGCCTCCAGGAACGAGTCCTCGCCTACGGGGCTCGACCCGAGGACGACGACGATGTAGTTGATCGCGGACGTGGTCTGGAGCGGGACAACGAAGGTGCGCGGCTCGCCCGCGGTCGGCTGCGTCGTCGTCGGGAGCGACGGCAGCAGCCGCTTGAAGCCCCGCGTGGCCTCGCCCACGTCCACCAGCTTCGGTAACTGCACGTCGGGGTCGTCGATGCGGTAGTAGTGGTACTGCCCCTCGCTGATGGTCTCGGGGCGGTAGCGCGGGGCGAGGCTGTCGTCTACCCGCCCGTCCTGGTTCACGACGAGCACGTTGTCCACCCGCCCCGCCTGCTCCGTGAGGAACGAGCGCGAGCGCTCCTCCTCCAGTTGGTACATGTACTTGCCAGAGGTGATGCTCTCGTTGGCGAGCGCGATGGCGAGCGCGATGCTGCCCGTGAGCGCCTGCTCCTGCCGGGCGATGAGGGTGGCGTGGTTCTGCTGTTCGAGGCGGTTGAGGTAGAGCTGCACGCCGAGCGTGGCGACGAGCAGCAGCGCCATCACCAGCAGCAGCCGCGTGCGGAAGCTGTAGAAGAGTCTCGGCAGTCCCATCCGGTAAAAACCCCCCGGCCGCGAGGGCGGCCCCGGGGAGAGCTCTCGTCAAAGCCCGCAAACGTTTAGCACAAAGATGTTGCCCTGCGGCTTTGACAGATGTTATAGTCGGGCCGGTCTCCAGCGCAAACCCCTCCCGGGGACCACAGAAGGTCTCTCCTTCCAACAACAGGTGCTGAACAGAAGTTTTTGAAGAAACTGACAGGGCTTAGACTGAAAGGCTTGGGCGTGGCTTTTCGACACTTCGAGTTTGGCACCCACGGGCGGACGCCGCGGCGGCGCCGCCGAAAAATTCGCGCAATCAAAATCTCGTTAAGTGCATCTTAGCGGCTAGACCAGGCCGCGGCGGGCGCCCCCTCGTGTCGTAACGCGCCCCGACCGGCCGCTTCTGCTTTGCTTTTTAAGCGAGGAAGGTTCAATGACCCCAAGGCTCCGCTTCCCCCGTCTCGTCGCCGCCGTCGTCTCCACCCTCTTCATCTTCGCCGCCGCCGCTCAGTCGCAGGCGGCCGCCAAAACTGCTAAGTCCGCGAAGAAGCCGGCCGCGAAGGCCGCCGCGAAGGCCGCGCCCAAGGCCAAGGCCGGGCGCGAGTCGGCGCGCAAGGACTCGCGCGCGTCGAAGCGCGAGCGCGCGGCGGACGCGCGCCGCGACCGGAACGAGCGCGCCTCGAAGAACGACCGCCGCAACCCGAAGGCGGACAGGGATGACAAGCGCGGCCGCAAGGGGCGCGCGGAGGAGCGCGCCTCGGCCAGGGACTCGCGCAGGATGTCGAAGCGCGAGCGCATGGCCGCCGCGCGCGCCGAGGCCGAGCGCCGCCGCCGCGAGGCCGCCGAGCGCGCCCGCCGCATCGCGCTCGCCATCGCGCGCGCCCGCGCCGCCGAGCAGGCGCTCAAGGACGAGGCCGCCGCCGCCATCAGCCGCGACGAGACGACGGGCGAGGATTTGGAAGTCCGCCGCGCCGCGCTCGACGCACTCGGCGACAAGGCCGGCACCGTCGTCGTCATGAACCCGAAGACGGGGCAGGTCTACACGGTCGTCAACCAGGAGTGGGGGCTGCGGCGCGGCTACAAGCCCTGCTCGACCGTCAAGCTCGTGACGGGGCTCGCCGGCCTGACCGAGCACGTCATCGACCCCGTCCAGACGGTCAACATCGGCACGGGCAGCTTCTCGCTCGACCTCACCGACTCGCTCGCCTTCTCGAACAACGGGTACTTCCAGAGGGTCGGCGGCCAGGTCGGCTTCTCGAAGATGATGGAGTACGCGCGCAAGCTCGGTCTGGGCGAGCCGACGGGCATCAACCACCCGTTCGAGTCGCCCGGCCGCCTGCCCGTCTTCAAGGAGGGCTACTCCGTCAACCACATGTCCTCGCACGGCGACGACATCGAGGTCACGGCCATCCAGCTCGCCCGCATGACCTCGGCCATCGGCAACGGCGGCCACCTCCTCGTCCCGCACCTGCCGCGCACGCCGCAGGAGAACGTCAACTTCAAGCGCGAGGTCAGGCGCGACATCGACATCCCCGCCGACAGCGTGCAGCGCATCCTGCCGGGCATGATCGGCGCCGTCAACTACGGGACGGCGAAGCGCGCGCAGACGCCGCTGATGACGGTCGCGGGCAAGACCGGCTCCTGCATCGAGCAGAGCCCGGCGCGGCCGTGGCTGGGGCTCTTCACGTCGTTCGCGCCGGTCCACGACCCGCAGCTCGCCGTGACCGTCATCCTCCGCGGCTCGCACGCGCGCGGGAAGTACGCCTCGGAGGTCGCGGGCGCCGTCTATCGCCGCCTGAGCCAGACCGCGCGCTTCGCGCCCAGGCCGGGCAACCAGCCCGCGCTCGCCAACGACATGCTCGTGCCGCGCCCGCACATCGACCCGCGCAAGGCCGCCGAGGTCTCGGACGAGGAGCGCGAGGACGAGGCCATCGAGGCTAACGAGAAGGCCGCCGACGCCTTCGTCGTGAGCGAGGCCGACGGCACGGCCTCCGGCGCGCAGCAGCCCGCGCTCCAGAAGACCGCCAAGACGAGCGAGCGCCCGGCCGCCGCCGCGCCCGCGCCCCGCATGCCGACGCCGCCCGTCAACCGGACTCAGCCGTCCACGCCGCAGCCGACGAACGGCGCCGAGCGCCCCCGCCGCGTCAACGACAGGCCGTAAGGGGAAGTCAGGGCTCCGCAGTCCCCGGTCAGTGAAGAAGGCCCGGCCTGAACGGCCGGGCCTTCTTGTTGTCGTGCGGTTGCATTCCGGTTCCAACCTTCCGCTAAATTCTTAACTTTTTCTTGGCCCCGGACGCTGTGCCGTAGGCTCCTGACCGGGGCGAAGGTTTGGCTTGACACCCCCGCGACGATTGGTGCAGTATCAGGCGCGAAAACGTTCCATAGTTAAGGACGAACGGCCTTGCGCTCCCCCCCGTGGAGCAGGCGCAGCACGCTCGACCGAGCGGCAACTGGCCACAGCCGGCACGCATCTGAAATTCGTTACGCGGCGCCGGAAGCCGAACTGTCGCGCGCCCCGGAATTAAATCTCCCTACCAACAGCCAGTATCAGCGCACGGAGGATTTGCGACCGATGAAAAACGCATTAAGACTTCTGGCCCTCGCCGCGCTCGTGACGGTTTTCGCGCTCCCTGCCTACGCGCAGGACACGGCGGCCACGCCGGCCGCCACGCCCACCGGCCCCTGCGCCGAGGCGGAGGCTAAGGCCGCCACTTACGGCAAGTTCAGAGAGAAGTTCAACAAGAGCGCCGAGGAGCAGAAGGCCGCCTACGAGGCCGGCAAGGAGTACCTGTCGAAGTACGGCTCCTGCACCGAGGCCGCCGACCAGCAGATCATCAAGTACATCCAGAACTGGATCACGAAGTACGAGAAGGCGACCCTCGAATTCAACTGCACGAAGGCCGTCAACGAGACGCCCGCCCAGGCCTTCGCGGCCTGCGCCCCGTACCGCGACGCCAACGCCGACAACCTGAAGGTCTACCTGATGCTCGTCGCCGCCGGCCTGAAGAACGTCCAGGCGAAGAACAACAGCACCAACGCCGAGGCGGCCAACGCCGCGCGCCGCGCGCTCCAGCTCGTCGAGCAGGGCAAGACCTCCGACGTGTGGGCGCCCTTCACGGGGCAGCCCGAAGCCGCGCCGGGGCTGAACTACTACATCGGCTTCTTCACGCTTGAGAACTCGCCGGCCGAGGCCGCCAACTACCTGCTCAAGGCGGCGCAGTCGAACAGCTCCTTCTCCAAGGAGCCGACGACCTACGACTTCCTCGCCGCGTCCTACATCAACGGCGAGTACAAGACGCTGGCCGCCGAGTACAAGGCGAAGTACGAGGGCAAGGAGGCGACGCCCGAGAGCGAGGCGCTCTTCAACAGGATCAGCGCCGTCACCAACCGCATCGTCGACGCCTACGCCCGCGCCGCCGCCCTGACGCCGGCGGGCGCGGCGAGGGACGGCCGCCGCACCAAGCTGCTGCCGTGGTATAAGCAGCTCCACGACGGCTCGGAAGCCGGGCTGAACGAGTTGATCGCGGGCGTCCTCTCGAAGCCGATCATGCTGCCGGGCCAGGAGCCCGCGCCGCCGGCATCGGCCACCACGACCGGCGCCAACGGCACGACGCCGGCCGCCGCGGGGCAGCCCGCCGCCGGCACGACGACGGCCAAGCCTGCCGCGACCACGCCGGCCGCGAAGCCGGCCGCCACGCCGCAGAAGCCGCCGGCCTCGAAGACGAACCCCCGCCGCTGAGGCGGCGGCGTAGGTCGCTCGCAAGACTCCGGGACGCCGGGCGCGCCAGAAGACGAAAGTCGGACGGCGCGCCCGGCGTTTTTGCTACAATCCGGCGCATGACCCAAGAGGAGCGCCACGACGCCAGCCCCGATAGTCAGCCCCCGCCCGCGCCCGACCCCTCGCCCCTCGAAGAGAGAATCGGATACAGGTTCCGCGACCGCAGGCTGCTGGAGCGCGCGCTGACGCATCGCTCCTGGGCGCACGAGTCGGTCGGCGCCGGCGGCGAGCGCGAGGCGCGCGCGCTCCACAACGAGGCGTTCGAGTTCGTCGGCGACTCGGTGCTCGGGCTCGTCGTCGCCGCCGCGCTCTTCCGCACGCACCCGGAAGTGACGGAGGGCGAGCTCTCGCGGATGAAGCACCGCCTCGTCTCGACGCAGACGCTCGCGCGCGTCGCGCGCCGGCTCCAACTCGGCGAGTACCTGCGCGTCGGCCGCGGCGAGGAGAAGACGGGCGGCCGCCGCAAGCGCGCGCTCCTCGCCGACGCCTTCGAGGCGCTGCTGGCCGCGGTCTTCCTCGACGGCGGCTACGCGGAGGCGCAGGGCTTCGTCGAGCGTGCGCTCTGCGGCGAGCTGGAAGAGGCGACGCCCGAGTCCGCCGCGGCCGCCGACTTCAAGACGATGCTCCAGGAGCGCTTGCAGTCCGAGCGCCACCTCTCGCCCGCCTACGAGGTGGTCGAGACCGAAGGCCCGCCCCACGCGCGCACCTTCCACGTCGAGGCCGTCTTCGACGGCCAGAGAGTCCGCGGCCAGGGACAGACCATCAAGGCCGCCGAGATGGACGCCGCCTGCCGCGCCCTCGAAATGCTCGGGCCGCCGGAAGGGAAGCCAGAGCACACGGACGCCGGCGCGCACGAAGAAGAGGCGGACGCCGAGGCGGAAGAGGACGGCGAGTAGCCGGAATTTGTGAGAGCGCGGGAAACAGATTAACCGCAGAGGCGCGGCGACGCCGCGTCAAGAATTTGAAATCTCAAAGTTGAAATCTCAAATCTCAAACTTGAAGTAGTACAAGCCTTCCGGCCCGCAACCCCTGGCCGAAAAGTTAAGTGACTTCGGGGCGCCCGAAGAACTCGTGCGCCCACATGAAGCGCGTGCCGGCGGCGCGGGCGGCGCCCTCGTCCACGTCCATGTCGCCGACGTAGAGCGTCTCGTCGGGCGACGCCTTGAAGCGGCTCATGAGGCGCAGCAGCATCCCCGGCCGCGGCTTGCGGCACGCGCAGCCCCTGTGCGGCGCGTGCGGGCAGATTTCGACGGAGCCGGCCGGCGCCCGCACGCCGAACGCCTCGAAGACCATTTCGTCGAGCAGCGAGCGCGCGGCCGCGAGCGTCATGTAGCCGAGCCCGACGCCGCCCTGGTTCGTCGCAACCCCGAAGCGCGCCGCGCCCCAGTCTATCCGCGCCAGCCGCTCGCGCACGCCCGGTATCAGCTCCCACTCGCCGGGGCGGTTCGGGCAAGGGAGGCCGGGCACGGTCGTCTGCCGCAGCGTCCCGTCCGCGTCGAAGATGTAGAGCCTGACCGGCCTCCCCACGTCCACGGCCGCGAGTCTACTTCGGGAGTTTCTATTTATGCTGTAGGTTGTGTGGAGAAATTCGCGCGTCAGGGCCGGAAGCGCTCGCAGTCTACGCCGTACTTCTTCACCTTGTAGCCGATGATGCGCCCGGTCGTGTCGAGGGGCCTGGCCGCCTTCTTGCGGCTCCCGCGCGCGCTCTGCAAGGCGTCCTGGATGCTGTCGCGCTCGTAAGCTTCGACCGCCGGTTTAAGTTAGGGCCGGGAGCCGAAGCGCGTGACGAACTCTTCCTTGCCGAGCCCGGCGGCCTCGGAGAGTTTGGCGAGCCAGGCGTCGTCCGCGAAGTCTTTCTTCCCGATGCGTACCATGTAGTCGCGCGCGACCTGGTAGCTTTCGGTGTCCACGTCCACGGCGCGCTGGCGGCCGCGCCCCGTCTCCGGGTCCAGGGCCTCGTCGAAGGGGACGGGGCGGAACTCGCCGCCCTGGATGGTGATGACCGCGCCGGAGCCGCCGCCGTGGAGGTGGCGGAAGGCTGCGTAGCCGAGGTCGCGCGCGTGTTCGGCGTCGATGGGGATGGGCGGCGCGCAGCGCAGCTCGTACCCGATGGTCTTGTCTACGAGCGTGACCTTGATGCCGCGCCGTTCGAGCCGCGCCTGCACCTCGCCCTTGACCTTGCGGCCGAGGTCTATCTCGGCGACGCGGATGTTCCCCTGCGCGTCGCGGTCAACGTCCTGAAGCTCGGCGACCTCGGCCGGGTCGAAGCGCTCGACGAGCGCCTCCGCGAGCAGGACGACGCCGTGCGGGCGCCCCATCGCGCGGCGCTTGACGATGGTGCCCTCGACGATGTCGCAGATGTCTGAGAGCGAGACGCGGTCGGCGCGGAACTCCTCGGGGATGATAGTGCAGGTGGCGCTGGCGGCCTTGCCGATGCCGAGCGTGAGGTGCCCGGTCGGCCGCCCCATCGTCACGCCCAGATACCAGCGCCCCGTAGTCTTGGCGTCCTCCATCAGGCGCTTGACGAGCTGGACGCCGACGTGGCGCGCCGTCTCGAAGCCGAGCGTCGGGGCGGAGAGCGGGAGCCACACGTCGTTGTCTATCGACTTCGGCACCTGCACGACCTTGACGGCGCCTTCGGTGGCGCGCTCGACGGCCGCCGAGCTGCGGACGAGGTCGTCGCCGCCGACGGTGACGAGCGCCTCGATGCCGAGCTTGCGCAGCGCGGCGACGGCGTTGTCCAGGCTCTCCCGGTCGCGCGTGACGTCCGTGCGCGAGGTGCCGAGGACGCTCCCGCCGTCGAGGTGTATGCGCGAGACCTCGTCGATGGTCATCTCGTGCTGCTCGTCGGTGTAGCGCCCCGCCAGCCACTCGAACCCGTCGTGGAAGCCGACGGGCGTGCAGCCCATCTTGATCGCCTCGATGACGACCGCGCTGATGACGCCGTTCGTCCCCGGCGCCGGCCCGCCGCCGACGAGGATGCCCAGTCGCTTGATTGCCATAATCTTTGAAGTAGACAGTAGACAGTAGACAGTAGACAGTAGAAACCCTTCTTAAAGAGCATCGTCCGAGTCTCAGCGTCAACGCCGCGAAGGCGGAGCCCTACTGTCTACTGTCTACTGCCTACTGTCTACTGCCTACTGTCTACTGCATCAATGTGTCCGCTCAGGTAACCGAACCTGTCGCGGAACCCTTCGGCGGTCAGGTTGCCGGCGCGGGCGAGCTTCTCGACCCAGGCCGCGTCTTCGAAGTCCGCGGGCTCAAGGCGGATCATGTACTCGCGCGCGACGCGGTAGCCCTCGCTGTCGGTGTTGACCATGCGGACGCGCGTGCGGCCGGTGCCGGGCTCGCGGATGTCGGAGAAGGCGATGGGCACCATGCGGCCGCCCTGCACGCTCACCATCGCGTCGGAGCCGCCCCCGAGCAGGAAGCGGACGGCGGCGTAGCCGAGGTCGCGGCAGTAGGCGGCGTCGAAGGGGATTGGGTCGGCGCAGCGCAGCTCGTAGCCGATGTTCTTGTTGGTGATGGTGACGCGGAGGCCGCGCGCGGCCAGCCGCCCCTGCACCTCGACCTTGACGCGGCGCGCGAGGTCCACCTCGGCGAAGCGTATGTGGCCGTGCTCGTCGCGCTCCACGTCCTGGAGTTCGGCCAGCTCGGCCGGGTCGAGCTTCTCGATGAGCCCCTCGGCCAGGACGGCGAGGCCGAAGTGCCTGCCCATCGCGCGGCGCTTGATGATGGCGCCCTCGACGATGTCGCAGATGTCGGAGAAGGCGACCGTCTCGCGGCCCGTGAACTCCTCGCCGATGACGGTGAGCGTGGCGCCGGCCGCCTTGCCGATGCCTAAGGCGAGGAAGCCGGCCTTGCGCCCCATGGCGACGACGGCGAACCAGCGCTTGGTCGAGCGCGCGTCCTCCATCAGGTTCTGGACGAGTTCGACGCCGACGTGGCGCGCCGTCTGGTAGCCGAAGGTCGGGATGTGCGCGGGCAGCGGCAGGTCGTTGTCGATGGTCTTGGGGACGTGGACGACCTTGATCTCGTGGCCGCTTCGCTCGGCGACGAAGCTCGAAGAGAGCGCGGTGTCGTCGCCGCCGATGGTGACGAGGTGCGTGACGCCCAGGGAACGCAGCGTCTCGATGACGGCGCGCGTCGCCTTCTCGGACTTGGTCGGGTTGTCGCGGGCGGTGCCGAGGACGCTCCCGCCCGACAGGTGTATGCGCGAAACGTCGTCGATGCGCAGCGGCCGGACGTGCGACGCGTCCTCGCGCATCAGCCACTTGAAGCCGTCCTGCACGCCGAGGACTTCGAAGCCCTCGTTGATGGCCTCGATGGCGGCGGCCGAGATGACGGCGTTGATGCCGGGCGCGGGCCCGCCGCCAACGAGGATGGCCAGAACTTTCTTGTCAGACATGCAGAGAAGTCAGACCCCTCGGTCGCTTTCGGTGAAAGCCGGATTGTACCGGAGCGGTCGGGTTTCGCAAAAAGCCGGGTCAGCGCGCGCCCTTGAGGTACTCCTTCGGGAGGGGCGTGCGCGGCGTCTCGGCCTCCCAGAAGATTGTGACGACCCACCAGCGCTTGCCGTCGTTCATGAGCTGGATGCTGTTGATGCCGCGCATGAAGGGCTCGGGGTCTTCGGCCTTGTGCCGCGCCTCGTAGGTGCTCCAGACGTGCGCGATGTGGCCGAAGGTCTCGACGCGGCGCGCCGTCTCGTGCTCGAAGAACCCGTTCTTTTCGAGGTAGTCGCCGGAGCGCGTGATGTACCCGTCCACGTCGAGGACGTGCGACGCGTAAGGCTCGCCGCCGGTCAGCGGCGTGTCGGGCTTCGTCCCCGGCGGGCGCACCGGCGAGGTCGGAATCAGGCGCGCGCCGGGCGCGAAGAGCGAGCGCATCCTGTCCCAGTCGCGCTTCTGCCCGGCCGGCCCCGAGATTACGTCGTAGACGGCCGCGACGATGCTCTCGACGGAGGCCACGTCCGCGGGCCGCGCCGCGGGCTTCGGCGGAGCTTGAGTGCCCTCCGCGGCCGCGGGCTTCGAAGACCCCTGCGCGCGCGCGTGCCCGAGCAGCAGGCCGAGCGTCAGGAGGCAGAAGGTCAGTGAAGGAACGAGTGCGTGTCTCATGTGTAGCAATCCTCTCTGTGTGATTTATGTGAGCGACTCGGTACAGACATCCCGCAGGGAGCAGCCGGCGCAGCGGCGCGGCTCGTCGTGGCTGCGGTGCACCTCCTCGCCGGAGTCGGCGGCCTCCGCGTCTCGCCCCATCGCCGCGAGCAGTTCGAGCGCGCTCTGGCGCACCTCGGGCGTGTACTCGACGCGCACCTCGCGGTCGCGGTACTTGACGAGGCCGTAGGGGACTCGCCGGCCCAGAACGTCCTCGACGAGCAGGCAGTAGGCCGCGAGCTGCGCGAGGTGCGAGTCGTAAGGGCCGCCGGGCGGACACGTCGTGGATTTGGCCTCGACGGGGACGACGCCGCCCTCCGTCTCTATCAGGTAGTCCGGCCTCCCCGTCAGGCGGAGCGCGCGCGAGACGAGCGGGCGCTCCTGCTTCCGCCCCTCGGGGCCGACGACCGCGGGCGCGACGCGGCCGACGGGCCGGAACGTGTCGCCGTAGATGACCGCGCCTTTCGGGAGTCCCGCGCGCCTCGACTCGCGCGCGGCGGCGGCGCCCGCGAGCGCGGCCGCGACGACGAGCAGGACGAGGAGGAGTACGAGCCAGGTCATCGCGGAAGGAGCAGGTATAAAAGAACGAGCGCGAGCGCCAGCGCGAGGCAGACGCAGACGAGGGAGACGGCGCGCAGCAGCCTCGCGCGTGCGACCGTGCGGCCGTGGCTTTCGTGCCAGCGCGTGCCGGCGGCGCGCGACTCGCCGCCGCGCGTGGGCCGGACGCCCTCGCGCCTCAGCCACCAGGCGCGCGCGCAGTAGACGTACTCGCCCATCCCCGACGCGCGCACGAACCTTTCGCGTTCGCCCTTCTCCATAAACTTCCTCTGAAACGGACGGCCGCGATAGTAACCCAAACGGGGCGGTTCGCGCAGCGTTGGCGTATAATCGCGGAAACCAAAACCTGAGTTCGCGGAAGGGGGCTTTCATGGAGCAGAGGGAGCTGGGCAAGAGTGGGCTGCGCGTCTCGGCGCTGGGGCTGGGCTGCATGGGCATGTCGGAGTTCTACGCGGGGCGCGACGACGAGGAGTCGGTGGCGACGATTCACCGCGCGCTGGAGCTGGGCGTCAACTTCCTCGACACGGCAGACATGTACGGGGTCGGCCGCAACGAGGAGCTGGTCGGGCGCGCGATAAAGGGCAGGCGGGACGGCGTCGTGCTGGCGACAAAGTTCGGCAACGTGCGCGGCGAGGACGGGAGCTTCCTCGGCGTCTCGGGCCGCCCCGAGTACGTGCGCTCGGCGTGCGAGGCTTCGCTCAGGCGGCTCGGCGTCGAGGTGATAGACCTCTACTACCAGCACCGCGTAGACCCGCAGACGCCCATCGAGGACACGGTCGGCGCGATGTCGCGGCTCGTCGAGGAGGGCAAGGTGCGCTTCCTCGGGCTCTCCGAAGCCTCGGCCGAGACCGTCCGGCGCGCGCACGCCGTCCACCCCGTCGCCGCACTCCAGAGCGAGTACAGCCTCTGGACGCGCGAGGTGGAGGAGGAGATTCTCCCGACGTGCAGGGAACTCCGAATAGGCTTCGTCCCCTACAGCCCGCTCGGGCGCGGCTTCCTGACGGGGCGCTTCCAAAGCCCCGAGGACTTGCCGGAGGACGACCGCCGCAGGCAGTTCCCGCGCTTCCAGGAGGAGAACTTCCGACAGAACATGCGGCTCGTCGAGCGCGTCAAAGAACTCGCGGCCGAGAAGGGCTGCGAGCCTTCGCAGCTCGCGCTGGCGTGGGTGCTGGCGCAAGGTGAGGACGTGGTGCCGATACCGGGCACGAAGCGGCGCGCCTACCTCGAAGAGAACGTCGGCGCGCTCGACGTCGGGCTGACGGCGGAAGACCTCGCGCGCATAGATGACGTACTGAGCGAGACCGCGGTCGCGGGCACGCGCTACCCCGAGCAGGCGATGAAGTCGGTCAACCGTTAGAGCGGTGTGCAGGCGTGTGCGACCTGCTTCGCAGTCGCATCCGTACCCCCGCAGATGAGAACGGCGGCGCAGACTCTGTGAGGAGTCCGCGCCGCCCGCCTTTTTGTCCCAAGTTCAGGGCAAGACCCAAGTCCAGGGCAAGAACCCGCTTCGGCCCGCGCCGGCTAGACCGTCCTGCGCCCCGTCAGGAGGTTGATGACGAAGACCACCAGCGCCACGACCAGCAGCAGGTGAATCAGACCGCCGCCGATGTGGGCGACCAGCCCGAGCAGCCAGAGCACGAGCAGAATAACCAGAATCGTCCAGAGCATCCTACAAACCCTCCCTTAGGTTCAGAAGTTTCGAATCGAAAGCCCGCCGACCCCTTTCGGTCGCACACGGCAAAGGGCAACGTCCATGCCAACCGCGTGCGCGCGACCGCCGCCCCCGGCAAACGCCCGAAATGCCGCCGTTTAAGCCGCCGCGCGCGGCGAGGACGCGGCCCGGCGGCGGCGCCCTGTTGTACGGATACTGACCACGCCGCGCGGGCCGTGTTTAGTTTCGCATCATCCCGGCCGGCGGCTACCAGATTTGGCAGCGCCTGTCGGGCGGGCGCACCATCGCGTCGCCGAGCTTACACTGGAACGCCTCGGCGAAGGCCGGCATGTTCGAGAGCGGGCCGTTGACGCGGAAGCGGCCCAGTGGGTGCGGGTCGGTGGCGACCCTCTGGCGCGCGGCCTCCGGGCGGATGTTCTGCGCCCAGACCTGCGCCCAGCCGAGGAAGAAGCGCTGCTCGGGCGTAAATCCCGCGACGGTCTTCGGCCGCGGCTTGCCTTCGAGCGACTTCCTGTAGGCGGCGTAGGCCACGGTCAGACCGCCGAGGTCGGCGACCGACTCGCCGACGACGAGCTTGCCGTTCTGCGTCAGGCCGGGCTCGACCTCGAAGGCGCTGAACTGGTTGACGACGCAGTCCGTCCGGTCGTTGAACTTCTTGAAGTCCTCGGGCGTCCACCACATGACGAGGTTGCCGTCGGCGTCGAACTTCGCGCCCGAGTCGTCGAAGCCGTGCGTCATCTCGTGGCCGATGACGGCGCCGATGCCGCCGTAGTTGAAGGCGTCG